>NZ_JBHTDO010000050.1:0-68965 GCF_042666575.1 Actinoplanes sp. GCM10030250 | reverse complement strand
GGGTGGGCGGGGCGTTGTCGGAAGGTGGGCCGGGGTCGAGGGTGGGCGGCGCCGTGAGGGCGTTCCGGTGGGTGGGGGCAGGGGCCCGGAAACGAAGGTTGAATAGTTAAAAGATGATCTTGCGGAGAGGGGCGGCGAGGTCGCGGTCTGGGCTCTGAAACGATCCAGACTTAACCCCTTTGAAACCGTTGACCGCAGCTGTGTGACGGTGCACACTGCCAGGAAAGCGCTTTCCCCGTAGGGAGGCGCTCAGACGTGAAGGGGAACGGGTGAGTGCCCTCGGCGAGCTTCACCGGCTTCGTTCGTCTCGGTCCGGGGCGAAGCCGCGGGACAACAAGGCCGCATTCGTCTTCCTGTTGCCGTGGTTCGCGGGGCTGGTGCTGATCACCGCCGGGCCGATCGCGGCGTCGTTCGTGCTGGGGTTCACCGACTACAACCTGATCCAGCCGCCGGAGTTCAACGGCGTGGACAACTGGACGCGGATGGTCGGCGACGAGCGGCTGCACGGTGCGCTCGCGGTGACGTTCAAGTACGTGTTCATCTCTGTCCCGCTGCAACTCGCCGCCGCGCTCGCGCTGGCCATGCTGCTGGACCGGGGGCTGCGGGGGCTGGCGTTCTACCGGTCGGCGTTCTACCTGCCGTCGCTGCTGGGTTCCAGCGTGGCGATCGCCGTGCTGTGGCGGCAGATCTTCGGCGCCGACGGGCTGATCAACCAGGCGCTGGCGCTGATCGGTGTCGAGGGGCGGGGCTGGATCTCGGACCCGGACACCGCACTGGGCACGCTGATCGTGCTGAACGTGTGGACCTTCGGCGCACCGATGATCATCTTCTTGGCGGGGCTGCGGCAGATCCCGGTCATGTACTACGAGGCGGCCCAGGTCGACGGTGCCGGTAAGTGGACGCAGTTCCGCAGGATCACGCTGCCGCTGCTGAGCCCGATCATCTTCTTCAACCTGGTGCTGCAGATCATCCACGCGTTCCAGTCGTTCACCCAGGCGTTCGTCGTCTCGGGCGGGTCGGGCGGGCCGTCGGACTCCACCCTGTTCTACACGCTCTACCTCTACCAGCGGGGCTTCAACAACTTCGACATGGGTTACGCCTCCGCGCTGGCCTGGCTGTTGTTGCTGATCATCGCGGCGTTCACCGCGGTCAACTTCTGGGCCGCCAAGCGATGGGTCTTCTACGATGACTGACCTCAAGGAGCGGGTCACCCCGGCACCGCCGGCCGAAGCGCCGCCGGTGGGCAGCAGGGCGATGCGCAGCGTGGCCAAGCACGCCGGCCTGCTCCTGCTCACCCTGGTCATGCTCTACCCGGTGCTGTGGATGGTGGTCAGCAGCCTCCGGCCGAACAACGAGATCTTCCGGTCGCCGGGGATCGTGCTGACCGATCTGGAGCTGCACAACTACGGGCAGGGCTGGGACGCGCTGTCCTCACCGTTCGGCCACTTCCTGATGAACTCGGCGATCGTCGTGATCGGCTGCATCATCGGCAACCTGGTGTCCTGCTCGATGGCGGCCTACGCCTTCGCCCGCCTCGAGTTCACCGGCAAGCGCCTGTGGTTCGCCGTCATGCTGGGCACGATCATGCTGCCGATCCACGTGCTGATCGTCCCGCAGTACATCATGTTCTCCAACCTCGGCTGGGTGAACACGTTCCTGCCGCTGATCGTGCCGAAGCTGCTGGCCACCGACGCGTTCTTCGTGTTCCTGATGGTCCAGTTCATCCGCGGCCTGCCCCGCGAGCTCGACGAGGCGGCCCGCATCGACGGCGCCGGCCACCCGCGGATCTTCCTCCAGGTGATCCTGCCGCTGATGCTGCCGGCCCTGGCCACGACGACGATCTTCACGTTCATCTGGACCTGGAACGACTTCTTCTCCCAGCTGATCTACCTGACCGACCCGGACATGTACACGGTCCCGGTCGCGCTGCGCTCGTTCGTCGACTCCACGGTCGCCACCAGCTGGGGCTCGATGTTCGCGATGAGCGTGGTCTCCCTCCTCCCGATCTTCCTCGCCTTCCTGATCGGCCAGCGCTACCTGATCAAAGGCATCGCCACCACCGGTATCAAATAACCCTCGGAAGGATCCCCCGATGCGATACAGCAGGCGCTCAATTCTCTCCCTCGGTGCCGGCCTGGGCGCGGCGGCCACCCTCGCCGCGTGCGGTGACAGCGGCGGCGACGCGTCCGGCGACATCTCCTCCGACGCGGTGAAGCTGCGGTTCACCTGGTGGGGCTCGGACGCCCGGCACAAGCGCACCCAGCAGGTGATCGACCAGTTCACCAAGAAGTTCCCGAACATCACGGTGTCCGGTGAGTTCAAGGAGTGGAACGGCTACTGGGACAGCCTGGCCACCACCGTCGCCGCCAACGACGCACCGGACATCATCCAGATGGACGAGCTCTACCTCGCCTCGTACGCCGAACGCGGCGCCCTGCTCGACCTCGGCACCGCGTCGAAGCACCTGAAGACCGACGGCATCGACGCCGCCGCGCTGGACACCGGCAAGGTCGGCGGCAAGCAGTACGCCATCCCCACGGGTGTCGCCGCGTACTCGATCGTCGTCAACACCGACCTCCTCGCCCAGTACAAGATCCCGGTGCCGGACGACTCCACCTGGACGTGGGACGACCTCAAATCCATCGGCGCCGAGGTGTCCAAGGCGTCCGGCGGCAAGGTCACCGGCGTACAGTCATGGGGTTTCGACTCTGGTGGTGTGAACATCTGGGCCCGCCAGGCCGGAGCGACCCTCTACGACGAGGCCGGCAAGGTCTCGATCCCGCCGGAGGTCCTGGCCGGCTACTGGCAGTACCTGCTCGATCTTGCCAAGCAGGGCATCGCGCCGGCGCCGTCGGTGACCGTCGAGCGGGCCGGCGCGCCGCTGGACCAGTCCGGCACCGCCACCAACACGTCCGCCTTCGGCACCTGGTGGAACACCCAGCTCACCTCGCTGGCCGCGGCGTCCGGTCAGAACCTGAAGCTGCTCAAGATCCCCGGCAACGGCCAGCCCGGCTCCGCGACCGCCCCGTACTACAAGCCGTCGATGTTCTGGTCGCTCTCCTCGCGATCCAAGCACCCGGCCGAGGCCGCGCTGTTCGTCGACTACCTGCTCAACACCACCGAGGCGGGCGAGGTGCTGCTCACCGACCGTGGCGTCCCGTCCAACGCCACCGTCCGCACCGCGATCACCCCGAAGCTGGCCGACACCGACAAGGCCGCCGCCGAGTACCTGTCCACGATCAAGGTCGGCGAGGCGCCCCGGGTCACCCCCAACGGCGCGAGCAGCATCGAGGCGATCCTCAAGCGCCACACCGAGGAGGTCCTCTTCGAGCGGCAGACGCCGCAGCAGGCCGCGACCGGCTTCATCAAGGAGCTGCAGGCCGAGATCGACGCGGCCTGAGATCAAGATCCTTTTTTCGTACGCGTGAAGCGCCGTTCTCCACCGGACGGCGCCACATCCCGCTCCGCCCTACCTCGCTCCTCCTTACATCCCCCGAGAAGGAGAACCGCCATGAGCTCCCGCATGGCAGGTGTCGCTGCCGCGTGCACGACGGCCCTGCTGTTCCTCGGACTACCCGGTACGGCCGCGCCCGCACACGGCCGGACCGGCATCACCCTGGAGAACCTCGACCGAGGCCTGGTCGCCGTCTCCACCGGCGAGGGCGTCTTCCTCAGCTGGCGCCTGCTCAAGCAGGAGGCCACCGGAGCCTCGGCCACCGGCCTGACCGGTAAGAACTTCCCGGTGTACCGCGACGGCAAGCGCATCGCGACAGTCACCGACAGCACGAACTACCTCGACAAGGACGGCACCGCCACGTCGAAGTACCGGGTCGGGAACGCCACCGTGACGCCCTGGGCCACCGGCTACCACGACCTGCCGTTGCAGAAGCCCGCCGACGGCGTGACCCCGGCGGGGGAGACCTACACCTACGCGGCGAACGACATGAGCGTCGGCGACATGGACGGCGACGGCCAGTACGAGTACGTCGTCAAGTGGGACCCGTCCAACTCCAAGGACGTGTCCCAGGTCGGCTGGACCGGCCCGGTCTACATCGACACGTACCGCGCCGACGGAACCCTGCTGCACCGCATCGACCTGGGCGTCAACATCCGCGCCGGCGCGCACTACACCCAGTTCCTGGTCTACGACTTCGACGGCGACGGCCGCGCGGAGATGATGCTCAAGACCGCGCCGGGCACGAAGACGATCCGCAAGGGCAAGGAGCGCTTCATCACCACGCCGGGCCACTCGCCCGCCGAGGACTACCGGATGAGCGCCGCCGACTACTACGAGCACGTCGTCGGAATGTTCCTCGGCTGGCACGAGCACCCCGAGGTTGTCGCCGGGCACTGGCCGGCCACCCTGGAGCAGGCGTTCGGCATCGCGCCCGCCTATCAGTACCCGCTCAGCCGCCCCGACGCGGAGGCGCTCACCGACTACTTCATGGACGTGTACGCGCCGGCCCGCAGCACCCGCAACAACCTGCGGGCGTTCGAGGGCTTCATCGTCGACGGCCCCGAGTACCTGACGGTCTTCGAGGGAGCGACCGGCCGGGAACTCCAGACCATCGCGTACAAGCCGGGCCGCCACGACGACGGCCTGATGTGGGGCGACTACGCGATGGCCCGCATCGAGCCCGGCAACCGGGTGGACCGGTTCCTCTCCGGCGTCGCGTACCTGGACGGCAAGCGGCCCTCGGCGGTCTTCGCCCGCGGCTACTACACCCGCTCCACGCTTGTCGCCTACCACTGGGACGGCCGCCGCCTGCGGGAGAACTGGTACGCCGACAGCGGCTGGACCCCGATGACGAACCCGTTCAACGACTCCCCGCACGGGCGCGACGGCACCGACCCCGAGTTCGGCAAGCTCACCACCCAGGGCTTCCACTCGCTCAGCGCCGCCGACGTCGACGCCGACGGCAAGCAGGAGATCGTCTACGGCTCGGCCACCATCGACAACGACGGCAGCCTGCTCTACTCCTCGTTCGCCACCCTCCCCGAGGGCAGCGCCGCCCCCGGCACCACCGCACGGCTGGGCCACGGCGACGCCATGCACGTCACCGACATCGACCCCGACCGCCCCGGCCTGGAGATCTTCACCGTCCACGAGGGCGCCACCTACGCGCCCTACGGCATGGCGATGCGCGGCGCGGCGGACGGCGAGGTCCTCTTCGGCACGTACTCCGGCCGCGACACCGGCCGCGGCATGATCGGCGACGTCCTCCCGGAGGTCCGCGGCATCGAGTCCTGGGCCAGCATGCCCGGCGGCTCCGAGGCCCTGGGCCTGCACAGCGCCAAGGGCGACATCCTCACCGACACCATCCCCGGCACCAACCAGAGCATCCGCTGGTCCGCCGACCTCACCACCCAGATCGTCAACGGCGCCGGCGACGTCACACCGACGATCGACGACTGGAAGCGCGGTCGCCTGCTCACCGCCGACGGCACCCGGGCCAACAACGGAACCAAGGGCAACCCCAGCCTGGTGGCCGACGTCCTGGGCGATTGGCGCGAGGAGCTTCTGGTACGCACGGCCGACAGCTCGGCGATCCGCATCTACCTGAGCACCGAGGTCACGAACCACAAGCTCTACACGCTCATGCACGACCCGCAGTACCGGGTGGAGGTCGCCCGCCAGCAGACCACCTACAACCAGCCGTCCTACCCGAGCTTCTACCTGGCCACCGACACCGACTGGAAGAAGGTTCCGCTCAGCAGGCGGTGACGGCCGTGCGGGCAGACGGTAGGTCGCGGGGCTGGCAGACTGGCACCCGAGTGTGATCACGACGGTCCGGAGGAGATGTCCATGACCTATCCACCGCCGATCTACCACGGTGAAGAGGGCGAGGTCAGCGCCCTCTACCGGCCCGACGGCAGCGAGCCCGAACTGGTCTATCCGAACGGGACACGGGTGCACTACCTGTCGTCCGGTGCGTCCACCGGCGGCTTGTTCGGCCTCTACCGCTGGGAGTGCGGACCGGGCGTGACCGGCCCGGATCCGCACTTCCACAACACGCTCACCGAGTCGTTCTTCATCCTCTCCGGGCGGATGGACATCTACAACGGCAAGGAGTGGCTGGACACCGGGCCGGGCGACTACGTGCACGTACCGGCCGGCGGCATCCACGGCTTCAAGAACCGGTCGGGCGAACCCGCGTCGATGCTGCTGCACTTCTCGCCCGGCGCACCGCGCGAGGGCTACTTCGAGGGCCTGGTCCGCATCGCCGAGATGACCGACGACGAACGCCGCGAGTTCTACCTCGACCACGACAACCACTGGCTCGACTGACGACCCCTCGCGGCGGAGAGCTCCAGCTGGGCGTGAGCGGGGTCTTTGGCGCGTTTCGGCACCGCTGAGGCCCAGCCGGGGTCAGCGGAGGGCGTAGGCCCTGAGGACGGTCTGGGTGACGGAGTTGCCGGCGGTGTCGGCTGCTGTGGCCCGGAGCGAGACGAAGCCGGGGCCTGGTGGGTGGGTAACCATGATGAGTCGCCGGTCGGCGGTCAGCGGGGCCTTGCGCCAGGTTCGGCCGTCGTCGAAGGAGACGTCGACGGCGAGTGAGCGGATGCGGCCGGTCTCAGAACCCGGCTGGTGTTCGACGAAGAGCGGGATGGTGAGGCGGGTGCCGGAGCGGGCGGTGTTCGTGTCGTCGAGCGGCGGGGCGAAGCGGACGGTGTGCAGGGGTAGCCGCTGAAAGGCCGCCGTGTGGGCGGAGCGGAACGTCCAGGAGGCGCGGACCTCGGTGGCGAGGGTGTGCGGCGCGCCGCGCGTGGCCGTCGACTCCAGGCGATAGGTGGCGCGGCCCGCGGGCAGGGTGAACTCGGTGCCCTCGCTCAGCTTGGTGGTTCCGCGGTACAGGGCCGTGGTCTCGGTGGCGAACCAGGACTGGCCGGGGTGACCGGCGCCGTCGCCGAAGAGCGGCAGTACAGCGGTGACGGTGTCGCCGTCGCGGGCCGCCCACAGGCCGGGGTATGGCGGGTGGGTGACGTTGGGGCCGTGTACTCCCCGGTTCCAGTCCTCGCGGTAGGTGCGCCCGGCCCGCAGGGTGCGGTGCGGTGAGGTCGACCCGCTGATCGGCTCGGCGAAGCCGCCGTCCGGTGTGAGCGTCTCGTTGAACTCGCCGCTCCACGCGACGTCCGGGTTCACGTACTCGGTGCGGCGGAACGGCAGGTCGAAGGGGAGTGCGACGGCATAGGGCGTGCTCTCCTCGGAGAACCGCGCGACGTTGGCTTTCTGCCCGCCGAAGGGCGCGCTGCCGGAGGGGCTGTCCGCGGCGTAGGTGGCGTCGAGCGCCGCCAGCGAGCCGAGTGCGGGAGCCCGGATCAAACCGGCGAACATCCGGCCGGGGCTGAAATAGCACAGGTCGGTCACCCACGGGCTGTTGTGGAAGCTGAAGTCGGCACCGGCCACCCCGAACGAGCCGCCCGCCGAGGCCAGGAAGAACGGCTTCGAGACGGGGGAGAGGGGCCCGGCGTACAGGTCGTCGAAGGTGAAGGCCAGGACGCTGCGCGGGTGGTAGGCGGCACCGGTGGTCCAGTCAGCGCTCACCGCGGCCAGGGCGGTGGTGGCACCGGCCTGCGGCGGGGTCAGGCGGACCGGTGCGGCGGTACGGGCGTCCGCGGTCAGGATCAGGTCGCGGTCGACGACCAGCTCGGTATCGGTCAGGACGGTCGTCTCGTCGCCGTGGTAGACGGTGGCGTGGACGCCGTACCGGCCGCGGGGGACGCGGACGACCTCGGTGCCGCGTTTCGCGTTGGCCTCGACGACGGCGGGACCGTCCAGGCCGAGCAGCTCGACGACGTGCTCGCTGCTGGGAGTGCCGTCACGGTTGGTGGTGCGGACGGTGACGTCGTACGCCTCCGGCTCCCGGTTGACGCCGAGCGCGGTCGTCGCCCGTACCCCGCCTGTCGCAGTGGCCGTGAGATGACCACCCAGCGGACCCTCCGCAAGGTCTTCCCTGGTGCCGGCGGTGACGGTGGTCGCCGCGGTGCCACCCGCCGGTACGGTCAGCGACGTGGCCGCCACCGAGAACGGCGCCCCGGTCGTGGCCAGGGTCAGGTTCACAGCGCCCGGACCGGAGTTGCGGTAGGTGACGGTGCGCTGGACCGGCGCGTCGTCGTCATGCGGCCACGCCTGCACGCCGAAGCTCACGCTGCCCTCGTCCACGGTCACCGTCTGGCCGATCTGCCGTGCCACGTCGACCCGCCCGGCACCCTGGTCGTAGGCGCTGACACCCTCGGCCGGCTGCGCAGACGCGACGAGCGTGTTCTTGCGGAGCCGTGACGACCAGCCGGGGTGCTGCTGGGTGAGGATCGCCGCGGCGCCCGCCACGTGCGGTGCCGCCATCGACGTGCCGGACATCGGCGTGTACCCGCCGGTCCCGGCCCGGGCCGCCACGATGCCGGCGCCGGGCGCGGTGATGTCCGGCTTCAGCCCGGCGTCACCCTTGCGCGGGCCGCGGCTGGAGAAACCGGTGAGCCGGTCGTCCCGGTCGACCGCTCCCACCGAGAGGGCGGCGTCCGCGGTCGACGGCGTGCCGACGGTGCCGGTGCCGCCACGGTTGCCGGCCGAGATCACGAAGAGGGTGTCGTGCTCTGCGGTCAACTGGTTGACGGCCTGCTCGAGCGGGTCAATGTCCGGCGTGTCCGGTTCGCCGAGGCTGATGCTGACCACCTGGGCGCGTTCGGCGGCCCAGATCATCCCGGCCAGGACGGCGGAGTCGGTGCAGAAGGTGGTCTCGCAGACCTTGCCGATGAGGAGCTTCGCGCCCGGCGCGACACCCCGGTACCTTCCGCCCGAGGCGGCTCCGGTGCCCGCGATCGTGGAGGCGACGTGCGTGCCGTGCCCGACCTCGTCGCCGCCGGTCGGGGCGCCGGTGAAGTTCTCGGTGCCGGCGACCTGCCCGGCCAGGTCGGGGTGGTCGAGGTCGATGCCGCTGTCCAGCACGGCCACGGTGACGCCGGTGCCGTCGAGTCCGGCCTGCCAGGCGGTGGGTGCGCCGATCTGCGGGACGCTGCGGTCGAGGTCGAGCCTGCGCCTGCCGTCCAGCCACACTTTCTGCACACCGGTCCGGAGGGTGAGCGCGTCCGGCGTACCCGAAGTGAGTCCTGACCAGAGGGCCGCACGGCCCGCGACGTCCGCACGGACCGCGAGCATGCCGACCGCGGAGAGGTCGCGCGTCACCCTGGCCGCGCCCGCGTAGACCGCGGATTGGCCGGCCGAAGGCCCGGTGAGCAGCAGCGGAAGGTCGTCGCCGACCTCGGCCAGCAGGGTGACGTCGAAGAGGCGCCGGTCGAGGCGGCCGTCGCGCAGCAGGGGGAGCGCGTCGGACGGAATGACGTGGCGGTGGCCGCCGGCGGTCCTGGTCAGGAAGCTGATGCCGCGGCGCCCCGGTCCGGGACGCACCGACGCCGTGGTGCCCTGGAGGGTGACCCGGTCGCCGGTGATCAAGGTGACCGCGGCAGGCCCGGCGGCGGCCTGCGCCGCCTGGGCAGGCGCGGGAAGTGCGCTCATGACGAGTGCGGCGGCGATGAGAAGAGCGCGCATTACGGTGCCTCCCCCGGTGCGGCTTTCCGATCGACCATCGCAGATGAACGCGATCCGGGGAAGGCCGGGCCGGCGACGGCCCGGCCTCCCCCTCTCGATCAGGCCAGGGCGTACGCCCGGATCACGGTCTGGGTGACCGTGTTCCCGGCCGTGTCCGCCGCGGACGTCCGCAGCGAGACGAACCCGGCACCGCGGGGGTGCTGCACCGTGGCGACCCGCTTGTCGCCCTTCCCGCTGACGGCGGCGTTCTTCCAGGTCTTGCCGTCGTCGTAGGAGACCTCGACGCGCACCGACCGCACCCGGCCGACATTGCTGTCCGGCTGGTGCTCGACGAACACCGGGATCTCGAACCGGCGGCCCGCCGGAGCGGCGTTCGCGCTGTTCACCCGGGGTGCGAAGCGGACGGTGTGCAGCGGCAGCCGCCGGAACTCCTCGCCGTCCACGTGACCGGACCGGAACGTCCACGAGCCGCGCACCTCGGTGGAGAACAGGTGCGGTGCGCCACGGGTGGCGGTCGTGTCGTACCGGTAGGCGGCGCTGCCGGGCGGCACCTCGAACTCGTAGCCGTCGCCGACCTTCGTGCCGTTGCGGTACAGCGTGGCGGTCTCCGAGGTCACCGAGGAGAAGCCCGGATGCCCGCTGCCGTCACCGAAGAGCGGCACGTTGACCAGCATGTAGTCCTCGAGCCGCGACGCCCAGAGCCCCTCGAAGAGCGGCTGGGTGACGTTCGGCCCGAAGACCACCCGGTTCCAGTCCTGCCGGTACGTGTGCCCGGCCCGGACCTCGCGAGCCCCGGCGAAGTTGTCGGAGACCGTCTCCGGGAACTCGTCCCCGGTGGGCGGCACCTCCTGCAGGAACTCCGACGCCCACGGTGCGCCCGGGTTCACGTACTCGGTGCGGCGGAAGGGCAGGTCGAACGGGGTGAAGACGGCCCACGTGCCGCTCTCCGGCGAGTACTGCGAGATGTTCGCCTTCGCGCCGCGGACACCAGTCGCCGCGGTCGCGTAGGAGGCGTCGATGGCTGCCAGTTCGCGCAGCCGGGGCGCCTTGTGCAGGCCGGTGAACATCCGGCCCTTGTTGTAGTACGCCAGATCGGTCGTGTAGGGACTGTTGAGGAAGGTCTCCTCAGCGCCGGGAGCGGCGAACGAGCCGATGACCGAAGCCAGGAAGAACGGCCGGGACACCGCCGAGAGCGGCCCGGCGTAGAGGGTGTCGAACGTTGCCGCTCCGACACCCACCGAGAAGCCCGACGTGTCGGTCGTCCACTCGGCGCTGACGGCGGCCAGCAGCGTGCCCGCGTCAGCCTGCGGTGCGGACACCCGGATCGGGCCGGCCTTGCGGGCGTCGACGGCAAGCGTGCTGTTCTTGTCGACGACCATCTCGGTGTCGGTCAGCTGGGTGATCGTCTCTTCACCCTCGAAGATCCAGCCGAACACGCCGTATCTGCCCTTCGGCACGCGGACGACCTGGGAGGCCTCCGGCGTGAACACCTCGACGATGTTGTCGTTGTCGAGGCCGAGGAAGACCACCAGGTGGTCGAGGTTGGGCGTGCCGTCGCGGTTGGTCGTACGGACGTCGACGTCGTAGCTCTCCACCTCACGGTCCACGCCGAGGGCGGTGATCACGCGTACGCCACCCGCGGCGGTGGCCGTCAGGTAACCGCCGAGCGGCCCGTCCGGCATGTCCCCGCGGGTGTCGGCGGTGACCGTCGTCGCCGCGGTGCCACCGGCCGGTACGGTCAGCGACGTCGCCGCCACCGAGAACGGGGCCCCGTCCACCGCCAGCGTCAGCGTGACCGCCGCGGTGCCGGAGTTGCGGTAGGTGACCGTACGGGTGACCGGCTGATCGTCGTTGTGCGGCCACGCCTGAATGCCGAAGCTGACGCTGCCCTCGTCGACGCTGACCGTCTGGGTGATCTGCCGGGCCACGTCGACCCGTCCCGCACCCTGGTCGTAGGCGCTGACACCCTCGGTGGGCTGCGCCGACGCGACGAGCGTGTTCTTGCGCAGCTTCGACGACCAGCCCGGGTGCTGCTGTGTGAGGATCGCCGCGGCGCCCGCCACGTGCGGTGTCGCCATCGACGTACCGGAGAGCGTGGTGTAGCCGTCCGCCGCCGGGGTGCCGATGACGCCGTTCTTCGCCCGGGCCGCGACGATGTCGACGCCCGGCGCGGTGATGTCCGGCTTGAGCGCGCCGTCACCGGTACGCGGGCCCCGGCTGGAGAAGTCGGCGAGCTGGTTCTCGCGGTCCACGGCACCGACCGACAGCGCCGCGTCAGCGCTGGACGGCGAACCGATCGTGCCCCGCCGGCCGGAGTTGCCGGCGGCGATCACGAACAGCGTGTCGTGCTCCGCGGTCAGGTCGTTGACGGCCTGCTCCAGCGGGTCGATCTCCGGGGTGTCGCCGCCACCGAGGCTGATGCTGATCACCTTGGCGCGTTCGGCGGCCCAGACCATGCCGGCCAGGATCGACGACTCCTCGCACCACTCCAGCTCACAGACCTTGCCGATGAGCAGCTTGGCGCCGGGTGCGACACCCTTGTACTTGCCGCCCGAGGCGGCACCCGTGCCGGCGATCGTGGAGGCGACGTGCGTACCGTGGCCGACCTCGTCGTCGATGGTCGGCGACGGGGTGAAGTTCGCGGTGCCGGCGATCTGCCCCGCGAAGTCCGGGTGCGTCTCGTCGATGCCGCTGTCCAGCACGGCGACCTCGACGCCGGTGCCGTCGAAACCGGCCTGCCAGGCGGTGGGCGCCCCGATCTGCGGGACGCTGTGGTCCAGGTCGAGCTTGCGCTTGCCGTCCAGCCACACCTTCTGCACGCCGGTGCGCAGGGTGCGCGCCTCGGCCGTACCCGAGGTGATCCCGGACCAGAGGGACTTGCGGGCCTCCAGGTCGGCGCGGACCGCGAGCAGGCCCAGCGCGGACAGGTCGCGCGTCACCCGGCCCTCGCTCGCGGTGATCGCGGTGCGGGCGGCGGCCGGGCCGGCGTCCGGGTAGGTCACCAGCAGCGGCAGCTCCGCGCCGAGGGTGGCCAGGGTGGTGACGTCGAACAGCCGCTTGTCCAGGCGGCCCTCGCGCAGCAGCGCGAACGCGTCGGACGGGATGACGTAGCGATGGCCGCCGACGGTCTGGGTCGCGAAGCCGACCTTCGATCGGCCGGTACCGGCCTGGACCGAGACGGCGGTGCCGCGCAGGGTGACGCGGTCACCGGTGATCAGCGTGACGGATGTGGACTTCGCCGAGCTCTGCGTGCCCGCGGCTGTGGTGACCGTGGCCGGCGCTGCCGCGGCCGGCGCTGACAGCACGCCGATACCGAGTAACGCGGTGATCACCAACGCTGGCATTCGTCGATGCATGCGATGCCTCCCCGTGCCGGGACCATCCCGGCTCGGCATCGACAATTGCAGATGGGTGCTAGCCTCCGCTGCCCTGCCGCGGCGCGTACATGATCAGGGCGACCCCGGCCAGGCAGACGGCGGCGCCGATCACGTCCCAGCGGTCCGGGCGGAATCGGTCGACGACCATGCCCCAGAGCAGCGAACCGGCCACGAAGACGCCACCGTAGGCGGCCAGGATGCGGCCGAAGTGGGGGTCGGGCTGCAGGCAGGCGACAAAGCCGTACGCACCGAGCGCGATCACGCCCGCGGCGATCCACCACAGTCCGCGGTGCTCCCGCCAGCCCTGCCAGATCAGCCAGGCACCGCCGATCTCGGCGAGGGCCGCGAGCAGGAACAACAGCAGGGAACGGGCGATCGTCACGACGGAGAAGTTACCCCGTCCTGGTGCCCGCCCTCGGCGTCGCGGTCGCGGCGGTCGCGGTGGTGGTCGCCGCCCACCAGGCCAGCACGGCGACGTAGGCGATGGTCGGGTACCGCATCGAGCCGGTGGCGGAGACCAGCGCGTATCCGGCGCCGAGCAGCAGCGCGGTGACCAGCCGCAGGGTCGGTGCGAGCGGGACGGTCAGGCCGGTCGCGATGCCCAGCAGCGTCGCGCCGAGCATGTCGAGCGGCAGATCGGTTCCGGTCACCCGCTGCAGACCGACACCCAGGGCGGCCATCGCGACCGGCAGCGCGGGCGGGCGCGCGGTGCGCAGCCACTCCGGCAGGGCGGCCGCGGGCAGGCGGGGTGCCACCAGGGCGATCACCGCGGCGCAGGCGGCGATCGGGACGGCGCCGGCCAGGGCGGAGCGCAGGCTGGTCTCGGTCGGGTCGCCGGCGCTGACCCCCGCGACGAGACCGTAGAGCCAGGCCAGGACGATGCCGATCGCGGCGGCCGCGACGAAGCCGCGGCGCAGGCGGTTCTCACCCTCAGGCTGCTTTTTTCCCCCCGGCGCCAGCAGCGCGACGGCCCAGGCGGTCAGGGCGGCCAGGGCTGCCGACAAGGTCACATTCTCCAGAGGCAGGGGTACGGCCGGAGCACCGCTGACCACCTGGATGAGCAACCCGATCGAACAGGCACCGACCAGCACCGCCCCGCTCACCGCCCCGAGCATCGGGCGGGTACGCGGTATCCGGACCGGCGCCTCGGTCAGGCCCATCGGCGGGCTGCTCAGGCGCACCGCCCCGGTGAGCACGGCGTGCGGATCACGGACGGTGACGGTCGGCGGCAGCCCGGCGCCGGCCAGGGCGGCCTGCACCTCGGGCACGGTGCCGTCGTCGCCGACGAGCACCACGGCGTTCACCTCGGACGGGTCCAGGTCGGCGTCCGCGAGCAGCTGCTTGACGGTCTCGCGGAGCCGGGCCAGGTGGGCGGCCCCGGCGGCGGCCAGGTCGTCACGGGTCAGCACGACGGCCGGGTGCGGCTCGGGCAGCAGCATCGGCGCGCGGGGCTGGACCGCGAGCGCGGTGCGGGCCTGCTGGATCTCCCGGGCCACCCGCCAGTCGTCGAGGGCGGCGGACGGATCGGTGCCGGGCGTGGCCCGCTCGGCGGCCAGCTGGATGAGCGCCTCGTCGACGGTCGGCGCACCGGGGTCACGCACCGGCGCGGCGGCCAGCTGCTGAAATCCGTGCGCGGCGTCGATGACGGTCAGCTCGGGTGTGGCGTCGCCGGTGGTGCAGACCGCGACGAACGAGCCGGGCCGGGTGCCGCCGGTCAGGGTGCTGCCGGACAGGGCGGCCGCCGCGGCAGCCGCGGCGGCGGTGACGATGTGCGGCGGCGGCAGCCCCGCCGTGGCGGCGGCCTGGTGCAGCCGCTGCCGGGCACGGTGCCCCCACGTCTGCGCGGTGATGATCGTGAGCGCGGTGACAGTGCTGCCGGCCTGCACGGAGGCGGCCTCGGCGACCTGGACGAGCACCGCCGCGACGGCCGCGACCGGATCGAACCGGGCACCCGGTGCCGGGGTGCCGGTCTGCAGCAGCGTCATCGGGTCGGGACGGTAGTCCTCCGGGTGCGTGACGCTCGCCGCCAGCGCCGGGGTGCCGGTGCTGAGCGCCCGGGTGTCGCGGGCCTGGAAGACGCCGCTGGGAAGCCGGGGCCGCCCCTCGAAGACGACTGGCTGAACGGTTCCGCCGGACTCGTACACCGCGGTGGTCCACCAGGCGGAGATGTCGACGGCCAGATGGAGATCTCCGGCGGGCATGCCCGGAAGTGTCCCAAAGGGACGATTGACGGTGGGTTGCGATCGGTATCTTCTTCGCATAGTGCCAGATCGATGGTTCGCGGTGGCTTCTTCGATCGTCGGCCGGGTAGGGATTTTGTCGCCTTCGTCTTCTCCTAGAGTCGGCGGTGTGAGAATTTCGCAGCGGGCGCAGGCGGTGGCCCCGTTCTACGCCATGGAGTTCGCCAAGCACGCCGCCATGCTGGAGGCGGACGGGCACCGTGTGGTGCGGCTGAACATCGGCGAGCCGGACTTCGGGGCGACCCCGGTGGTCCGGGAGGCGATGCGCGCGGCGATGGACGGGCGGCCGATGGCGTATACGGCGGCGCTCGGCCTGCCCGCCCTGCGCGAGGCGATCGCCGGGTTCTACGCGGACGAGCACGGTGTCGAGGTGGATCCGGCCCGGGTGGTGGTGACGGCCGGAGCGTCGGCGGCCCTGCTGCTGACCGCGGCGGCCCTCGTCGACCCCGGTGACGAGGTGATCATCGGGGACCCGTCGTACCCGTGCAACCGGCAGATCATGGAGAGCTTCGGTGCGCGGGTGCGGCTGGTGCCGGCGACAGCGGAGAATCGGTTCCAGGTGGACGCGGCTGCCGTACGCGAGCACTGGTCCGATCGAACCGCCGGCGTCATGATCGCCACGCCGTCGAACCCGACCGGCACTTCGATCCCGACAGCCGAACTCACCGCCATCTGCGACCTGGCCCGCTCCCGGAACGCTTGGCGCCTGGTCGACGAGATCTACCTCAACCTGAGCGACCACGACGCTCAGGGCCGGCCACCGCAGACCGCCGTCGCCCTCGACCCGGGCGCTGTCGTCGTCAACAGCTTCTCCAAGTACTTCGGCATGACCGGCTGGCGCCTCGGCTGGTGCGTGCTCCCTCCCGCGCTGGTCCCCGCGGTGGAACGGCTCGCCCAGAACTACTTCATCTGCCCGTCCACCCCCGCACAGGTGGCCGCCCTCGCCTGCTTCACCCCGGAAGCCCGCGCCGTCTGCGAACAACGCCGGCTCGAGTTCGCCGCCCGCCGCGCCCTCGTCCTGGACGGCCTGTCCCGCATCGGCCTGCCCGTCCCGGTACGCCCGGACGGCGCCTTCTACGTCTACATCGACATCAGCGGCACGGGGCTGACGTCGTGGGAGTTCTGCGAGCGAGCCCTGCAGGAGGCCCACGTGGCGCTGACCCCCGGCCGCGATTTCGGCACGCACAGCGCCGACACCCACGTACGCCTCTCCTACACCGCCTCCATTCCCGACCTCGGCGAGGGCCTGACCCGCCTCAGCCGCTTCGTGGCCTCCCTCTGACCCACCCCACCTGCCCGCCTCCACCCGTCTGCCGCCGCTGATCGAGGAGATCGCGACAGGAGCCCACGGCGCCTGATAGGGATGTCCTATGTGCAACGAGACAGGCGCCACCCACAACCACAACGTGACTCGCCGGGCAGCACTCTTCGGCGGTGCGGCGCTCGTCGCCTCCGCCGCCGTGAGTGAACCGGCCCAGGCCGGGACGCGGAGCGGGCTCCGCGATCTCACCTACGTGCTGTCGCCGGCTTTCCCGGCCTTCGCCCCCGGTGAGGAAGCCGCCCGCCGGACGGTCACGACGATCGAGGACGACGGCTACTTCATGCAGGAGTGGACGGTGATCGAGCACACCGGTACGCACGTCGACGCACCCGCCCACTTCACCGCCGGTGGCCGGGTGTCGACCGAGCTCCGGCCGTCCGAGCTGATCCTGCCGGCGGTGGTCGTCGACATCGCCGACCGGGCACGCCGCGACGCCGACACGGTCGTGACCGTGGACGATCTGCGCGCGTTCGAGCGGCGGTACGGCCGCATCCCGGACGGCGCGGCGGTGCTGATGTACTCCGGATGGGGTGCCAAGGCCGGCGACCCGGACGCGTACCGGGGGAGCGACGCGGCGGGCGGCCTGCACTTCCCCGGCTTCGGCACGGACGCCTGCGAGTGGCTGCTGCGCCACCGCCGGATCCGGAGCCTGGGCGTCGACACGCTCAGCATCGACCCGGGCGTCTCGGCCACCTTCGACACCCACCTGGCCCTCACCGGCGCCGACCGGTACGGGCTGGAGAACCTGGCCAACCTCGACCGCATCCCGCGCCTCGGCGCCACCATCTTCGTCGGCCTCATCCCGTACGAGGGCGGCTCCGGCGGCCAGGCCCGGGTCCTCGCCACCTGGTGACGAGCCCTACCTGGTGACGAGCCCGCCCAGGGAATTTTCGCGTTCTTTCTCTCCGGCGGACACTGGGATTCTGGGGCCCGACCACCTAACCTCTCCCTACTGGCGAGTAACAAATTGAACCGGCGACCCGTGCCGCACGTTGTCACGATCACCTTTGAACCGAGGAGTCAACGATGATGATCGGTGTTCCACGAGATCCCCAACCGGGTGAGCGGCGGGTCGCGGCGACGCCCGCCACCGTGGCGGAGTTGGTCAAGCTCGGCTACGACGTGGTGGTCGAGGCCGGTGCCGGGGCGCAGTCGTCGTTCTCCGACGAGGCCTACGCGGGTGCCGGAGCGACGATCGGCGACCCCCTCGCCGCGGAGATCCTCTTCGCCATCAACCCGCCGCCCGCCGGGCAGCTCGACCGGCTGGCCGCCGGTACCACGCTGATCGGGATGCTCAACCCGCGCCTCGACCCCGCGCTCGTCGAGGACCTGTCCCGCCGCCCGATCACCGCACTCTCGATGGACGCCGTCCCGCGCATCTCCCGCGCCCAGTCCCTCGACGTGCTGTCGTCGATGGCCAACATCGCCGGTTACCGGGCCGTCGTCGAGGCGGCCCACGCGTTCGGCCGGTTCTTCACCGGCCAGGTGACGGCCGCGGGCAAGGTCGCCCCGGCCCGGGTGCTCGTGGCGGGTGCCGGCGTCGCGGGTCTCGCGGCCATCGGTGCGGCGGGCAGTCTGGGCGCGATCGTACGGGCGACCGACCCCCGCCCCGAGGTGGCCGACCAGGTCCGGTCCCTCGGCGGGGAGTACCTGCCGGTCGAAGCCGCCGACGTCGAGGTCTCGTCGACCGGTTACGCCAAACAGATGTCCGACGACTACAACGAGCGCGCCGCGCAGCTCTACGCCGCGCAGGCCACCGAGGTCGACATCATCATCACCACCGCGCTGATCCCCGGCAAACCTGCTCCGCGACTGTTCACCGCGCAGATGGTGGCGAGCATGAAACCGGGCAGCGTCATCGTGGACATGGCCGCGGCCAACGGCGGCAACGTCGAGGGGACCGTCGCGGGCGAGGTGGTGGTCACCGCCAACGGCGTCACCATCATCGGGTACACGGATCTGCCCGGCCGCCTGCCCGCGCAGGCCTCCCAGCTGTACGGCACGAACCTGGTCAACCTGATGAAGCTGCTGACGCCGGAGAAGGACGGGCAGCTCGTGCTCGACTTCGACGACGTGGTGCAGCGGTCGATGACCGTGGTCCGCGACGGCGAGCTGACCTGGCCGCCGCCACCGGTGGCGGTGTCCGCGGCTCCGGCGGCGGCTCCGGTCAAAGCCGTGGAGAAGGTGGTGCCGAAGCCACCCGCGAAGGGCCGGGGCCTGGTCGCCGTGGGCACTGGCGCCGCCGTACTGTTCCTGCTCGCGTCCCTCGCGCCGCCCGCCCTGCGCGGCCACCTCACGGTCTTCGCCCTGGCGATCGTCATCGGCTACTACGTCATCGGCCACGTGCACCACGCCCTGCACACGCCGCTCATGTCGGTCACCAACGCGATCTCCGGGATCATCGTGGTCGGTGCCCTGCTCCAGGTGGGACACGGCGACAACGTCGTGACAGCCCTCTCCTCCGTCGCGATCCTGCTGGCCGCCATCAACGTCTTCGGTGGTTTCGCCGTCACCCGCCGCATGCTCGCCATGTTCTCCAGGAGCTGATCAGATGACCGTCGAAACCGCGGCGCAGGGCGCCTACATCGTCGCCGCCCTGCTCTTCATCCTGGCCCTGGCCGGCCTGTCCAAGCACGAGACGGCCAAGGCCGGCAACACCTTCGGCATCGCCGGAATGGCGGTCGCGCTGGCAGCGACAGTCGCTCTCGCCATCTTCAGAGACATGAGTACGACCGGACTGGCCCTCGTCGTGGCGGCCACCTCGATCGGCGCCGCGATCGGTCTGTACCGGGCCCGCAAGGTCGAGATGACCGGCATGCCGGAACTGATCGCCCTGCTGCACAGCTTCGTCGGCCTCGCCGCCGTCCTGGTCGGCTGGAACGGCTACCTGCACGTCGAGGCCCATCCCGGCGGTGCCGAGGCGGCCCTGCTGACCAGCCAGGACATGCTCGGCATCCACAGCGCCGAGGTGGTCATCGGCGTCTTCATCGGCGCTGTCACCTTCACCGGCTCGATCGTCGCCTTCCTCAAGCTCTCCGCGCGGATCAAGTCCAGCCCGCTGATGCTCCCCGGCAAGAACCTCCTCAACGTCGGCGCGCTGGCCGCCTTCGTCCTGCTCACCGCCTGGTTCGTGGTGACACCCCGGCTGTGGCTGCTGATCGCCGTCACCGCGATCGCCCTGCTGCTGGGCTGGCACCTGGTCGCCTCCATCGGCGGCGGCGACATGCCGGTCGTGGTGTCGATGCTGAACAGCTACTCGGGCTGGGCCGCCGCCGCGGCCGGCTTCCTCCTCGAGAACGACCTGCTCATCGTCACCGGCGCCCTGGTCGGATCGTCCGGTGCCTACCTGTCCTACATCATGTGCAAGGCGATGAACCGCTCCTTCCTCTCGGTGATCGCGGGCGGCTTCGGCATCGAGGCCGGCCCCGCCGAGGACCGGGACTACGGCGACCACCGCGAGGCCACTGCCGACGGCGTCGCCGAACTGCTGTCCAGCGCCGACTCCGTGATCATCACCCCCGGCTACGGCATGGCGGTCGCCCAGGCACAGCACGGTGTCGCCGAGCTGACCCGGGTGCTGCGCGAACGCGGCGTGACGGTCCGCTTCGGCATCCACCCGGTCGCGGGCCGGCTGCCCGGCCACATGAACGTGCTGCTAGCTGAGGCGCGCGTCCCCTACGACATCGTCCTCGAGATGGACGAGATCAACGACGACTTCGCCGGCACCTCGGTGGTCCTGGTCATCGGCGCCAACGACACGGTCAACCCGGCCGCCACCGACGACCCGGCAAGCCCGATCGCCGGCATGCCCGTCCTCACCGTCTGGGAGGCCGACAACGTCATCGTCTTCAAAAGATCAATGGCCTCCGGGTACGCCGGAGTCCAAAACCCCCTCTTCTTCCGCGAAAACTGCGCCATGCTCTTCGGCGACGCCAAGGACCGCGTAGACGACATCCTCCGCGCCGTCACCGCCACCACCCCCGCAGCCGCCCGCCGCTGACCCACCCCCTCCCGCCGCCCGCCCGGCCCTCACCGCCCGGCGCGCCCTCACCCCGTCACCCGCCCGGCACGGCGCCCCACCCGGACGTCATGGCGAGCAACCGTTCCGCCACGGCGTCCGGGTCGACGAGCTGATGCAGGTGCAGGCCGGGAAGCCGTTCGACCCGCCAACCCCGTTCTTCCGCATCCAGAGCCATCGGCTCGTAGTGCGCGGAGAACAGCAGATATCCGCACGGCAGCCCGGCCCACCCCGGCGGGTTCGGGAGCGCAGCCTCGTAATAGCTCAGCGGCAGTCTCGACTGCTCAGCAGCAACCTCGGCCCGGGTCCGCGCGTCCGGGAACATCGGCGCCACGTCGGCCTCGTCGAACCACTCCGTCCACCGCGGCAGCCGTCCGCCGGTGGCCATGGCCCGCAACACCTCCAGGCGCTCGGCGGAGGCAACCGGAATCGGCCCGGCCCGGGCGGGCACTGACGCGTCGGCGAAACACACAGCCGGCCACCGGGCGCGGGCTCGCCTCGACGATCACCGGGACGAGCAGCCCCGCGTTGCTGTGCGCCACGATCACCACCGGCCGATCAGCGGGCAGCCGAGAGATGGCGTCCCCGACCGTCCGGGCAATCTGCTCAGCGAACGGTGGCCCCTTCCCGGCGCCGGTTCGCTGAGCTCCAGCACGGTCGGTGACACCGACGAGCGACGGCACGGCGACGGCCATGCCCGAGGCCTCGAGCCGCTGTGCCACCGGGACCCAGGTCAGCGGCCCGACCAGTGGGCTGTGCACCAGCACGAAGGCGGCATCCATCAGCTCACCTGAGCGAGCCCGATCAGATTGCCCTCGGGATCGGTGAAGTGCGCGACGATCAGCCCGGTCCCGGGTGCCCGCGCCGGGCCCATCACCCGGGTGCCACCCAGGCTCTCGGCTCTGGCAAGTGCCGCCTCCACGTCAGGGACGCCGACGTTGAAGACGGTGTGCGGAGTGAACCTCGCCCCGCCGCCGACGCCGCCGGGGATCGTCGCACTCTCGGTGAACCCGTAGTCGCCGGCGTCGGACACCTCCTCGGCAACCGGCCCACCGGTGGCGAACTCCCAGCCGAACAGCTCCCCGTAATAATCCCGGAGCTTCACCGGCCCGGTCCCGATGATCTCGAAGTGCACAACCTGCTGTGCCATGGCGACCACCCCGTCCTCCGCGCGATTCCAACGCCCCGAACCTAGCCCCGGGGTCCGACAATTCTCGGCCCGGCGGCCCGGCGGCCCGGCGGCCCGGCGGCCCGGCGGCCCGGCGGCCCGGCGGCCCGGCGGCCCGGCGGCCCGGCGCCCGCGGCCGCTGCTGTACAACCGGACGGGTGATCACGATTCCGTCCGACGAGCAGATCCGGGCCTGGCACGAGGAGTTCGCGCCGACCCGCGAGGCGTTCGACTCGGTCTACACGCACTGCCGGATCGTGTGTGAGCTGGCTGAGCAGCTCCACACCGAGGGCGACCTCGAGCTGATACGCGCGGGAAGCCTGCTGCACGACATCGGGGTCTACCGGCTGGGCGCCGGCGAGTACATCCGGCACGGCGTGCTCGGCCACGAACTGCTGCGCGGTCTCGGCCTGCCGGAGGAACTGAGCCGCTTCTGCTCCCACCACACCGGAGTGGGCCTCAGCAGCGAGGACGTGCGCCGCCAGGGCCTGCCGCTGCCGATCGCCGACTACCTGCCGGAGACCGTCGAGGAGGAGCTCGTGATGTACGCCGACAAGTTCCACAGCAAGAGCAGCCCACCGGCGTTCGTCTCGGCCGAGTCGTACTCGGCGCGCGCCGGCCTCTTCGGCGCCGACAAGGTGCACCGGTTCGCCGAACTCCGCGAGCGCCTCGGCGAACCCGACCTGGAGGCGGCCTCCCGGCGCTTCGGCCACCGCATCGTCTGATCCCGCGGCCCTGCAGCGGTGGCACGGAGCCCTAGGCTCTGTGGTCGTGCAGAGGCTGGTGCTGTTCGATCTCGACAACACGCTCGTGGACCGGGGCGAGGCGTTCCGGCGCTGGGCGGCCGGATTCTGCGAGGAGCGGAACCTGCCCGCCGATTCGCTCGCCTGGTTGCTCCGGGAGGACCGGGACGGGCTGGTGCCGCGCGACCTGTTCTTCGGGGACGTGCGGGAACGGTTCGGGCTGGGGGAGTCCGCCGAGTCCCTGTGGGTGGACTACCGGCGGCGGATGCCCGAGCTGGTCACCTGCCGGCCGGGCGTACTGGCGGCGCTGGTGGCGTTGCGGCGGGCGGGATGGGGGATCGGCATCGTGACGAACGGGCAGGCCGACAACCAGCTCGGCAAGATCCGCCGGACCGGGCTGGCTGAGCATGTGGACGCGTGGGCGGTGTCGGGGGAGCTGGGCGTCCGCAAGCCCGCCCGGGAGCTGTTCGAGGCGGCGGCCCGGGGGTGCGGGCTGGACCTCGCGGGCGGTGGCTGGATGGTCGGGGACAGCCCGGACGCCGATGTGCGAGGTGGGCGGGCGGCGGGGCTGGCCACCGTCTGGATCAGCCGGGGACAGGCCTGGCCGGACGGAGTGGAACCACCGGACCAGGTCCGCGCCGACGTGGAGAGTGCCGCTCAGGTGGTGATGAGCTCGGCGAACACCACGACGTTGTCCTCGTAGTGGCCGCTGCGCCGGTCGAAGTCGCCGCCGCAGGTGATCAGGCGCAGGCCGGCGTGGTCTGCCGGGCCGTAGACGGCGTCGGTGGGAAAGCGGTCCTTCGGGTACTGGTCGACCGCCGTCACGGCGAAGACCGCGGTCCGGCCGTCCTGCCGGGTCACCCGGATCCGGTCGGCGGGCCGCAGGTCGGCCAGGTGGGCGAAGGTGCCGTCAGCGCCCCGGTAGTCGACGTGACCGGCCAGGATGGCGGGTCCCAGGGAGCCGGGGGTGGGTGCCCTGGTGTACCAGCCGACCGTGCGGGCGTCGTCGGGAACCTCCATCGTGCCGTCGGGTGACAGGCCCAGGCCGGTCACCGGGACGGAGACGCGCAGGGCGGGGATCTCCAGGTGCTCCGGCGGCGAGGTCGGCAGAAGGTCACCCCTGGTCAGCGCATCCGCGCCGGGCGAGGTCACGGGCGCGGGAACCGGTGCGGCGGCGGGCGGGCGGTCACCCGGAGCCGCCGCCCCGCCGAGGACGGTCACCCCGGCCACCGCCGCCGCCCCGGCGAGCGCGAGAGCAAGGAGCCGGCGGGTCATCGCTGGGAACGGGGGAGGACGAAGAGGCGGCGGCGGGTGACGAGGACGGTGGCGAGGGCGGCCAGGAGGGTGAGCACGGAGGCGTACCAGATAGTTTTGGTGTTGTTCTGAGCACTGCCGTCGCCGGTGGCAACGCCGCCCACCGGGACGGAGCCCGCCGCTGCTCCGGAGACCATGCCGCACAGGGCGGGGTCGGTCGCCTCCTCGGGGATGCCGCTGAGGCCCGCGGCCTTGGCCAGGGTGGACTCGCCCAGGCCGTCCAGGTCGTACTTGTCGTTGTTGTTCGCGTCCACGCCGTGCTGGACGATGTGCAGGTCCTTGAGGTGGGCGACGGTGCCGGGCGGCAGGTCAGCCGCGGGGATCGTGCGGCTGTAGCCCAGGGCGCCCCGGGCGTCGGCCACCGGCATGCGGTCCACGGCCAGGCCGCTGGCCTTCGCCACGTCGCCGGTCGTGGTGAGAGAGACGAAGATGTCACCGTACGAGGGCATGCCCTCCTCGGTGCTCACGTAGCCGTCGCCATCCCGGTCGGCGGACATCGGTGGGCAGTGGAAGTCCATGCCGTCGGTGGATCCGTGCAGGTGCTGCGCGTGCGGTGAGCCGGGGACCAGGCCGGTGGACCGGATGCTGACCTTCAGGTCGCCGTTGTCCAGCGCGGTCAGGGTGGCGGTGCCGGTCGCGCCCGAGTTGTTGAGCTCCAGGAGCTTCACGTGCACGGACTCGCCGGCGAGTGCGGGAGCCGGGGTGAACAGGACCAGGAGGGCGGCTACGGACAGGATGCGGCCGGTTTTCATCGGGAGATCTCCAAACGAGAAAATAGGGGGGTCAGCGGGCGGAACCGAACAGCTCGACGAGCCGGCGCTGAAGGCGATCATTGGCGGACCAGTCGCTGTCGGCGACGGTCCAGCGCAGGAGATATGACGTACGGGCGGTGACCGCCACCAGCACCCGGCGCTCGTGCCGCACGGTGGTCGAGTCGGGGCGCCAGGTGTACTCCCAGTCGGCGCCGCCGCGTTTGAGCAGCAGGACGCCCATGCTGATCCGGCGATATCCGGGTAGGTCACCCGCGGCCCGTTCGGCCTTCTCGCGGCGCTGCCAGTGGTCGAGGGGCTTCGAGGTGGACACAGCGGCCACGTTGACCAGGAACGCCCGCCGGCCGGCCGGGTCGGTGAAGCAGACGTCGTTGCCGCTGGTGGAGCGCCGCCACCCGGCCGGCAGGGCGAGGGAGAATCCGGCCGGGTCGCGGGACCAGATCCAGTCGCGGGGCAGGCCGGCGGGGACGTTGCCGGACGCCCGTTCCACCGGTGGCGCGTCCGCCCCGTAGCCGCAGGCGTCCAGGTCGAGTGACATGAGGGTGGACGCGGAGGCGAGACCGGCGGAGCCGGGGGAGCCGGATGCGGACGGTGCGGCGGAGAACCGGGGTGGTGCGGCGGCCCGGTCGCCGGTGGCGAGGACGGCGGCCCCACCGGCGACCACCACGACCAGGGCGCCGGCGGACAGCAGCACCCCGGCACGGCGCTGCCGGGGTGCCGGTACCGGGGCGCGGCCGCGGAACGGTTCCGCGCGCAGCACCGCGCGCAGGCGGGCGTCGGTCTCGGCGCCGGACGGCCGCCGGGTGGGGTCCTTGTCGAGCAGGGCCAGCAGCAGGGTGGCCAGCGGGCCGGAGAGGATCGGCGGATCGGGTGGTTCGTTGAGCAGCGCCTCCAGGGAGCGCTCGGGTTCGCCGCGGCCGAACGGCGGGCGCCCCTCGGCGGCGGCGTAGAGGGTGGCGCCCAGCGACCACAGGTCCCCGGGCACGCCGGTCTCACCGGGGCCCAGCCGTTCCGGTGCGATGTAGTGCGGTGAGCCCAGCCTCGGGTCCGGGCCGCCCGTGCTGCCGATCGTGGCCAGGCCGAAGTCGGTGAGCACCACCCGGCCGTCGCCGGTGAGCAGCACGTTGTCCGGTTTGACGTCGCGGTGCAGCACCCCGGCGGTGTGTGCGGCCCGCAGGGCGGCCAGCACGCGTACGCCGATCCGCGCCACCTCGGCCGGCGGGAGCGGACCGTCGTCGCGGACGGCTGGTGCAGCGATCGCCCGTCGATGTACTCCATGACGATCCAGGACCGGTCCTGGAACCCGACCACGTCGAAGATCTTCACCACGCCGGGGTGGTCGAGCCGGGCCGCGGCCCGTGCCTCCCGGACCACCTGCTCGGCGAGCGGGGTACGGGACGGCACGGTGATCTCCTTGACCGCGACCGTCCGTTGCAGCAACTGGTCCTCGGCGCGCCAGACCCGCCCCATGCCGCCCGAGCCGATCTCCTCGAGCAGGCGGTACCGTCCGGCCACCGTCCCGGCCGTGTCCGTGCCGGCCATCGCCTCACCCCTGTTCCCTCGCGTGAAAGGGATTCGGAGCCGGACGGCCGGTGGACAGGTGCGAATATCAGGTAAGTGCCACGAGTGCTTCCAGCGGTGTCGTCGGTGTCGTCGCGGACGGCGCCCGCTCCACGGTGACCCCCACGGCGGAGGCTCCCGGCAGACCCTCGACCAGTTGCACCGACGCCGACTGGCCGGTGCCCAGCGCGCCCTCCGACGCCGGGGTCTCGCCGCGGATCGTCCACAGCTGGTAGACCTGGCCGGGCGGCGGTGCCCCGTCGGCGGCGAGCATGATCACGCCGGCGTTCCGCAGCCGGGAACTCGCCACGGTGACCCGGCCGCCGCTGGTCAGCGGCTCCTCGCGGATCACCACGTCGGGTGCGGCCAGGACCGAGCGGACCCGGGTCTCACGGGCCTGAGCCGCGGTGGCGAGTGCCTGCGCCTCTCGTACCCGCTGCTCCTGAACTGTCACGACGGCCGTGCCCGCCGCCACCACGGCGACCACCGCGGCGGCCGCGGCCACCAGCCTCAACCGCCGCGGCCGGGCGGGTGCGGTCGCGACGGTCGCCGGAGCGACCTGCCGGGTGTTGGCGATTTCGGTCAGCACGCTCTCCCGCAGACTCGGCGGCGGCACCGACCAGGCGCCGTCGGCCAGCCGCGCGGCGGTCTCCCGCAGGTCGTCGGCCTCGTACCGGCACGCCTCGCACTCGCGCAGGTGCCTGTCGAACGCGGCGCGCTCCAGATCGTCGAGAGCGTCCAGCGCATAGGCCCCGACCAGGGTGTGCACGTCTCCCGTCACGCCGCCACCCCCGCCGAAAGACAGTCCCGCAGCCGGATCAGGCCGTCGCGCATCCGGGTCTTCACCGTCGGCAGCGGCAGGTCGAGCAGTTCGGAGACCTGCGGATAGGTGTGGCCCTGGTAGTAGGCGAGGGTCACGGCCTGCCGCTGCAATTCGGTCAGATCGCCGAGGCAGTGCCGCACCTGCTGGCGTTCCAGGCGGACCGCGACCTCGTCGGCCACCGCGTCGTAGGGCGTGTCGACGGACGCCGCACCGACCCGCATCGTCCGCTCGGCGGCCGCCTGCTCGGCACGCACCCGGTCGACCGCGCGGCGGTGCGCGATCGTGAACACCCATGCCGTCGGCGAACCCCGGTCCGGGTCGAACCGCGCGGCCGTACGCCAGACCTCCACCAGCACCTCCTGCGCGACCTCCTCGGCCTGCGCCGGATCGCGCAGCACCCGCCGGATCAGCCCGTAGACCCGCGGCGCGACCAGGTCGTAGAGCGTGCCGAACGCCTTCTCGTCGCCGCGCGCGACGGCTTTGAGCAGGGTGCCGGCGTCAACCGCCGGTTCCGGGCCGGGCACCGGTGTCAGGTGCTCCGGTCGGCCTCCGAGGCCGGGCTCTGCCATGGCTCTCCGTTCTCCGGGGATGATATTGCCGTCCGGAAGGTGGTTCGCAGCCGAGGCACGCGCGGATGGGTCGGATTTTTGCTTTACCAACGTTGTATAGTCCTGAGCTGTGCCGCCGGGCCTGAAGGACGTCGCCGCGCGGGCCGGTGTTTCGATCAAGACGGTCTCGAACGTGGTCAACGGCTACGTGCACGTCTCGGCAGACACTCGCGCGCGTGTTCAGGCTGCCATCGACGCGCTGGGCTACGTGCCCAACGTCGCCGCCCGCCAGCTGCGCAGCAAACGCTCCGGGGTGATCGCGCTGGCCGTGCCCGAGCTGCAGTCACCCTATTTCGCCGAGGTGGCGGGGCTGATCGTGCAGGCCGCCGAGCGGCGCTCGTGGACCGTGCTGATCGACCAGACCGACGGGCACGCCGAGCGGGAGCGCAACCTGGTGGCGGGCCTGCGCCGGCACGCCATCGACGGACTCATCTTCAGTCCGCTGGCGCTGGCCGGTGAGGAGCTGGCGCGCGGCGGTGACACGCCGATGGTGCTGCTCGGTGAGCGGATCTGGCACGGCCCGGCCGACCATGTGGCGATAGACAACACGGTCGCCGCGATGGACGCCACCCGCCATCTGATCGGTCTCGGGCGGCGCAGCATCGCGGCGATCGGCGCGCAGGACGCCACCTCGGCGGTCACCTCACACCAGCGCCTGGCCGGTTACCGGAGTGCGCTGGAGCAGGCGGGCCTGGTGTACGACTCACGGCTCGTGGCCCGGGTGGAGCGGTTCCACCGGGCCGACGGTGCGGCCGCGATGGCGGCGCTGCTCGACCGCCCGCGACGGCCGGACGCGGTGTTCTGCTTCAACGACCTGCTGGCCCTCGGTGCTCTCCGGACGCTGCTGGCGCGCGGGATCCGGGTGCCGGAGGAGGTCGCGGTGATCGGCTTCGACGACATCGAGGACGGCCGATTCAGTACGCCGACGCTGAGCACGATCGCCCCGGACACGGCACGCATCGCCCAGCTCGCCGTCGACCTGCTCGCCGAGCGCCTCGCCGAACGCTCCGCCGGTGGCCCCGGCGATGGCACGGGCGCCGGGGCACCGGCGCGCGAGGTGCGGGTCACCCATCGTCTGGTCGCCCGGGAGAGCACCGCGGGCTGAGGCCGGTCCAGCGCGCTGGGCGTGAGCGGTGTCCCGGGCGGCCGAAAGCGGCGCCGGGAGCGCTGTCCCCGGCGGGACCAGTTCGTGGCCTGCCGCTACCAGGAGATCCAGACATTTAACGAGCCCTTTACAACCCCACTTCCAACGTTGTAAAAATGGCTCATGGCAGTGGCGCGACTCACACTCGACCCGTCCTTCTCCGTCGGCACGGTCGACCCCCGGCTCTTCGGCTCGTTCGTCGAGCACATGGGCCGCTGTGTCTACACCGGCGTCTTCGAGCCGGATCACCCCAGCGCCGACGCCGACGGCCTGCGCACCGACGTGCTGGAGCTGGTGCGCGAGCTCGGCGTCACCACGGTGCGCTATCCGGGCGGCAATTTCGTCTCGGCGTACCGGTGGGAGGACGGCGTCGGCCCGGTCGGCGACCGGCCCCGGCGGCTCGACCTGGCCTGGCGTTCGCTGGAGAGCAACGCCTTCGGGCTCAACGAGTTCATGCGGTGGGCGGGGCAGGCCGGCGCCGAGCCGATGATGGCGGTCAACCTAGGCACCCGCGGTGTCGCCGAGGCCGCCGAGCTGGTGGAGTACTGCAATCTCGCCGACGGCACCGCCGCGGCCGACCTGCGCCGCAAGCACGGTGTCGCCCGGCCGCACGACATCCGGCTGTGGTGCCTGGGCAACGAGATGGACGGGCCCTGGCAGATCGGCAGCCGCACCGCCCACGAGTACGGGCGGCTCGCCGCCCAGGCCGGGCACGCCATGAAACGTGTCGACCCGACCATCGAGCTGGTCGCGTGCGGCAGCTCCGACGGTGACATGCCGACGTTCGGCGCCTGGGAGGCCACCGTCCTGGAGCACACCTACGACCAGGTCGACTACATCTCCCTGCACACCTATTACGACCCCGAGAGATACGACGAGGCGAGCTTCCGCGCCTCCGCGGTGGACCTGGACGGCTCCGTCGAGGCCGTGCTGGCCACCGCCGACCACGTCCGCGCCAAGCTGCGCCGCACCAAGCGCATCCGGCTGGCGCTCGACGAGTGGAACGTCTGGTACAAGTCGCGGCTCGTCGAGCCGGAGGACCGCGGCATCGAGGACACCCCCGCCCTGATCGAGGACGACTTCACCGTCACCGACGCGATGGTCGTCGGCAACCTGCTGATCAGCATGCTGCGGCACGCCGACCGGCTGGCGATCGGCTGCCAGGCGCAGCTGGTCAACATCATCGCCCCGATCCGGACGCTCGCCGGCGGCCCGGCCTGGCGGCAGACGATCTTCCACCCGTTCGCGCAGACCGCCCGGTTGGCCCGCGGCACCGTGCTGCGGCCCGCGCTGACCGCTCCGGCCATGTCGACCGGGCGGTTCGGCGAGGTCCCGGCGGTCGACGCCGTCGCCACCCTGGACGGCTCGGCCCTCACCGTCTTCGCCGTGAACCGCGGCACCGAACCGATTCCCCTCCAGCTCGACCTGCGCGCCTTCGGCCCCCTGCGGCCCGGCGAGCACCTCGCGCTGCACAACTCCGACCCCCGTCTGACCAACACCGCAGCCCACCCGGAGCGGGTCACGCTCGGCGTCTCCCGCAGCGCCACCGAAGTCCTGCTGCCCCCCGTCTCCTGGCACGCGCTGAGCTACACCATCGAGGAGAAATCGTGAACGCACATATCACCCGCCGCGGCGTACTCGGACTGGGCGCCGGTGCCGGCGGCGCCGTACTGCTCGCCGCCTGCGGTGACAGCGGCCCCAACGAGAAGGTCACCGGCGGTGGCCAGAACGCGGCACCCGCCGCCACGTCGTACGACGGGCCGAACGTCGCGCTGGCCTTCTGGAACGGCTTCACCGGTGGTGACGGCGCGTTCATGAAGCGGCTGGTCGACCAGTTCAACACCGAGCACCCGAACATCAAGGTCACGATGAACGTCTACCAGTGGGCCGACTACTACCAGAAGGTTCCCGCGGCGGTGGCCACCGGCAACGGGCCGGACCTGGGCATCATGCACGTCGACAGCGTGGCGACCAACGCCGCCCGCGGTGTGGTCCTGCCGCTCGACGACCTGGCGAAATCGCTGAGCCTGACCGAGGCCGACTTCTCCCCGCCGGTCTGGCAGGCCGGTGTCTACAACGAGAAGCGCTACAGCATTCCGCTCGACGTCCACCCGCTCGGCCTGTTCTACAACAAGACCCTGATGGAGAAGGCCGGCCTGGACCCGGAGAAGCCGCCGGCCACCGGTGACGACTACATCGCCGCCCTGGACAAGATGAAGTCGGCGGGGATCCAGGGCAGCTGGGCCACCCCGTTCGAGTTCACCGGCAGCATGTGGTTCCAATCGCTGCTCTGGCAGTTCGGCGGCGAGCTGTTCGACTCCGGCGCCCAGAAGGCGATGTTCGCGCAGGACCCCGGTGTGCAGGCGCTCACCTGGTACACGGACCTGGTCCGCAAGGGCTACAGCCCGCGCAACGTCGCGCAGGACGCCGACCTGGTGTCGCTGCGCAACGGCAAGAACGCGTTCAACTGGAACGGCATCTGGACGATCAACACGCTCACCGAGGACAAGAACCTCAAGTGGGGCGCGGCGCCCGTGCCGCAGATCGGCTCGCAGCCCGCGGTCTGGGCCGGCTCGCACCAGTTCGTGCAGTACAAACAGGCCGCCAAGGACGACAACAAACTCACCGCGGGCAAGGTCTTCATCAACTGGATCAGCCAGAAGTCCCTGGAGTGGGCCAAGGGCGGCCAGGTGCCGGCCCGTAAGGACGTCCGGGAGAGCGCCGAGTTCAAGGCCCTGCCGGCGCAGGCGGCGCTCGCGCAGCAGATCGACTACGTGCACTACCCGCCGTCGGTGCCGGGCATCGGCGACGCGATGAAAATGGTGGTCACCGCGGTGAACGAGGCGGTGCTGCTGCGCAAGGAGCCGGCCAAGGCGCTCTCCGACGCCGCCACCAAGGCCGATCAGATCCTCGAGCAGAACCGCAAGAAGTACGGCGGCTGAGGTCGTGACCGTTCTCGAGGAGCGCACGGCGGTCCGGGCCGACGACCGCCGTGCGCCGATGAAACGGCATGCCTCCGTCACGCCGTACCTCTATCTGTTGCCTTATTTCCTGCTGTTCGGCACTTTCACGCTGGTGCCGGCGGTCTACGGCCTGTGGATCAGCCTGCACGACTGGGACTACCTGCTGCCCGGCAAGCCGTTCGTCGGGCTCGACAACTACCAGGCGCTGTTCGACCCGGCCTCCGCGGTCTTCGACTTCTTCTGGCAGTCGATGCAGGCCACCGGCCTGTTCACGGTGCTCAGCGTGCCGCTGCTGCTCGCGGTGCCGCTCGCCGTCGCGCTGCTGCTCAACCGTAAGTTCCCCGGGCGGACGTTTTTCCGGGGCGTCTACTTCGCCCCGTACGTCCTCGGTGTCGCCGTCATCGGCGTGCTCTGGCGTTTCCTGCTCGACCCGAACCTGGGTGCCGTCAACGCGCTGCTCGGCGGCACCATCCCGTGGACGACCGACCTGCCGTGGGCGTGGATATCGCTGGTCGGCGTCACGGTCTGGTGGACGCTGGGCTTCAACGCGGTGATCTACCTGGCCGGTCTCCAGGACATCCCCAAGGAGTTGTACGAGGCGGCGCGCATCGACGGCGGCGGCAAGTGGGCCGAGTTCCGTCACGTGACGCTGCCCGGTCTGCGGCCGGTGCTGCTCTTTGTCGTGATCAACACGATCCTGACGTCGAGCAACATGTTCGGCCAGTCCTACCTGATCACTCAGGGCGCGCCGGGCGTGGAGACCCGCACGGCGATCATGTACATCGCGCAGACCGGCCTGCGCGACTTCAAGATGGGCAGCGCGGCGGCGATGAGCTACCTGCTCACCCTGGCCCTGCTGCTGATCAGCCTGCTCACCTTCCGCCTCTTCCGGACCAAGGACTGATCGCGATGCACCGCGTACGAGGGATCGCCTGGTACACCGTCCTGCTCGGGCTCAGCCTGATCTTCATCGCCCCGCTGGTGTGGATGCTGCTCACCTCGATCAAGACACCGGGGGAGGCGACGCAGGTCCCGCCGACCCTGCTGCCGCAGGAGCCCACCACCGACGCGTTCGCCACGCTGTTCGAGTCCGGCTCGCAGACACCGGTGCTGCGCTGGTTCCTGAACAGCATGCTCGCCGCCACCGGCCAGGCGGTCCTGGTGCTGATGGTCGCCTCGACGGCCGCCTACGCCCTGGCCCGGATGCAGTTCCGCGGCAAGAATTTGATCTTCGGCATGATCCTCGCGACCCTGTTCGTGCCGATCTTCACGCTGATCATCCCGAACTTCCTGATCGTTGACCGGCTCGGCTGGCTGGACACCCTCTGGGCCCTGATCGTCCCGGGCGCGGCCAGCGCCTTCGGCGTCTTCTTCCTCCGGCAGTTCTTCGAGAGCCTGCCGCGCGAGCTGGAGGAGGCGGCCGTGATGGAGGGCGCCAACTCCTGGCAGATCTTCACCAAGGTGATCCTGCCGCTGTCGAAACCGGGCCTCGCCACCCTCGGGCTGATCAGCTTCCTGAGCAACTGGAACGACTTCATCTGGCCGATCTACGTGCTGTTCAGCCCGGAGAGCTTCACGCTGCCACCCGGGCTCGGGATCCTGCAGGGCGCGTACACGATCAACTATCCGGTCGTGATGGCCGGCGCCGCCGTCGCGAGCATCCCGGCGCTGCTGTTGTTCGTCCTCGCGCAGCGCTACATCATCGAGGGCGTCTCCCGCTCCGGACTGAAGGGATGACCGTGCGCCGACTCCTCGCCGCCTGCACCGCGGCACTCACCCTCCTGACCGCTGCCCCCGCGTCCGCGCACGGGGGCGACCGCTACCGCAACCCCGTGTCCGCCGGCTTCGCCGACACCTTCGCCGATCCGGTGATAATCCAGGGCAACGACAAATTCTTCTATGCGTACGGGACAACCGATCCGCTTCGTGAGGGGGAGAAGACCCCGCACCGGATCCCGATCGCGCGCTCGTCCGACCTGGTGAACTGGAAGTACACCGGTGACGCGTTCACCGCCGGCCAGCTACCGCCCTACGCCCGGTCCACCGCCGCCCTGTGGGCCCCCGAGGTGCGCCGGATCGGCAACCGCTGGGTCATGTACGTGACCGTCACCGAGACCGAACCGGACGGCGGCTCGGCGATCGGCGTGGCCACCGCGCCCTCGCCGGCCGGCCCGTGGACGTTCGCCGCCGAACCGGCAGTGCCGCCGCGCGCGGCACCCGGCGGTGGATGGTGGTGGACCTTCGACCCGGCGCAGCTGACCACACCGGACGGCACGCACTGGCTCTACTACGGCAGCTACTTCGGCGGCATCTGGGTCAGCCGGCTCAGCCCGGACGGCCTGCGGATCACCGGCGAGCCCACCCGGGTGGCGGTCGACAACAAGTTCGAGGGCGCGTACGTGGTACGCCGCTCCGGCTGGTATTACCTGTTCGCCTCGTCGGCCAACTGCTGCGCCGGGCCGACCACCGGATACTCCGTGTCGGTGGGCCGCTCCCGCAGCCCGCTCGGTCCGTTCGTGGACCGCGACGGCCAGTCGCTCAACGTGTCCCGCGCCGGCGGCACCCCGGTCGTCGCGCCGAACGGCAACCGCTGGGTCGGCACCGGCCACAACGGCCTGATCACCGACCGGGCCGGCCAGGACTGGCTGGTCTACCACGCCATCGACCGTTCCGACCCGTACCTGGACGAGCCGTTCGGCATCAACGAGCGGCCGATGCTGCTGGACCGCCTCGACTGGATCGGCGGCTGGCCGGCGGTGAACGCCGGCGCGTGGGCGTCGGAGACGGCGATGCCCGCACCCGGGCGCCGGGTGGGACCGGTCCGGCCGGTTCCGGTGCCGCAACCCGGGCGGGCGCTGCCGGCCTACTCCGACGAGTTCAGTGGCGCTCTCGGCCCGGCGTGGGACTTCGTGCGGCCCGACGCGGCGGCGACCGTGTCCGGCGGGCAACTGCGCTGGCCGGTGCAGGGTGCCGACCTGACCGGGGACTCCAACAGCGCCGGTGTGCTGCTGCGGGACGCCCCGGCCGGCTCGTGGATCGCCGAGACCCGGATCCGGCTCGGCCTGGGTGAGGACACGGTCCGCAACTTCCAGCAGGCGGGGCTGATCGCCTATGTCGACGACGACCAGTTCGCCCGGTTGTCCACGGTGGCGATCTGGAACACCCGGCAGGTCGAGTTCGGCAAGGAGATGCCGTACGCCGGAACCACCTCGTACGGCGGGACCATCGCCGGAACGCCCGGCCTCGACACCACCTGGCTGCGTCTCGCGCACCGGGTCGATCCGGGCAACGGGGAGCACGAGTATCGGGCCGGGGTGAGCCGGGACGGCCGTACCTGGACCTGGGGTGGGGTCTGGACCCTCCCCGCCGGAACGGCGCCGCGGATCGGCCTGATCGCGCACGGTGGTGCGGAGCCGGCGGTCACTGCCGAGTTCGACTACTTGCGGTTCTCCCGGTGGTGAGACGTGCTCTTCTGGTTCTCGTACTGCTCCTGGCCGGATGCGGTCAGGATTCGCCCGAGACGACGAAGGAGGCGCCGGTGACCTTCACCAACCCGGTCTTCGCGGAGAACTTCCCCGATCCCGGTGCGCTGCTCGTGGACGGCACCTGGTTCGCCTACGGCACCAACGGCCCGGCCGGCAACGTGCCGGTGATGACCTCGCCCGACCTGGTGCACTGGACACCGGCCGGTGACGCGATGCCCTCGATCGGGCGGTGGGCGCTGCCCGGCAACACCTGGGCGCCGGAGGTCATCGCCGGCGGTGACGGCCGCTACCTGCTGTACTACACGGCCCGGTCGGCCGAAACCGACCGGCAGTGCCTCGGTGTGGCGGTGAGTGACCAGCCGGGCGGTCCGTTCCGCGACGGCGCCGGGAAACCCCTGGTCTGCCAGGCCGAGGAGGGCGGGTCGATCGACGCGAGCCCCTACCGCGATCCGGACGGCGGGCTCTGGCTCTACTGGAAGAACGACGGCAATGCCATCGGACAACCCACCTATCTGTACGGGAGCAAGCTCTCCGCCGACGGATTGTCCCTGAGCGGGGAGTCGAAGCGGCTGCTCGTCAACGACGCGGCGTGGGAGGCGCACGTGATCGAGGCGCCGCAGATGGTCCGGCGCGACGGGCGGCTGTACCTGTTCTACTCGGCGAACGCGTTCGACGCGGAGGCGTACGCCCTGGGTTATGCCGTTTGTGAAGGCCCCCTGGGGCCGTGCCGGAAGGCGGACGAGAACCCGATCCTCAGCACGTCACCGGCCGCCGCCGGACCGGGGCACGGTTTCCTGGTCGAGGCGGCGGGCGGGCGCACCTGGCTGCTCTACCACGCCTGGCCGCCGGACTCGATCGGGAGCGTGACACCGGGCCGGCAGCTGTGGCTCGACGAGGTGGTCTGGGAGGACGGCAAGCCCGTCGTCCGCGGGCCGACCGCCGAACCGCAGCCGATGCCGTAGATGGGGTGACCACCGCGACCGCCGGGCTCATTTCGGCGGTCGCGGTGGCCGGTTCTCAGCACTTCGCGACGTCGCGAAGTGCTGACTCGAAGGAGTAGTCGGCCGACTGTATGTCAGCTGTCGCTGTCATGTTCGTCCTCTCCCTTCCGCGTTTTTTCAGTTGCCGCTTCCGCGTTTTCGTCAGTTGCTTCGGGCGGTGATGTCGCCGAGGCCGGTGGTGGCGCGGATGTCGAGGTCCGCGGTGCCGTCGTTCTTGAGGGAGTTGCTGACCCGGCCCTGAGCGGTGCCGGCGTCCAGGGATGCCGAGACCCCGGCGGCGGCACCGATCGAGATGTCGCCCATCTGGGTGCTGAGCACGACCGTGCCGCGGACGGCCTCGGTGATCCGGATGTCGCCCCGGGCGGTGCTGATCTCCGCGGGGCCGGTGAGCCGGCCGACCTCGACGTCGCCGTCGACCGCGGTGAGACGCAGGGCGGCCGCCTCGTCGATCTTGATCTGGCGGTACGCGCCGTCGAACGTGACGTCGCCGAGCCGGCCGACTCCGCGCAGCTCGGCGCTCTCGGCCCTGGCCTCGACGCGGGAGCCGGCGGGCAGCTGGACGGTGACCTCCACGGACCCGAGCCGGTTTCCGGCGGACGGGACCGCGATCCGCAGGACGCCGTCGGTGTAGGCGACCGTCGTCTGCTCGGCGGTCCTGGTGTCGCGGCTCTTGGCGGGATCGGCGGGCCGGACCTCGACGATGGTGTCGGTGCGGTCCGAGGCGATGACCTGGATGCGGCCGGCGGGGACCTCGAGGACGGCGGCGATCGGGGCGGGGGTGTCGAAGTTCTTCATTGTCTTCTCCCGTGTTGGTGTGTCTTTCCGATGTGCGAAACGCTACGTTGCATTCCACTTCACGGCAACATTGTTGTTGCACCCCGTCCGTAATTGCGCAGCCCAGCGGGCATTTATCGTTGCAACTGGCCTGGCCTTAATGCAACGAGCGGTAGGCGTGTCGTTGCAACAGCATGAGAGTTAACGCTATGCTGGGCGGGTCAGAGGCCGCCGTGGGGACAGCGAGGAGATCACGATGCCGGGAGGCAGACTCACCCAGCAGGAGCGCCAGCAGATCGCGCTGGGGCTGGCCGACACCCTTCCCTATGCCGAGATCGCCCGGCGCCTCGACCGTCCCACCTCGACGGTCACGCGTGAGGTGATGCGCAACGGTGGGCCCAACGCCTATCGCGCCGACCTGGCCCACCGCGCCACCGAGCGCCGCGCCCACCGCCGGCCCGTCTCGTCCCGCGGTGCGGAGCCGGCTCCGCTGCCTCACGGCCGCGACGCGGAGGCCGTGGCGGAGTATGAGGAGACGTTCACGACCGTTCTGATGGGCTCCGGCCTGCCCAAGATGACGGCCCGGGTGCTGACCTGCCTGTTCACCACCGACGCGGGCAGCCTCACCGCGTCCGAGCTGGCGCAGCGCCTCGGGGTCAGCCCGGCGTCGATCTCCAAGGCGATCACGTTCCTGGAGGGCCAGAGCCTGGTCCGCCGGGAGCGCGACGAGCGCCGCCGCGACCGCTACGTCGTCGACGGCGAACTCTTCTACCAGGCCACGATCGCCAGCGCCCGCGCCAACGACAAGCTCGTCGAGACCACCCGCCAGGGAGTCGCCATCCTCGGCGCCGACACGCCCGCGGCGCACCGCCTGGAGAACATCGCCCGCTTCCTCGACTTCATCAGCGAGAGCATCATCCGCGCCGCCGAGCAGGCCCGAGCCGTCCTCCACGCCAAACCGGAGTAACCCGGCGCATCCAGCTCGCGCCGTCTCGCGCGCCTGCGTTCGGGCTCGCGCCGTCTCGCGCGCCTGCGTTCGGGCTCGCGCCGTCCTCCATTGCCGCGCCGGAGTAACCCGGATTACATTTACGACCGGTCGGTCTTTTTGTAGTGTCGCAGCATGACTACCGACGGCAGGCTCCTCCGCGGCGAGCGGACGCGCACCGCGGTGCTCGACCAGGCGCTGCTGCTCGCGACGGTGGCCGGGCTCGACGGCCTCTCGCTGAACCAGGTGGCGGACGCGCTCGGGGTGAGCAAGAGCGGTCTCTTCGCGCACTGGCGCTCCAAGGAGGCCCTCCAGCTCGCGGTCATCGACCACGCGCGGGCGCAGTGGACCGACCGGGTCATCCGGCCCGCCCTGCGAGAGCCGGCCGGTGTCCGCCGGCTGTGGGCGGTCCACCTGAGCCGGTTGCGGTTCTACGAGGAGGGCGTCCTGCCCGGCGGGTGCTTCTTCGCCAACGCCCAGTTCGAGTTCAACGCCCGGCCCGGGGTGATCCGCGACCGGCTCGCCGTCGAGATGGGCGACTGGATGACCTTCCTGACCCGGCTCGCGGCGGACGCGATCGCGCTTGGTGACCTGCGGCCGGAGGCGGATCCGGCACGCCTCGCCTACCAGACCGAGTCGCTCGGTGTCTGCGCCGTCATGCAGGCGCCGCTGATGGGATCCGCGTCCACGTTCGGACAGGCCCGCCGGGCGCTGCTCGAACACCTTCTGCTCTTCGCGACCGACCCGACGACCCTCCCGGAGCTGACATGATCACCGTACGGATGCCCGTCCACTTCGACGACCTGGACGCCATGGGAGTCCTGCACAACTCCCGCTACGCGGTCCTGATGGAACGCGCGATGATCCACTGGTGGACGGAGCAGGGCGTCTCGTTCACCGGAGGACGGCCTTCCACACCCGACGCGTTCAACGTGGTCCGTGAGTACGCGATCACCTTCCACCGCCCGGTCCGCGGCACCGGTGAGGTCGGCGTGGAGATCTGGATCGACCACCTGGGAACCACGAGCGCGGAGTACGGGTTCCGCGTCGTGTCCCTCGACGGGGAGACGGTGTTCGCCGAGGGCCGGCGGGTGAATGTGCGCCTCGATCCGGCAACCATGCGCCCCGAACCGTGGACCGACCACGGCCGCGGCATCGCCGCCACCCTCCTACGCGCCTGATCCGCCCGCTCCCGTTCCCTGCTCTCTCCGCGATCTTGGATATTTGAGCCGGTTATAGCCGGTCCAGATGTCCAAGATCGGGGTGAAGGTTTCAGGCGGGGCCGATCAGGGCCGCGATCCGCGCAGCGTCCCCCCACGACAGCGTGTATCCCGCGCCCCCGTGCCCGTAACACGCGTAAACCGGCCGCGAGAACCCCTCCACAGCCTCCACCCGCACATCAGACCGGGCCGGCCGCAACCCCACCGCCCGCGAGATCACCGCCTGCCCCGCGAGAGCGGGCACCAACCCCTCCACCCGCTTCAGAATCGCACTCTCGACAGCGGGATCCACGTCCAGATCCCACGATCCCGCCTCACCCGTACCCCCGCACACCACGTCATTGGCGCGCGGCACGACATAGGTCAGCCCCTCCGGGTTGTCATTGTCGATGATCCACTCAGTGAGCCCCGGATTCGCCAGCCGCACCACCTGCCCGCGAATCGGGTAGACCGCCTCGTCGTCCCCGAGCAGCGCCCCCGACCGCAGCCCCGCCGCCACCACCAGCGCGTCCGGCTCCTCCATAGCGAGCACCTCGGGAATGCTGCTCACCTCGGCCGTCCGCACCCGCACGCCCAGCGCCAGCACCGAAGCCCGCAGCCAGTCCAGGTACACGTCCGTCAGCACCAGCGGCACCGTGCACCGCACCCCCGCCGCACCGGCCGGTGCACTCGTCGCCGGTGCGTGCTGCGGCACCGCCCGGGTCCATGACGTGTCCGGATCGGGCTTGCGCGTCAGCACCGTGCCCGCCCTCATCCGTACCCCCGTCCCCGGGTCCCGGGCCAGCTGCTCCAGGCGCTGATAGGTCACCCGCGCGGAATCGATCACCGGACCGGACCGGTTGACGTCGTGCGGGAACCAGATCGCCGCGGCCACCGCGGAGACGCTGGACAGTGCGTCCTCGGCTGCCAGGATCCGCACCTGGTGACCCGCCGTAGCCAGCTCATGGGCCACGCTCAGCCCGATCACCCCGGCGCCCACCACCGTCACCTTGCTCATGACCATGACACTAGAGGCACCTGGGCGGTCCCGAACTTCTCAGGTGTGACCATGGGAAACCGATGCCGGTATGGTGACCGGGCGTATGGGGGAGAGGATTGCGGCGATTCCCGTACCCGATCTGATCGTCCCTGTCCTGATCCTTCTCTACGCCCTGGCGACCCTCGACGGCCCGCATCGTCCGGCCGTGCTGGCGCTCGCGGTGGCGATGATCGCCGTCCGGGCGGTGCGCCCGCGGTGGGCCGCCACGCTCCTTCAGCTGCTCGGCGCCGCCGCGGCCGGCTTCCTCGACGGTGGTGTCGCCTCGCCGGCCGGTGCGATGCTGCCGTTCGCGCTGGCCATCGTGGCCTTGCGCACCCGCCCGGGCCCGTTCGCCGCGATCGCCGCGGTGGCCGGTGTCGCGTACGGCGCGGTTGCTCTGTTCGGGGGTCCCGCACCTCCGGGGTACGCCTTGGCGTGCACACTCGGCTATGCGGGCCTGTCGTACCTCTGCCTTCGCCACGCCGCGGCGCTGACCTCCCTGGGCCGGCGCCTCGCGCGGCTGTCCGTCACCGACCCGCTGACCGGCGCCCTGAACCGGCGCGGTTTCGACGACCGGCTCGAGACCGATTTCGCCGCCGCCTCGCGCGACGGCACCCCGCTGACGCTGGTCCTCGCCGACCTGGATCTTTTCAAGCAGGTCAACGACAGGTACGGCCATCAGGCCGGTGACCAGCTGCTGACCACCCTGGCGACCCGTCTGGGGCGGGATCTCGGTGCCGAGGGCGCGGTCGGCCGGATCGGTGGCGACGAGTTCGCCGTCGTGCTCCCCGGCACCGGCCCGGAGGAAGCGGCCGCGCTGGTGAGCCGTCTCGACGCGGACCTGCCGGCGAGCATCGGGCTCGCCACCTTCCCCGCCGACGGCGCGACCACCGCCGACCTGCGCCGGATCGCCGACAAGCGCCTCTACCAGGCCAAGATCTCCCGGGACCGCCGCCCGCCTTCGGCCGCCGCGGTCGCCGAGGCCGCCGGTGAGGCCGCCGGAAGCGCCCCGCCGGTACGGGTGTCCGCCCGGGAACGCCGCGGCCGCTCGTTCGTCGACATCGGCTGGATGTCCATGCTGGGCGGCGGCTGCGGCCTGCTCTACGCGCTCGCGTTCGCGCACGGCCGCCCGCACCAGGCGACGATCACCCTGCTGGCGTTCCTGCTCTGGGCGGCCGGTGCCGGTTTCGTCCTCGCCGCCGGCCGTCTCAGCCGGCTGCGCCGGGCCCGCGAGTTCATCTTCAGCGCCACCCTGATCCAGGTCGGTTTCATCGGCGGGATGGCAGCCCTGGACGGCGGTGTCACCGGCGTACCGGCGCTGGCCCTGCTCGTACCGGTTCCGCTCATTGCTCTGAGCAGCCCGCTGCGGATCTCGGTGCCGGTGGTCGCGCTGTTCGCCTCGGTGTATCTGGCGGTGGCCGTCCTGGTCGGGGCGTCGAGCGGCTGGTACGTCGCGCTGCACCTCGGCGGCACGATCCTGGTGTCGCTCGTCTGCATGGTCCAGGGCCGGGCCGCGGGCCGCCACCGGCGGCGGCTGACCGAGCTCGCCCGGATGGACGCGCTGACTGAGGTCCTCAACCGGCGCGGGTTCGGTGAGCGGTGCGCCGGTGAGTTCGCCGGCTCCGGCCGTACCGCTGCCCTGGTGATCGTCGACCTGGACGGCTTCAAGCAGGTGAACGACAGGTTCGGGCACGAGGCCGGCGACGAGCTGCTCCGATGGGTCGCCGCCACGCTCTCCGGCTGCGCCGGCCCCGGTGACGCCGTCGGCCGCCTCGGCGGCGACGAGTTCGTGGTCCTGCTGACCGGCGCCTCGGCGGCCGATCCGGACCCCGTCACCGCCGGCATCCGTACGGTCCTCGCCGCCCGCACCGGCGTCAGCCTCGGCACGGCCGTCCTCGGCCACGACGGCACCACGTTCGACACCCTCTACGCCCACGCCGACGCCGCCCTCTACGCCGACAAGCAGACCCGCCGCACCACCCGCCGCACGGACGCCGCCTGACGGTAGGGTCCGTAACCGTGCCGATCACTTCCGAGTCCTGGGGCTCCGTGCCCGATGGTGCCGTCGACCGCTACACCGTCACCAACGCGCGGGGAGCGCGGGTGCGGGTCCTCAACTACGGCGGGATCCTCCAGTCGATCGAGGTCCCGGACCGGGCCGGCGAGCTCGCCGGCGTCGTGCTGGGTTTCGGCACCGCCGGTGAGTATGTGGACCATCCGGGCCCGTACTTCGGCGCGCTCATCGGCCGCTACGGCAACCGGATCGCCGGTGGGCGGTTCACCCTGGACGGCACCGAGTACCGGCTTCCGGTCAACAACGGCCCGAACAGCCTGCACGGTGGCAAGCCCGGTTTCGATCAGCGGCTCTGGTCGGTCACCGCGTTCGGGGAGGGCGACGCGCTGCTGCTGACGCACGTCAGCCCGGACGGCGACCAGGGTTACCCGGGCGAGCTGTCGGTGTCCGTCCGCTACACGCTGACCAGCGACAACGACCTGCGGATCGACTACGAGGCCACCACCGCCGCGCCGACCGTGGTCAACCTGACGAACCACAGCTACTTCAACCTCGGCGGTGCCGGCTCCGGCGACGTCTACGGGCACCTGCTCCAGCTGAACGCCGGGTCGTTCACCCCCGTCGACTCCGGCCTGATCCCGACCGGCGAGATCGCCCCGGTCGAGGGCACGCCGCTGGACTTCCGCAGCCCGACAGCGATCGGGGCGAGGATCAGGAGCAATCACCACCAGCTTCTGTACGCCGGCGGCTACGACCACAACTGGGTCCTGGACGGCGAGGGTCTGCGGGACGTGGCCCGGGTCGTCGAGCCGGTGAGCGGCCGCACCCTGACCGTGCGGACCACCGAGCCGGGTGTGCAGTTCTACTCGGGCAACTTCCTCGACGGCACGTTCGCCGGTAACGGCGGCCACGCCTACCGGCAGGGCGACGGGTTCGCGCTGGAGACCCAGCACTTCCCCGACTCGCCCAACCAGCCGGGCTTCCCGTCGACGGTGCTGCGGCCGGGGGAGACCTACCGCTCCACGACGATCCTGAGCTTCGGCGTCACCGGCTGACCGGGTTTCCTGGGCTGATCGGGGCACCGAACCAGCGGAGCAGGCTGCGGGACAGGTCCTGCTGGTCGTCGCCGGCCCAGGCCACGTGGCCGTCCGGGCGCAGGAGCACGGCGGGCGCGTCCAGCTCGTCGCTGCCGTCGGCCACGTGGTCGACCCGGCCGGCCCAGCCGTCCGCCGTGAGCCGGCCGGTACGGTCGAGCAGCAGCCCGCGTCCCCGCCGCATCAGCTCGTAGAGGCGCCCCTGCTTGAGCGGGACGTCCCGCACCCGCCGGCCGAGCAGCTCATGGCCGTCCCCGAGGTCGTAGTGCACCCCGATCGCGGTGATCTTCTCGATCAGGTAGCGGTTCACCTCCTCGAAGTCCATCAGTTCCGCCAGCAGCCGGCGTACCGCCCGCGGGCCCGGCTCGAGCGACATCAGCACCGTCTGCGCGCGGGTGTTGTCCAGCACACCGGCGGCGACCGGGCGACGCTCGGCCTGGTAGGTGTCGAGCAGCCCGTCCGGCGCCCACCCGGCGGCCTCGGCGGCCAGCTTCCAGCCCAGGTTGAACGCGTCCTGGATGCCGAGGTTGAGCCCCTGCCCGCCCAGCGGCGGGTGGACGTGCGCCGCGTCCCCGGCCAGCAGCACCCGGCCGTCCCGGTAGCGCTCGGCGAGCCGGGTCGCGTCGCCGAAGCGGGACAGCCAGCGCGGTGAGTGCGCGCCGAAGTCGGTGCCCGCGGTCGCCCGCAACTGCTGCCGGAACTCCTCGATCGTCGGCGGGACCGTACGATCCTCGGCCACCGCCGCGGCCGGGACGACGACCCGGAACGTCCCGTCGCCGAGCGGCCCGGCGCCGAACCGCAGCTGGGTCTTACGGATCTCGGCCATCACCGCCGCCACCTCCTCCGGCGGCGCGGTCAGCTCCATCACGCCGAGCAGCGTGTCGGCAGTGCTGGGCTCACCGGGGAAGCCGATGCCGAGCAGCTTGCGCACCGTACTGCGGCCCCCGTCGCACCCGACGGCGTAGCGCGAGCGCAGCCGGGTGCCATCGGTGAGCTCCACGGTCACCCCGTCCGCGTCCTGATCCAGGCCGGTCACCTCGCTCCCGCGCCGGATCTCGGCACCGGCCCCGGCGGCGTGCTCGGTCAGCAGCCGGTCGGTGACGGGCTGCGGGATGCCCAGCACGTAGCCGTGTGCGGTGTCCATCCGCTCGGGCCACCCCTTGGTGATGCCCGCGAAGTAGCCGCCGAGCGTGAACCGGTGGCCGTGGGCGAGGAAGCGCTCCAGCAGCCCGCGCTGGTCCAGCACCTCGATGCTGCGCGCGTGCATGCCGAGCGAGCGGACGACCCGCGGCGGTTCCGCGTCGCGTTCCAGCACGACCACCCGTACGTCATGAAGCCGCAGCTCGGCGGCCAGCATCATGCCCGTCGGCCCGCCGCCCACGATGATCACATCAGTCATGAAACCCCCTGAGCCGGCGATTCTGCGGCACCACCCGGGTCTTGCCGCAAGCCCCGGGGTCGGCTATACGTTAGATATGGCAGGGAGTGAGGCAGACCTCCTTGCCCTTCCTTCTGCGCTGCTCTTTTCATGCCCGGTATCCGTTTTCGGCTCGGGTGGCATCGGCCGAGGCGAGGTTCACTCCCTGTCGTGAGGCGAGTCCGGGCGGGGCACGCTAACGTTCGGTGGAGTTTCGACACGAGGGCGGCTTCGGCAGCTGCCCTCGTGGGCTGCCGGGGAAAGGGAGAACAAGTAAGGCCATGGGCAGCACTCCACACGAACGGTCACGCTCGGCCGGGATCGACGTCTTCACCGCGGGCGGGGAGGTCGGCCGGGATCTTGCAGCGGTCGATTGGGAGGCGACACCTCTCGGTGCACCGGCGGACTGGCCGCAAAGCTTGCAGACCGCGGTCAGCATCCTGCTCTCCTCACGGTTCCCGATGTGGATGGCGTGGGGACCGCAGCTGACGTTCTTCTGCAACGCCGCCTACCGGCGCGACACCCTCGGCCGTAAGTACCCGTGGGCGCTCGGCCGCCCGGCGAGCGAGGTGTGGGCGGAGATCTGGGACGACATCGGCCCGCGCATCGAAACCGTCCTCGGCACCGGTGAGGCGACCTGGGACGAGGCACTGCTGCTGTTCCTCGAGCGCTCCGGATACCGGGAGGAGTCGTACCACACGTTCTCCTACAGCCCGCTGCGCGACGACGACGGTGCGCTCGTCGGCATGCTGTGCGTGGTCAGCGAGGAGACCGACCGGGTGATCGGCGAGCGGCGGATGGCCACGCTGCGCGACCTCGGCTCCGACCCCAGCGTGGTGCGCACCGAGCAGGAGATGCTCACCTTCGCCGGCCAGCAGCTCGGCCGTAACCTCCGCGACCTGCCCTTCACCCTCACCTACCTGTTCCAGGAGGACGGCGGCGCCCGGCTCGCCGCGGCGACCGGCATGCCGCCCGGGCACCCCGCCGCGCCGCCGGCGCTCGGTCCGGGCGACGGCGAGGCGGTGTGGCCCGCCGCGGCGCTGACCCGGGCGGAACCGGTGCTGGCCGACCTGACCGGTGACGACTTCACGGCCCTGCCCTCCGGTGACTGGCCGGAGCCGCCCGAGCAGGCGCTGGTCCTCCCGCTGCTGCGGCAGGGCGGTGCGCCGTACGGGTTCCTGGTGGCCGCCCTCAACCGGTACCGCACCCTGGACGACACCTACCGCGGGTTCGTCGAGCTGGCGGCCGGGCACGTGGCGGCCGGGATCGCGAGCGCCCGCAGCTATCAGGCGCAGCAGCGGCGGGCCGAGGAACTGGCCGAGCTGGACCGTGCCAAGACCGCGTTCTTCTCCAACATCAGCCACGAATTCCGTACGCCACTCGCGCTCATCATGGGCCCGGTGCAGGAGATCAGCGCCCAGCTCGGTGACGCCGACGGGCGGGTCCGCGAAGAGCTCGACGTCATCCACCGCAACGCGCTGCGGCTCGGCAAGCTCGTCAACTCCCTGCTGGACTTCTCCCGCATCGAGGCGGGGCGGATGCAGGCCCGCTACGAGCCGATCGACCTGGCGGCCACCACCGCCGACCTGGCCAGCGCCTTCCGGTCCGCGTTCGACCGGGCCGGCCTGACGTTCGAGGTGGACTGCCCGCCGCTGTCACCGCCGGTCTACATCGACCGGGGCATGTGGGAGAAGGTCGTCCTCAACCTGCTCAGCAACGCGCTCAAGTTCACCTTCGAGGGCTCCGTACGGGTGGCGGCGCACGCCGAGGACGGCCAGGCGGTCGTCACCGTGGCCGACACCGGCATCGGGGTGGCGGCCGGTGAGATGCCCCGGCTGTTCGAGCGGTTCCACCGCATCGCGAACGCCCGATCGCGGTCCAACGAGGGCAGCGGCATCGGTCTGGCCCTGGTGCGGGAGCTCGTCGGGCTGCACGGCGGCACCATCACGGCGGACAGCGCCGTCGGCGAGGGCACCACGTTCACCATCCGGCTGCCGTTCGGCTCCGCTCACCTGCCGTCCGACGCGCTGGCCCCGGCCGCCGGCACGGCCGCGCTCACGGCCACCGCCGAGCCCTACGTGGAGGAGGCTCTGCGCTGGCTCCCGGAGGACGACAAGGAGAACGAGCCGGCTTCCGGGGAGGTACCCGGTGGTACGGCCCCGGGTGCGGCCGGTACCCCCGCTCCGGGTGCCAGGGTCGCGAAGGTGCTGGTCGCCGACGACAACGCCGACATGCGGGACTATCTCGCCCGGCTGCTGCGCACGGCCGGGCACCACGTCCACGCCGTGCGCGACGGCCAGGAGGCGCTGGAGTCCGCGCGGGCCAACGCGTACGACCTGGTCGTCAGCGACGTGATGATGCCCCGCCTGGACGGCCTGCAACTGCTGGCGGCGCTGCGGGCCGATCCGCGTACGGCCGGCATGCCGGTGCTCCTGCTCTCGGCCCGCGCCGGTGAGGAGGCCTCGATCGAGGGCCTCGAGGCGGGCGCCGACGACTACCTGGTCAAGCCGTTCTCCGCCGCCGAACTGCTGGCCCGGGTCCGTGCGAACGTCGAGCTGGCGCGGCTGCGTACCCATCACGCCCGCTGGCGGACCGCCCTGGTCGACTCCCTCCAGGAGGCGTTCTTCGTCTGCGACGAGAACGGTGCCGTCGTGGAGATCAACGCCGCTTTCACCGACACCCTCGGCTTCGGCCCGGAGAACCTGCCGTACGCCCCGGTCCACCCCTGGTGGCCGGACGAGGAGACCGACGCCGACGCGTTCCGTCAGGTGTCCGCGGCCTTCGCCACCCTGCTGGACCAGACCCAGGGCACGTACACGATCCCGGTCACCCACGCCGACGGCCACCGCCTGTGGGTCGCCGCCGCCTTCAACCAGGTCGTCGACCCGGACGGCGGGCGCCGCGTCATCGTCGGGACGTTCCGTGACGTGACCGCCGAGCACTACGCCGTTCAGCGCGAGTCCGCCCTGGCCGCTGTCGGCCTGCGGCTGTCCCGGGCCGACGACCTGGCCGACGGCCTGCGCGGTGTCCTCGACGAGCTGCGCGAGCTGTGGCAGGCGAAGTACGCGCTCGCCGCCGTCTTCGACGGCTCCACCGAGGTGACCGTGAGCGCCACCGACGAGCAGCTGCGGTGGACCGGCCTGCCCGAGGAGCGCCGCGAGACCATCACGGCCATGGGCGATCGGGCGCTGCTGACGCCGTACGCCGAACAGACCGCCGGTGCCGGGATCGCCCTGGAGCATCCCGGCGGGACCATGGTGCTCTGGGTCGAACTCGGCGAGAAGCGGCCCTTCACCGAACAGGACCAGACCCTGCTGGCGCTGCTCGCCGGCCACATCGGGCAGGGCCTGCGCCGTATCCACCAGATCGACCAGCAGCGGGAGACCGCCCTCGCCCTGCAACGAGCCATCCTCGGCCCGGCCGAGCTGCCCAACGGCTTCGCCGTGCGGTACGAACCGGCCACCCGCCCGCTCAAGGTGGGCGGCGACTGGTACGACACCGTCCAGCTGCCGGACGGCTGGATCGGCATCGTCGTCGGCGACTGCGTCGGGCACGGCCTGCAGGCGGCCACCGTGATGGGACAGCTGCGCAGTGCCTGCCGCGCCCTGCTCCTGCAGCACTCCAGCCCGGCCCGGACGCTCACGGCCCTCGACCGGTTCGCCGTGCTGCTGCCCGGCGCCACCGCCGCCACGGTCTTCTGCGGCGTCCTCGACCCGGCCTCCGGGCAGCTGCGGTACTCCAGCGCCGGCCACCCGCCCGCGGTCGTCGTCGACTCCGACGGCGTCTCCCACCTGCTCGACCAGGCCCGATCCCGCCCCATCGGGGTGGTCTCCGACGGCCCCCGCGCCGAGGCCGACTTCACCGTTCCGGCCCGCGCCACCCTGATGCTCTACACCGACGGGCTCGTCGAACGCCGCCGCCGCCCGCTGACCGCCGGCATCGAGGAGGCCACCGCCGCCGTCCAGGCCGGCCGCCGCACCCACGTCGAGGACCTGGCCGACGAGGTGATGGGCCGGCTGGCGCCGGCCGCCGGCTACGACGACGACGTGGCGCTGCTGCTGTACCGCCACCCGGCGCCCCTGGAACTCGAGTTCCCCGCGGAGGCGACCCGCCTCGCTCCCGTACGCAAAGCCCTGCGCACCTGGCTCGAACGGTGCGGCGTCGACCGGATCACCGCCCAGAACGTCCTGGTGGCCGCCGGTGAGGCCTGCGCCAACGCGATCGAGCACGGCCACCGCGACGCGCCGGGCGGCCGAATCCGTCTTCGCGCCGCCGCGACGGTCGAGGACCTACGATTGGTCATCGTCGACAGTGGCCGGTGGAAGACACCACTTCCGGCGGCGGAGACGCATCGGGGCCGGGGGCTGATGCTGATGCGCGCTCTGATGCAGGACATCACCGTGACCACCGGCATTGCCGGCACCACCGTCGAGATGCAGGCAAGGATCAGCGGATGACCACCCAGCTCAGCCTCAACACCGGCCGCCGCCCGGACGGCGCCCTGGCCCTGACTGCCGTGGGTGAGATCGACATGAGCAACGCGGCGGTGTTCGCGGAGGCCCTCGCCGAAGCCGTCGCCCAGTCGGAGCCCAGGCCAGTGGTGATCGACCTCACCGAGGTGGAGTACATCGACAGCGCGGGCCTGGCGTCCCTCTTCCAGCACGTCGAGCGCATCCATCTGCTGGCTGGTCCGCTGCTGGCCCCGGTACTCACCATCTCCGGCCTCGCCGGCCTCACCACCGTCGACGGCTCCTGACCCCACCGACCCCACCCGAGGGTGGACGCGCACACAATTCCACCGTGTGTGCCTGCTGTCGCGCCGCGGAGATCAGCGGCAGATATAGATCGCGGCGGTGGTCTACAGTGTCTCGCAGTGGCCGCTGACTCACGGGGAGTGATCAAGATGCGCCGGGCTCTGTTCCGTCTGTTCGTCCTGATCGGCGCGGTTCTCCCGCTGATGGCCGTCTCGGTGACACCCACCCTCGCCGGGAGCCGCGACGGCGACTGGCCGACCTGGCAGGGCGACACGAAAGGCTCCCGTCACAACGCCGCCGAGCGCCGGATCACCCCCGCCAACGTCGGCAAACTCAAGCTGAAGTGGGCCTTCGCCTATCCGAAGACCGGCGCCCCGGCGAAGAGCCAGCCCGCCGTGGTCGACGGCGGCATCTACTTCGGCGGGCCGGACGGCAAGTTCTACGCGCTCGACGCCCGGACCGGCGCCACCCGCTGGACGTTCGAGCTGACCTCGGTCGACCCGGCCGCCGGCGGCGCGATCGTGCTGGACGGGCCGGCCGTCGCGCGCGGCAAGGTCTATTTCGGCGACAGCCGGGGGTACGTGTACGCGCTCGACCAGCGGACCGGCCGCCTGCGGTGGGCCAAGGACACCGAGACGCACCCGGCGGGCATCCACACGAGTTCCCCGCTGTACTACCGCGGCAAGATCTATATCGGTGCCTCGAGCGGGGAGAACACCGGTGACGCCGCCACACCGTGCTGCACCTTCCGCGGGCACATCGACGCGCTCGACGCCGACACCGGTGCGCTCACGTGGCGCTACTGGACCGTGCCGGAGCCGGTCCAGGTCGGCACCTGGCCGAGCGGCGCGGCCCGCTTCGAGCCGTCCGGCGCGGGCGTGTGGAGTTCCCCGGTCATCGACCCGGCCACCGGCACGCTCTATGTCGGCACCGGCCAGAACTACACGGGCAGCGCCGGCGACTTCGACTCGCTGCTGGCCCTGGACGCGCGCAACGGTTCGGTGCGCTGGAAGCAGCAGGTCACCCGGGCGGACACGTGGCGCAGCCTGTGCAACGAGCCGGACGCCGAGGGATTCTGCCCCGGCCTGCGCGACGGGTCAGCACTCGACTACGACATCGGCGCCACACCCAACATCTTCCGAGCCGGCGGGCGGACCCTGGTGGGCGTCGGGCAGAAGAGCGGGGTCTACCACGCGTTCGACGCGCGCACCGGGACGGTCGCCTGGCGGCGGCAGCTGGGTGTGCCGCTGCCCAGCGGCGGCATCTCCGGCCTGCAGTGGGGGAGCAGCTACGACGGGCACCGGCTCTACGCGGCGTCGTACTTCGCCGATCCGGGCACGGTGTTCGCGCTGGAGCCGGCCACCGGGCAGGTGCTGTGGCAGACGCCGAACCCGGCCGACGGCTGCACGACGGGTGGCGCCGCCGCTCACCCCGACCTGTGCGCGCTCGCACACACCCCGGCGGTGACGTCCAGCCCCGGCGTGGTCTGGGAGGGCAGCACCGACGGCAAGATGCGGGCCTACTCGGCTCGCACCGGCAAGGTGCTGTGGCAGTTCGACACGGTGCGCGAGTTCGCCGGGGTGAACGGCCTCACCGGCTACGGCGCCTCGATCTCCGGCAGCGGCGGCGCGGTCGTGGCGAACGGAATGGTCTACGTCCAGGCCGGTTACTACCCGTTCTATCCCAGCGACCACGGCAACGTGCTGCTCGCCTTCGGCCTCTGACCCGACCAGGCAACGGCGTGGTTGACGACGGCGGGCGGCGGTGCGGCGGGCGGCGGCGGTGCGGCGTGTGAAGGCCGGCGGCGGCGCGGCGGCGCGGCGGCGGTGCGGCGCGTGAAGGCCGGCGGCGGCGCGGCGGCGGTGCGGCGCGTGAAGGCCGGCGGCGGCGCGATGCGGCCCGCGACGACGGGCGGCGGTGCGGCTCGGGAGGGCTGATGGCTAACTCCGGGGTGGTGACGCTTGGCCACCACCCCGGGGTGCGCTAGTTGGTCAGCATTCCGCGCAGCAGGCTGCGACCCGAGTGGGTCGCGTCCCCGTCGTGCGGTTCGTCGCTGACGTCGACCAGGCGGTACCGGTTGAGGTCGGTGCCGGGTGGTACCGGCAGCACCACGTCCCGCTCGTCGGACAGGTTGCCGAGGGCCACCATCTTCGTCAGGTCGTCCGGATCGATCAGCCAGACCTCGTGGAAGCCGGTGGTCAGCGGCAGATTGCGCACGTCGATCCGCATCTCCCCGTCGGTGAGCACCCGGACACTGCCGGCCGCGTCCGCCGGGACCGTCGGTAGCGGGGCGAGCGTTGCCCTCGCCGTCACTTCCGCGGGTGCCGTGCGCCCGGAGAACCGGTAGACCGCCACCGTCCCCGCCACTGCCAGGACCGCTGCCGCCGCCGCGGCGATCACCGGCATCAGGCGGCGGGTCCACTTCCGGCCCGTGCCACGCCGGGCGTTCAGGTCGATCACCGGAGCCGCGGCTGACGTCGCGGCCGGTGTGGCAGCCGGTGTGGAGGCCGCGATTCCCGCCTCGATCCCGCGCCAGAGATGCTCCGGCGGCGGGGGCAGGTCGCGCAGGTCCTGTGCCTCGGCGCCGAGCTCGGCGACGTCGCGCAGGGTGTCCAGGTCGTACCGGCAGCCGGCGCAGGTCGCCAGGTGATCGGATTCGCCCAGCTCCTGTGGTTCCTCAGAGAGCGCGAGTAGGACCAGCCGATCGGGATCCAAATGCTGCACCGTCCACCTCCCAACGACGTCGCAGGTTCGCCATTCCACGCCGGATATGGCTTTTGACCGTACCGATGGGTAATCCGGTGACGGCCGCTATCTGTGTATGCGAGAGGTCGTCGAAGAACGCCAGCTCCAGGGTGCGCCGCTGCTCGTCGGAGAGCCGGTTCAGCTCGTCGGCGACGACGAGCCGGTCGACGATCCGTTCCGGCGTCTCCCGTTCGTCCGGCGGTGCCACCTGCGCCCGTACGATGTCTTCCACCCGGTTCTCGCGTGCCGCCGATCGCATGCGGTCGACGGCTTTGCGCCGGGCGATGCCCAGCAGCCAGCCCAGCATCGTGCCGCGCTGCGGATCGTAGGAGTCACGCCCGGTCCAGGCCGCCACGAACGTCACCTGGGTGACGTCCTCGGCGTCCGCCCTGTTGCCCAGCAGCCGCTGGGCCAGGTACAGCACGGCCGCGCCGTGCCTGTCGTATGCCGCACGCAGAGCTTTCTCGTCGCCGTCACGCAACCGCTCTGCGAGCTCGTCGTCGGAGCTCATCGACCTCCCTTCCACGTACAGGATTCGCTCGGGGAGGATCCCGCGGATGCACTGTAAGGGAAGAAGATTCAGGCGAAGAGCTTGCTTCCCCAGAAGTCGTCCCCGCCCGCGACACCGGGCGGGCAGGCGAAGATCCCGCTGGAGACGTGCCGGATGTACTCGTTCATCTCGTCACGCCCGGACAGGCTCCGCTGCACCGGGATGAACCCGGTACGCGGATCCCGCTGATAGGCGAGGAAGAACAACCCGGCGTTGAGGCGCCCGAGTCCGTCCGAACCGTCGACGAAGTTGTACCCGCGGCGCAGCATCCGCGCCCCGTTGTTGGTGGCCGGGTGGGCGAGCCGCACGTGTGCCGTCTCCGCGAGCAGCGGTTCCCCGTCCGCGCCGACCGACGTGAAGTCGACCTCGTCGAATTCGTTCGCCATGCCGAGCGGCGCACCGCTGCCCTTGGTACGCCCGACGATCGCCTCCTGCTCCACCAGCGACGACCGGTCCCACGTCTCGATCAGCATCCGGATCTTGCGGCTGACCAGGTACGAGCCTCCGGTCATCCACTCCGGCCCGTCACCGGGCTGCACCCACAGGTGTTCCCGGAGCAGATCGGTCTCCTCCGCCTTGAGGTTGCGGGTGCCGTCCTTGAACCCGAACAGGTTCCGCGGTGTCGCCTGCCCGGTGCTCGTCGACGACGTACGCCCGAACCCGAGCTGCGACCACCGCACGCTGACCACGCCCATCCCGATGCGGGCCAGGTTACGGATCGCGTGGACCGCCACCTGCGGGTCGTTGGCGCACGCCTGGATCGCGATGTCCCCGCCCGACAGCGCCGGGTCGAGGGTGTCGCCGGTGAACTTCGGCAGTGTCTCCAGCGCGGCCGGCCGCTGCTTGGCCAGCCCGAACCGGTCGAACAGGGCGGGACCGAACCCGACCGTCACGGTCAGCTGGGACGGCGGCAGGCCGAGGGCCTCGCCGGTGTCGTCCGGCGGTGCCTCGGGGATGCCGCCGACGGCACCGATCTCACCGGCGTCGCGCCCCTGCGTCATCCGCGCCGCGGCGGCGGTCCACTCCTTGAGCAGCCGGATCAGCCGGTCGCGGTCCTTCGTGATCACGTCGAAGGCCACGAAGTGCAGCCGGTCCTGTGCCGGCGTGACGATGCCGGCCTGGTGCTCGCCGGTGAACGCCACCGCACCGGTGACGGCGTTCGCCGCCGGCTCCGCGCCGTCGTCGCACCCGGCGAGGGCGAGCCCGGCGGCGCCCGCCCCGGCAAGGGTGAGCGCGCGCCGGCGGGAGAGCGTCATGCCTTCTTGGCGACCACGGCGGCCACCTGGCTGATCGGCTCGGCGAGCGCGTTGATCGCGTCGGAGAGCTTCTTGAGGTCCGCCTGGGTCAGGGCGGTGTGCAGCTTCCAGCCGTCACCGGCGCGGTGCTCGGCCAGCGCCGCGTCGACGTTGGCGAACTCGGTGTCGAGGGTCTTGACCAGCTCGGGGTCCCGCTCGTCGAGGACCGGCCGCAGCGAGGCGATGGCCGCCTTGGAGCCTTCGATGTTGGCGTTGAAGTCCCACAGGTCGGTGTGCGAGTAGCGGTCCTCCTCGCCGGTGATCTTGCCGGAGGCCACCTCGTCGAGCAGGGCCTTCGCGCCGTTGGCCAGCTGCAGCGGGGACAGCTTCTCGGCGTTGGCCTTCTGCACGATCTCCTTGACGTCGGTCATCAGCTGGTCGGCGATCGGGCCGGAGTTCGACACGTCGCCGCCCTCCCAGAGGTCCTTCTCGATGCGGTGGAAGCCGCCGAACGTCAGGCCCTCCTCGGTGACCTCCTCGCGGCCGTCGATCCGCGGGTCCAGGTCGCCGAAGATCTCGGCGACCGGCTCGATCCGCTCCCAGTAGGTGCGGGCGACCGGGAACAGCGCCTTCGCCTTCGCGACGTCGCCGGCCTTCACAGCGGTGACGAACTCGCCGGTCTTCTCCTCCAGGGCCGCGGTCTGCGACTTCACGTACCGGGAGTAGCTGTCGGTCGCGGCGAGCAGCGCGGCGTCGTCGGTCAGCGGCGCCGCCGAGCCGGAGACGGTCAGCGCCCCGCGGATGCCCTTGCCGATCATGCCGGGCTTGCAGGCCGTCTCGTAGGTGCCCGCGGGCAGTTCGACGTGCAGGTTCCGGGACAGGCCGGGTGCGATGTTCTCGACCTCGGCCATCACCCGGTCGCCGGGTGCGTACACGTAGAACTCGGTGACCTTCTGCCCGCCGTTCGTGATGGCGAAGACGCTGGTGCCGGCGTCGACGGAGGTCCTGGCGACCTCACAGCCGGTGTCGGTGGCCTTGACCGCGATCGGGCCGCCCGCCGCGGCGCTCTCCGGCTCGTCGGCGCCGCATCCGGCGAGGAGGGCGACCGTCGCGAGGACGAGCAGCCGGGGGAAGATGCGCACGATTTCTCCTAGGACTGGGGCGCGGGAAGGGGAGCAGGCTTGCGCCCGGCGGGACGCAAGAAGATCAGGAGCACGGGTACGGCGTAAGCAGCCCACGCGACCACCTCGAGCACACTCGCGGTCGGTGTGACGTTGAACATGCCGGTCAGCAGGGCGGTGTACCAGGCGGACGGGTCGAGGACCCCGCTCACGTCGTACGCCAGGGTGTTGAGTCCCGGCAGCACACCCGATTCCTGCAGGTCGTGGACGCCGTACTTGAGGATCCCGGCGGCGACCAGGATGAGCAGCGCCCCGGTGACCGTGAAGAAGACGGTGAGGTTGATCCGGACCGCGCTGGCGTACATCAGGAAGCCGATCGCGACAGCGGTGAGGATGCCGCCGACAAGGGCGAGCAGCGGGCCGCCGTCGACACCGGCGCCCTGCACCGCCGAGTAGAAGATCAGCGACGTCTCGAGCCCTTCCCGGACCACCGCGAGGAACGCCATCACGGCCACCGCGATCGACCCGACGGCGAGCGCGTCGGCGAGCTTGCCGCGCAGGTCACCGGCGATCGACCGGGCCGCCCGGCGCATCCAGAAGATCATCCAGGTGACGAAGACGACGGCCAGGATCGAGGTGATCGCCTCGAAGAGCTCACGCTGCTCGTACTCGCGCAGCAGGGTGGTGGAGGTGTAGCTGAGCAGCCAGCCGAACAGCACGGAGAGCGCGACCGCGGTGGCGACGCCGGCCCAGACCTGCGGCAGCCGGTCCTTGCGGTCGGCCTTGACCAGGAACGCGATCAGGATGCTGACCACCAGGGTGGCCTCCAGCCCTTCGCGAAGGCCGATGAGGTAGGTGGCGAGCAAGGGACCTCGATTCGGTACGGCCGACATGACGGCTGGCGTTCGGTAAGGCTTGCCTTATCTGTCTGCTACAGACTGTAGATTAGGTTTGCCTCGCCTCACTGTCCAGGGTCACCCTCCCCACGTGCGACACTGCGTTTTCCCCCGGGGTCCCCGCGGGAAAGGAGGCGCCGTGTTCGATCACTTCGTCTGGGAGGTCGTGATCTGCCCGGTCGTGGTCGCGTTCGCGATCAGCTACCTGGCCGACCGGCTCCGCCCCGAGCGCGCCGCGATCTTCCTCGCCGTCTCCCTCGCCGCCGCCGCTGCCGCGAGCCTGGTGACCATCACCGCGTTCGCCCTCAAGGCGATCGCTGAACTGCCGGCCGCCGGCCCGCTGCTGAACATCTCCGACGAGTACGTGCGTGCCGACACCGCCCAGGAGCCGTGGGTCTCCTGGCTCTCCCTGGCGATGACGATCGCCGCGGTGGCCGGGCTCGCCCGCGTCTGGCACACCCACCGCCGCGACACCCGCTTCGCCCGCCGCTGGACCGCGCGGCCCGCCGGGAGCGACCGGGTCCTGCTCGTCGACGACGACCGGGCCGAGGCCTTCGCGGTGCCCGGCCCGGACGGCCGGATCGTGGTCACCACCGGCATGCGCGCCGCCCTCGACGACACCCAGTACGCCGCCCTGCTCGCCCACGAACGGGCCCACCTCGAAGCGCGGCACCACCGGCTGGTCCTGCTCGCGCACCTGTCCGCCGCCGTCCACCCGGCGTTCCGGCCGCTCACCCGCCAATTCGGCTACCTCGTCGAGCGCGCCGCCGACGAGCGCGCCGCGGCCCAGCTGGGTGACCGGCGGGTGGTGGCCCGGGCCATCGCCGCGGCCGCCCTGGTGTCGGAGGGCGCCGCCGGCCTGCGGGTCGCGCCGTCCCGCGAGGACCTGCGCCAGGCCGGTGCCGTCCCGCGCCGGGTGGCCTCACTGCTGGCGCCGCGCCGCACCCGCTCGCTGCTGACCCTGGCGATCCCGGCAGCCGTCGCGGCGTTCTCCCTGGTCTGGACCGCCGAGTGCGTCTGGGACCTGGGCGAACTGCTCTACATCGCCCACAACTGACGGCTACTCGTCGCTCAGCAGGCGCCGCAGCAGCTCCTCGTCGCCCGGCTCCAGCCCGGCCACGAAGCGGCGCAGCACGGTCGCCCGGTCGGTCCCGGTGCCGAGGGCGGCGCTCATCCGCTCGGCGGCCACCGACGCCTCGTCGGTCAGCGGCGCGTACCGGTACGCGCGCCCCTCCCGGTAGCGGGTCACCCGTCCCTTGCCGTGCATGCGGGTCAGGATCGTCACCACGGTGCTGTACGACAGCGGCAGCGCCAGCCGGTCGAGCACGTCACGCGGATTGAGCGGCGCGGACGCGGCGACGAGCACCCGGAGCACCTCCGACTCGAGCGCGCCCGCAGGCCGTCGCTGCGAGATCTCGTCGGGCGGCACCCGGGCAGCATAGCCGCCGGGTCATCCCCGCGTCATGATCAGTTCCAGGCCGTCCAGCAGGCGCTGGAGGCCGAACTCGAAGAGGTTCTCCAGGTCGAAGTCCTGATCGCCGTCGGTCAGGAAACGCTCCAGCATGGGCAGTTCGCCGGTGGCCAGCACCGTCGCGAACCGGTCCCGCTGGGATCGCAGCCACTGCTGGTCGGTCATCCCGGTCTCCTGCTCGGCCTGTGCCTCCTCCTCCAGGCCGACGGCAGTGCCGCGGACGTGGTTGGCGAGCATCACGGCGGCCCGGAACTGGACGCCCGGGGTGAGGCCGTGCCCGTCGATCGCCCGCATCGCCCACTCGGTGTGCGCCATGGCGCGCGGTGCCAGCAGCGGCCGGGTGAACGAGACGGCCTGGGCGAGCCAGGGATGCCGCCGGTACATCGCCCACTGCAGGCGGGCGTGCGCCTGGAGGCAGGTGCGCCAGCCGTCCCGCGCGGGGGAGAGGTGCCGGGGTGGCGCGGCGGCGGCCATCACCTCGTCCATCATCAGCAGGACGAGCTCGTCCTTGTCCGCGACGTGCCGGTACAGCGACATCGTCGGCATGCCCAGCTCGGCGGCGAGCCGGCGCATCGACAGGCCGGCCAGCCCTTCGGCGTCGGCGACGGAGATCGCGGCCCGCACCACGCGGTCGCGGTCGGGTGGTGCGAGCCCGGCCCGGGCGAGGGGGGTGACGACGGTGCCGGAGCCGGGCCGGGTCTGCACCAGGCCCTGCTCGCGCAGCGTCGTGATGACCTTCGTGGCGGTGGCCATCGCCACGCCGTACTGCGCGACGAGCTGCCGGGTCGACGGGATCCGGGCGCCCGGGGCCAGCTCGCCCGAGGCGATCCGGGCGGCGATCTCCGCGACGATCCGGCGGGACACGGGTACGTCCATGGCACTCCTCACCGCACTAGTGCACCAACCATAGTGCACTGGGAAAATAGGGGGGACAGCACTACCGACCACTACGGTAGTGCGCTCGTACGGTGTACCCATGACTCAGAGAAACGACGCGGTCCGGGTGGAAGAACTGCGCAAGACGTACGACGGAACCGTCACGGCGCTCGACGGTGTCACGGCGGCCTTCGCCAACGGGACCTTCACCGCGGTGATGGGCCCGTCCGGCTCCGGCAAGAGCACCCTGCTCCAGTGCGCGGCGGGGCTCGACCGGCCCACCGCGGGCCGGGTCTTCCTCGGCGGCACCGAGCTGACCGCCACCACGGACACCGCGATCACGAAGTTCCGCCGGCAGCGGGTGGGCTTCGTCTTCCAGGACTACAACCTGCTGCCCGCGCTGACCGTGGAGCAGAACGTCGTGCTGCCGCTGCGCCTGGCCGGCAAGCGCACCGACCGGCGCCGCTGCCGGGCGATCCTCGGGCAGCTCGGCCTCGGCGACCGGCTGAACGACCTGCCCGAGAAGCTCTCCGGCGGCCAGCGGCAGCGTGTCGCGGTGGCCCGGGCGCTGGTGCTCGAACCGGCGGTCATCTTCGCCGACGAGCCGACCGGTGCCCTCGACCTGCGCAGCGCCCGCGAGGTGCTCACGCTGCTGCGGGCGGTGGTGCACGAGCACGGCCGTACGGTTGTCATGGTCACCCACGACCCGGTTGCCGCCGCGTACGCCGACTCGGTGCTCTTCCTGGCCGACGGCCGCCTGGCCGGCGCACTCCGCGCGCCCACCGCCGACGCCGTGGCCGAGCGCCTGGCCCACCTCGGCGACCAGGTCCGCCCGGCCGGAGCGGTCGCATGATCGCCGTCGCGCTGCGCAACCTGCGGCACCGCCCCGGCGGCTTCGTCGCCACGTTCCTCTCCTCGTTCCTGGGCGCGGCCCTGCTGATGGGGTTCGCGTCGCTGATCGACACCGCCGCGGGCGCGGACGCCGCCGGCCGCGAGTCCCTGACCACCACGGCTAGCGTCGGCGGCGGCTGGTGCCTGGTCATCGTGGCGTTCGCGGTCACCTCCACGCTCAGCCTGGCCGTGCGACGGCGCGCCGATCAGGTCGCCCTGCTGCGCCGGATCGGCGCCACCGGCCCGCAGCTGCGCCGGATGATCGTCGGGGAGGCGGCCGCCGTCGCGCTGCTCGCGTCGGCCCTGGCGGTGCCCGCGGGCCTGCTCCTCGGGCGGGTGCTGCTCGGCCTGCTGCAAGACACCGGGCAGGTCGCCGAGTCGGTGGCCAGCACGTTCGGGCCGGTCGCGGTGGCCACCGGGTTCGGCGTCACGCTGGCCGGGAGCGTCGTCGCCGGATTCGCGGCCGCCCGGCGTACCTCCGCCCCGCCCGGCGCCACACCGCCCCGGCCTCTGCTGCGGCGTCTCGGCGCGGGTGTGTTCCTGCTGGCCGGCGCCAGCTGCGCGGCGCTCACCGCGACGGTGATGGACGGTAAGGGCATCGACGCCATGCAGACCGCCGGGCAGGCCGGGATCTGGGCCGCGATCGGGCTGGCCCTGCTGGCTCCGGAACTGCTGCGGCTGGTCACCGCGGTCCTCGGCGGGCCCCTGCGGTTGCTCGGCCGGGTGGCCGGCGAGCTGGCGGTCCTCGGTGTCCACTCGCGGACACGGCAGCTCGCCGGTGCGGTCATGCCGGTGCTGATGTTCACCGGGATCGCCACCGGGACGGTCTACATGCAGGCGGTCGAGGACCGCGCGTCGGCGGGGCAGGTACGGCCGGACTACGCCCAGGACGTGCAGACGCTGAACTACGTGGTGGTCGGCATGGTCACCCTGTTCGTCGCGGTGATGCTGGTCAACACGCTGATCGCGGCGACCTCGGCCCGGCGGCGGGAGTTCGCCCAGCAGCGGCTGGCCGGCGCCACCCGCGGGCAGCTGATCGCCATGGTCGGCCTGGAGGGAGTGCTGGTGACGGTGGCTGGCGTGATCGGCGGGTCGGTGGCCTCGCTCTTCACGATCCTGCCGTTCGGCTCGGCCCGGGCCGGACGTCTCTGGCCGGAGGAGACACTTTCCGCGTACACGATGGTGGTCTTGATCGCGGTGGCCCTGACCGCCGCGGCGATGATCGGGACCGCCCGCCGGACCACCCGCGGCCCCGCCGTCGCAGCGATCCGAGCCTGAGGCGATCCGAGCCTGACGCGATCCGAGCCCGAGACGATCCGACGGCGATCCGGGCGTGAGAATGTGGCCCGCGCCGGGCTCCGGGTGTATCCGGGGCCGGCGCGGGAACGCACGTGTCATGGCAAAGGCACGGGCCGCGTCGGTCGCGGCATCCAGCGAGTTCGTGGGCGATGACGGCATCCGCCAGCCGGCCGGCGAGGTCCACGCGTGGACACCCGGCCTCAACCAGACGCTGTGCGGGCTGGCCCTGAGCCGGACGCGGCTCAGGCGGTTCCCGCACGTGAGGTTCGACTTCCGGGCCACGGACGTGCTCACCGCCGCGGATCAGGTCGGCTACATCTGCCCCCGCTGCGTGGCGGCGACCAGCCGGCGCGGAGAACGTTCCTGGGTGCGCACCGCACCGCGGCCATGACCGCGGCCTGATCGATAATGGCCCGATGGCGAACGACAACTCCCCGAAGCTGGCCGTGCTGATCGACGCGGACAACGCCCAGGCGGCCATCGTGGACGGCCTGCTCGCGGAGGTCGCCAAATACGGCACCGCGCACGTGAAGCGGGCCTACGGCGACTGGACCGGGACCAGCCTGCGAGGGTGGAAGGACCAGCTGCTCGCCCAGTCGATCCAGCCCATCCAGCAGTTCTCCTACACGGTCGGCAAGAACGCCACCGACTCGGCCATGATCATCGACGCGATGGATCTGCTCTACACGGAGCGGTTCGACGGGTTCTGCATCGTCTCCAGCGACAGCGACTTCACCCGGCTCGCCTCGCGGATCCGCGAGTCGGGGCTGACCGTCTACGGCTTCGGCGAGCGCAAGACGCCGAAGCCGTTCGTCGCGGCCTGCGACAAATTCATCTACACGGAGAACCTCCGGGAGCCGGTGGAGATCGCCCCGCTGAGCCCCGCCGCCGTGGAGAGCCCGGCGCTGCTGCTCAACGCCGCCCAGCTGCGCGGGGACAGCAGCCTGATGAACCTGATCCGGGCGGCGGTCGAGGCGGCCTCGGGCGACGACGGCTGGGCGCCGCTCGCCGCGGTCGGGCACATCGTCACCAAGCAGCGCTCCGACTTCGACCCGCGCAGTTACGGCTATCCGAAGCTCGGCGGCCTGGTCACCGCGATCGGCCTGTTCGACATCGACCGGCGCGACTCCGGCGACGGGAAACCGGCGATCATCTGGATCCGGGACAAACGCCGCCGCAAGCCGATCGCGGAGTGACACGAAGCCGGGATACCCGGACGTTGCGCCGAACCTGTACCGTCTCCTGCGCCGCTCGGCGATCGGAGATCATCTCTGGCCTCGCCGCGGCTTTCGTGACCGGGCGGGGGAGAGGTAACCGTGGATCAACGCAGGCTGGCCCGAGTGGGGGCGGTGGTTTCGGCGGTGGCCCTCGCGGCCGGATGCTCGTCCGGCGAAGAGACCGCACAGACGCCGGGCCTGGAGGAACGGGGCACGGTGCTGACCACCGTGCAGCCCACCCGGCAGGACATGAACAACAAGATCAGCCTGAGCGGCAAGGTGGTCATCAACCCCGTCTTCGGCATCGTCGCGCCGATCGACGGTGAGGTGCGCTACCGCAGCTTCAAGCCGTCGACGACGCCCGACGACGACCCGATCTGGGTGGCGACGATCTGGGAGGACGGCCACCCGAACGAGGTGAGCATCCCGGCGAACTCCACCATGGCGGGCCGCCTGATGGAGGACCGCACCAAGGTGACGGCGGGGATGCCGATCGTGTCCGCGCGGCACGCCGGATACGGGATCGTCGCGGACATCGACAGCGCCCAGGCGTACCGGATCTCCGGTGCCGTCAAGTCGGTGCAGGCGCAGATCAAGAACGGTCCGGGGCCGTTCAAGTGCAAGGCGCGCGGCACCATCGCCGCGCTGCCGGCCGGTACCGTCCCCGAACCGCCCGAGCCGACACCGACGACAGGCGCCTCCGGCGCCCCCGACCCCGTTCCCGACGACCTCAAGGGTGGCGCGCCGGAGAGCGGGCCGGAGGGCTCCGAGGCGACCGGGCTCCAGCTGGTCTGCACCGCGCCGAAGAACGTCAAGCTGATCAACGGTGCCGCGGTCACGCTGGACCTGGTGACCGACAGCGCGAAGAACGCCCTGGTCCTGCCGGTCGAGGCGGTCGCCGGCACCCAGGGCAAGGGCAAGGTCGACCTGGTCGGCGAGGACAAGACCCGCAAGACGGTCGACGTCGAGCTGGGCCTCACCGACGGCAAGGTCGTCCAGATCAAGAAGGGCCTCAAGGGCGACGAGACGATCGCCGTGCCGGGACCGAACCTGCCCGCCGCGGAGCCCGAGCCCGGGGTGACCGGATGACCGACGCCCTGATCGAGCTGAACGGGATCACCAAGGTCCTGAAGGGCCAGGAACAGCCCCGCACGATCCTCGACGGCGTCGACCTCACCGTGCTCCGCGGTGAGAGCGTGGCGATCGTCGGGCGGTCCGGCTCCGGCAAGAGCACCCTGCTCAGCATCCTCGGCCTGTTCGACCGCCCCGACCAGGGCACCTATCACCTCGTCGGCCAGGACATCAGCCGGCTGCCCGAGCGCCGGGCGGCCCGGCTGCGCAGCTCGCACTTCGGGTTCGTGTTCCAGCGGTTCTTCCTGCTCAAGCACCTGACCTCGGCGCAGAACGTGTCGATGGCCCTCGTCAACGGCCAGGGCTGGCTGCCGCGGCGGCAGCGCCGCAACCGGGTCATGGAGGCGCTCGACCAGGTCGGCATCGCGCATCTCGCGAAGAACCGGCCGGCCAAGATGTCCGGCGGCGAGCAGCAGCGGGTGGCGATCGCCCGCGCGCTCGTACGGGATCCGCAGGTCCTCCTCGCCGACGAGCCGACCGGCGCCCTGGACACCGAGACCGGCACCGCCGTGATCGACGCCCTGATGTCGGCGACCACCCGCGGGTGCGGTCTGGTGCTCGTCACCCACGACCGGGACCACGCCGCCCGGATGGGCCGCACGATGAGCCTGGTCGACGGCGTGCTCACGGAACGGGTTCCGGTATGAGAAGGCTTTCCGGCGGCTACCGTTCCGCCCTGATCATCGGCGTCCAGGGCATCCGGGCCCGCAAGCTGCGCACCCTGCTCTCGATGATCAGCCTGTTCCTCGGTGTGCTCGCCGTCGTCGTGGTGCAGGCCGGTGCCAGCATCGCCGAGCGCGCGCTGCTCGCCGACCTGGAGATGACCCAGGGCTACGACGGCACGAAGGTCGTCGAGGTGATGACGAGTGACAAGCTGGGCTCGATCGTCACCGACACGGTGAAGGGACGCTCCGACGCGATCGCCATGCTGAGCACCCAGGCGATCATCGGCGAGCCGGACGTCCGGCCGGTCAACGAGGGCGGCGCCCCGATCGGCGAGGACTGGGGTGGCGGCATGGTCTGCTACGGCCCCGGCCCCGACGACTGCGAGCCGACCAGCACCGGGCCCAAGGGCGCCGCGATCGAGGTGCAGCTGACCGCCCTCACCGGTGAGGTGCGCACCTTCCGGCCGCTGCGCCCGTCGTCCGGGGAGTGGCTCGACTTCTCCTCGGTGCCCTCGCTCGCCCCGAAGATCGTCATCAACGAGGAGGCGGCGAAGGGGTTCCAGCAGTACCAGGTGCCGGCCGAGATGCGGATCCGCGGTGCGAGCGCCAACCTCACCCCGCAGATCGTCGGCGTGGTCGACGACGGCGGTTACCAGCCGCGCGCCTATGTCCGGCTGGACGAGCTGACCAACTGGCTCTCGGCGACGGCGATGGCCGACCCGAACGGCGGCACGCAGATGCAGGTGCTGCTCAGCGCGGACAGCCCGATCGAGCCGGTGCTGATGAGCAAGCTCAAGGCGGCGGGTGTCGAGAGCTATCCGCAGACGGTCGAGTCGTACAAGCAGCTGGAGAAGCAGCTCACGCTGATGCGCCTGATCTTCCTGTCGATGGCCGGCCTGGTCCTGCTCATCGGCGTCGCCGGCATCCTCAACGTCGGCCTGGCCACGGTCGGTGAACGGGTCGAGGAGTTCGCGCTGCGGCGTGCGGTCGGCACGCCACGCCTGCTCCTGGCCGGCATCGTGCTCGCCGAGACGTTGCTGACCGGCCTGCTCACAGCGGGTGCCGCGATCGGCGTGGGTGTCGCCGGGCTGAAAGTCGTGTCGATGGTCGTCGGCCAGTCCGAGCCGATGCTGCGGGACGTGCAGTTCCCGTGGGAGGCCGGCGTGGCGGGCATCATCGCCGGCATCGTCGCGGGGGTGCTGGGCGGCTTCATCCCGGCGTTGCGCGCGGCGGGCATTCCGATCGCGACGGTCATGCGGGCTTAGCGCCCGGTGATCGTCTCGCTGCGGCCGTTCACCGCGGAGCTGTTGCCGGTCGTCCAGCCCTGGTTCCACCATCCCGAGGTGAACCGGTGGCTGGGCGGTCCGGACTGGCCGGCGATGGCGTTGCGGGAGCAGGACGAGGGGCCCTTCCGGGGCCGGCGGGTGCTGCGCACCCACACCTGGGTCGCGGTCGAGGCCGGCGGCGAGGTGGTGGCCTATGCGGGCGGTGAGGTGTACGACCGATGGAGCCGTTACCACGAGCGGCCGGAGGGGCCGGTCGTCACCGATGTCGAACCGGGGCCCGCGATGGGCCTCGCCTACGTGGTGGCGCCGCATCGGTGGCGGCAGGGGTACGGGACGGCGACGCTCCGGGCGATCGTGAACGCGCCGGAGATGGCGGATGTGGTGGTCTTCGCCGCCGGGATCGAGCCGGAGAACGTGGCGAGTGTGCGGTGCGCGGAGGCGGCGGGCTTTCTGCGGGACGACCCGGAACCTGATTTCGAAGGCATCGTCCACTACGTCCTGCGGCGTTGACATAACCACGGTCATCGATAGTAGGCTTCTTCCTGGCCATGGGGAAAGCGCTTTCCTGGGCCTGGGGAGGAATCGATGCGGGCCATACGTGTGCTGGTAATGGCGGTTGCTGTGACGCTGGCCTGGCCGCCGGTCGCCGCCACGGCCGGCCCCGGCTCGACCGCGCCGGGGACTGTCACCCGGCCGATCCTTTCCGCCGAGGAGGCCGAGCCGTACGTCGCCGCCAACTATCTGGGCTTCTCCGGCAGATATGACGCGCCGGTGGCGGACCCCTGGAACCCGCAACCCATCCGCACGCACGTCCGGCCCGACTTCGTCGTCGGCGGGCGCGGCTTCGCCGGCGTTCAGGAGGCGGTCGACGCCGCCTATCGGAAGGGCGGCACTGCCCGCCGTACGATCGCTGTTCTTCCCGGCACCTACACCGGCACCGTGTTCATCCCGGCCGGCACACCGCCCCTGACCATTCACGGACTCGGCCGCGTCGACATCGAGTTCTCCCTGGACGCGACGATCACCCCCGCCCAATGGGCCGCGCAGGTCAACGCCGGCGGCCGCTACGCCGAGGGCGACCCCGCCTGGCGGATGTTCCAGTCCTGCGCCACCCGCACCGCCGCCACCGCCGGACTGTGCGCCACGGTGGTCTGGTCGCAGAGCACCGACCTCCAGCTCAAGAACCTGACGATCACCAACACGCTGCTGGACACCGTCGACCGCGGAACACACCAGGCGCTCGCCCTGCGCACCGACGCCGACCGCACCCAGCTCGAGGACCTGCGGTTGATCAGCAGGCAGGACACGTTCCTCGCGAACGCCGACGACGTCGACCGGATCGCCCGTGTCTCGGTCCGCGACACCTACATCGAGGGGGACACCGACTTCGTGTTCGGGCGGGCGTCGGCGGTCTTCACCGGGTGCACCTTCAACCTGGTTTCGACGCGGAAACCCAGCGGGGGCGTCGTCTTCGCTCCGAACACGGCGCCGCTCCACCCGTACGGATTCCTGGTCCGCAGATCGCGCATCATCGCGGACGAGGCCTACCGCGCAGCGCCGACCGGCCGTCTGGGCCGGGCCTGGGACCAGGGCGCGGGCAGCACCGGCTACCTGCCGGGGGTGACCGCTAACGGTCAGCTTGTCATTCGGGACAGCCTGATCGGCGCGGGTTACGACACGGTGAGCCCGTGGGCGCCGGCCGCGACGACGGCCCGGCCGTTCTCCGCGAGCGTCGATCCGGGCCGTGACCTTGACGATGTGAATCACAACCGGCTGTGGGAGTTCCACAATCACGGCCCGGCGGCGTAGCTCCTGCTATCTCGCTTGCGTTTCCTACGTTTCCTACGTTCCTGCGTTTCCTGCGGTTCCTGCGTTCCTTGTGTTCCTTGTGTTCTTTATGTTCCGCAGAAGGTCTGGAATCCGTCGCGGAACTCCTTGGGGGCGGGTTCGGCGTAGCGCTCCAGGCCGGCGCGTTCGGTGAAGGGGTCGGTCACCGCTCCGAGCAGGCGATGTACCGGGTCGAGGTCACCTGACGTCGCTGCGGCCAGGGCTTCTTCGACCAGGTGATTGCGGGGGATGTAGACCGGATTGACCCGATCCATCGCGTCGGGGTCGGGGCTGTGCGCCAGCCAGCGTGACATCCAGGCCGCGGGCGCGGGCGAGGCCGCGTTGCCACGGGCGGAAGAAGCGAGGGTACGGAAGAACGACGTGTGGTCGACCCGCTCCTCCTGCATGAAGGCGACCAGGTCGTCGAGCAGTTCCCCCTCTTGCTCGCCGTCCTTGTCGAGTCCGATTTTGTTCAGCATTCCGGTGGTCCACGCCTGCTGGTATCGGGGCTTGAACCGCTCGAGGACCTCGGTGGCGAGAGCGACCGCCTTGTCCTCGTCGTCGCTGAAGAGCGGCAGCAGAGCCTCGCCGAGCCGCGCCAGGTTCCAGGTGGCGACGACCGGCTGATTCCGGTACGCATACCGCCCGGAGTGATCGATCGAACTGAAGACGGTCGCCGGGTCGAACGCGTCGAGGAAGGCGCACGGCCCGTAGTCGATGGTTTCGCCCGAGATCGTCATGTTGTCGGTGTTCATCACGCCGTGGATGAATCCCGCCAGCATCCACTTGGCGATCAGCGACGCCTGCGCGGTGACCACGGAGTCGAAGAAGGCGAGAGGGCCGGCGGCTTCCGGGTAGTGGCGCGCCATGGCGTGGTCGGCCAGCCGCCGCAGCAGGCCGAGGTCGCCGGTGGCCCTTGCATACTGGAATGTTCCGACCCGCAGGTGGCTGGCGGCGACCCGGACCAGCACGGCACCGGGCAGTGGCGTCTCTCGGTGGACGGTGCCGCCGGTGGCCAGCACGGCCAGGGAGCGGGTGGTCGGGATGCCGAGGGCGTGCATGGCGTGGCTGATCACGTACTCGCGCAGCATCGGCCCGACCGCGGCCAAGCCGTCACCGCCGCGCGCGAACGGCGTGCGGCCGGAGCCCTTGAGGTGCACGTCCCGGCCGTCGATCTCGCCGAGCAGCAGCGCGCGGCCGTCGCCCAGGCGCGGAGAATAACCGCCGAACTGGTGCCCGGCGTAGGCCTGGGCCACCGAGTGCGGGCTCGCCAGCAGCTGCTCAACGCCGCCCGATTGCCGCGGCTGCTCGGTGCCGCCGGATTGCCGCGGCTGCTCGGTGTCGCCGGATTGCCGCAGCTCGGACGGGTCGAAGCCGAGTTCGGCGGCGAGTTTGTCGTCGAGCACCAGCAGCGCCGGGCTGGGGAACTTCTCGGCCTGCCAGGGCACGGCCAGTTCCGGGAGTTCCCGGGCGAATCGATCGTCGAAGTTCACTTGTCGAGCGTACGCGCGGCTCTTGATCGCGACCGGATCGCTCACTCCTGGCCATCGCCGTCCTGGTTCTTTTCTCCGGTGCGGCCGTCCTGGCCGCGGATGTTGCGGCAGGCCAGGATCACGACGACCGCCACCGCGGCCAGGTCGATGAGGATCAGGGCCGCCTTCGGGCCGAGGAAAAGCGCCACGAACGGCAGTGCGAGGAACACCGTCGCGCACAGCACCGCGATGGCCGGGAACGAGCCGCGGACCGTGGTGGCGTTCATCCGCCGCGCGAACGCCGGGTCGTCGGCCCGCAGCCGCTGCTCGATGTCGGCGAGCGCACGGCGATCCTTCTCGTCAAGCATGGTCATCTCCCGCGGCATTCACGGTGTGCGAGGGCGTCGGGTGTGCTATCCGAGTTCCTCGGCTGTGCCATTCCGGCTTTCCGGCTGTGCCAATCCGGTTTCCCGGCTGTGCCATTCCGGTTTCCCGGCCGGCTGGACCGACACTGGCGAACCGCGTCACCTGGGTGATGCGGAAATGCGGCTGATGAGCGGATCTGGCACGGATCGCCGCCGCCGAAGCATATAACGGAGGGTGAGCAACAGTTCTCCGTATGTGAAGCCGAGGAGCTTGCATGACCACCGTCGCCCCGAGGCCGGTCCAGGTTCGGCCGCACCCTGTACGCCGGCAGGTCAAGGGTTCGGCTCTGGCCAGGATCCTGCGCACCACCGACGCGAAGCAGATCGGGATCATGTACATGGTCACGTCGATCGTCTTCTACGTGGCAGGCGGCTTCATGGCCCTGCTGATGCGTGCGGAGCTGGCGCGGCCGGGCATGCAGATGTTGTCGCCGGAGCAGTTCAACCAGCTGTTCACCATGCACGGCACGATCATGCTGTTGTTCTTCGCGACGCCGATCGTG
>NZ_JBHTDO010000049.1:0-70946 GCF_042666575.1 Actinoplanes sp. GCM10030250 | reverse complement strand
TGCCGCCCGGCCGCCGGCCGCCCGCCGCCCGCCGCCCGCCGCCCGCCGCCTTCCGCGATCTTGGGGAGTTGTGGGGGAGCGCTGCCCCACAGGTCCACAAGGTCGCGAACTGCGGCCGCCGGGCCGCGTCCTTCCATAAGGTCGCGAACGGCGGCCGATGGGCCGGGTCCTCGCTCCGGATCCGTAACAGTTCCACAAGATCGCGGTGGGTGCGGTGCCGGGTTGTCAGGAGCAGGATGGTGGGGTGAGGGCATCCATTCGTGCCGGGCTTTCCGGCGTGGCGGCGGCAGCGGTCGCGATCGGTGCGGCCGAGCTGGTCGCCGTCCTGACCGGGGCGCTGTCAGCTCCGCTGGTCGCGGTCGGTGGCGTGGTGGTCGACCACGTGCCCGCGCCGGTCAAGGACTTCGGCATTCAGGTCTTCGGGGTGCACGACAAGACCGCGCTGCTGGTCGGCACCGGGGTGCTGCTGGCCGGTTATGCCTGGGCGGTGGGTGTGCTGGCCCGTCACCGGTGGCCGTTGGCGATCATCGGGATCGGGCTGTTCGGCGCCGTCGGCGCGGGCGCCGCGATCACGCGTGCCGGGGCCGGGCCCGCCGCTGTGCTGCCGTCGCTGATCGGGGCGGTTCTCGCGGTGCTGGTGCTCAGCCACCTCAGGAGGGGGTGGGAAACGGCCGAGCCCGGGCCGGCGGAGGAGAACGCCGGAGCGCGTGACGCGTACGGCGAAGGGAGCCGGCGGCGATTTCTCCGGGATCTGGGGATCGTGGCCGCGGTTGCCGCGGCCGGTGGGGTCGTGGGCCGGATGCTGACGTCGCGGCGCGCGGTGGACGCGGCGCGGCAGGCTGTGGCGCTGCCGGTCGCCGCCGGACCGCCGCCCGTGGTGCCCGCGGGGGCGCAGGTGTCCGGGGCGGTGCCCTATGTGACGCCGAACAGCGAGTTCTACCGGATCGACACCACGCTGGTCTCGCCGCAGGTCGATCCGGCGGAATGGGAGCTGCGGATCCATGGCATGGTGCGCAATCCGATCACTCTGACCTGGGACGACGTGCTGCGCAGGCCGATGGTGGAGAGGTACGTGACGCTGGCCTGCGTGTCGAACGAGGTTGGCGGTGATCTGATCGGAAACGCGCTGTGGCTGGGTACGCCGATCAAGGACCTGCTGGACGAGGCGGATCCGCTGCCAGGTGCGGATCAGGTGGTGCAGCGGTCGGTGGACGGCTGGACGTGTGGTGCGCCGACGTCGGTGCTGCGTGACGGGCGGGATGCGCTGCTGGCGGTGGGTATGAACGGTGAGCCGCTGCCGGTTGCGCACGGGTTTCCGGTGCGAATGATCGTTCCCGGACTGTATGGATACGTGTCCGCGTGTAAGTGGATCACCGAGATCGAGCTGACGCGATTCGCTGACTTCGATGCGTACTGGGTGCCTCGGGGCTGGTCGGCTCTGGCGCCGGTGAAAACCCAGTCACGAATAGACACTCCGCGCAAAGGCGCCTCCCGGCGAGCCGGGCCGGTAACGGTGGCCGGTGTCGCCTGGGCGCAACATCGCGGGATCGCCAAGGTCGAGGTGCAGGTGGACGACGGTCCGTGGCAGGAGGCCGCTCTCGCTCCGGCGGTTTCCTCGGACACCTGGCGGCAGTGGAGCCTGACCTGGCCCGCTTCCGCCGGACGACACACCTTACGGGTACGTGCGACCGATCTCGATGGGGTGACACAGACCGCCGATCGGGCGGCGCCGGACCCGGACGGGGCGACCGGCTGGCACGCCGTCACCGTCGACATCGACTAGTGGGAAGCCGCACTTTCGGTCCGACTCGGAAACGCAAGTCGCTCATACGGTGGGTTGCATGTCCACCGATGCGGTTGAAGAACCGCTGAATCACTCGACACGGCCCTCCCGCGAGGACCGTGTCGCCAGCCGTGTGGTGATGCCGCGCTCCGGACGACGTCAGGCCGCCGGTGCCTGTCGCTGTGCGGGCACTGCCGTCTTGTGGGGCCGGCCGAGGCGTGCCTCGAGCCGGGCAAGGTCGACCCGTCCGTGACGATCGGCGAGGTCCTCCCAGCCGACCGCGAGCAGCCGCAGCCGCTCCGATTCGCTGAAACCTCCCCAGACACCGTAGGGCTCGCGGACCGCCAGGGCGTGCGCGGCGCACTCCGCCCGAACCGGGCAGGCACCGCACATCGTCTTGGCCTTGGCCTCGCGGCGATTGCGGGACGACCCGCGCTCGCCGTCGGGGTGGAAGAACTGTGCACTGTCCCGGCCCCGGCACAGTCCGAGTCGCTGCCAGTCCCAGAGATCAGCAATGGGACCGGGCAACCTGCGAACGTTCGACATCAACACCCTCCTCCCGCGCGGCACCGCGGAGTGTTCGTCGTGAGGAGCCTGGCTCAGGCCTTTGGCGGGTGTACCCCGGCTCAAGCCGGCTCACACGCACCATGTCGATGTCTTCGTGAGCGGTATGGCAAAGGGGTGGCAAGTCATACCTTTCTTTCCCGTTTTTTCCATCTAAAGCGCGTAATGCTGCGGCCCTCGCGTGATCTCCTCTGAGAGAGAAGGAGGATCACTGTGCGTACCGTCCTCGTGTGCGTCCGAACCCCGCTGGCGGCCCAGACCGTAGCGTCCACCGCCGCCCGGCTCGGCATGACCGGCGTCGTCCGGACTGCGGTCAGCGAGACCGAGGCCATGATCCGACTGGCGGAACGGCCTGCCGAAGTCGTCCTGGCCGACACCGCCGTGACCCGACCCGACAGCGTCGGGTTCACCCGGCGCGTACTGGCCCGCGCGCCGCAGGCACAAGTAGTGCTCTTCGGAGCTGAGGACCCACGGGTCGCGGCGGCGGCTGTCGCCGCCGGTGCCCGGGGTGTCATCCGCGGCGTCGAGCACGACCTGGTCAGCGTCGTCGCCAAGGCGTTGCTGCTGTTGCTGTTGCCGGTACGCCCGCAGGGCATGCCGATCAACGGTGCCAACGCGCAGCCGGCCACGGTGGCCGGCGGCGCCCGGAACAACAACTCGCCGGCGGCCCGTGGTCAGTACCACAACGGTCCCGGCATGGGTGTCCCGAACGCGGCCGCGGTGCCGGCGATGCTGCCGAACTCACCGATGGTCCCGGCCCAGCGTGGTGACGCCCCGATCGACCCGGCGACTGGCCGGCCGATGGTGGCGTGGCCCGGCAACGAGGCCGGGGTCGGCATGGGCGAGGCGGCCCCCGCCGGGCGGCGGCTCACGCTCACCGAGCGGGAGTTGCAGGTGCTTCGCGGAATGGCCGACGGCAAGAGCAACGCGGAGATCGGCCGGGAACTGTTCGTGTCCGAGGACACGGTCAAGACCCACGCCCGGCGCCTGTTCCGCAAGCTCGGAGCCCGGGACCGCGCCCACGCGGTCGCCGCCGGTTTTCGAGCCGGATTGGTGGCCTGACCAGGCTGATCTTCAACGCCGCCGATGAGGAGGCAGGTGATCTTCGACGCCCGTAGGCTCTGCGGGTGGAGGAGAAGCGCCTGCCTCCTCGTCGGTCTACTCGCCCGGGGCGTGCTCGTCAGGCGTGTGCCGGGGGCTCACTCGTTGTCGTCGGTGCCCTCGGTCAGGGTGTCGTGGACGCCGTCGGCGTAACCCCGCGCGTATTCCCAGGTGACGTAGTGGTCGGGGTCCGGGTCGTAGGCCGGCTCGTGCACCCGCGGGCGCCCGCTGCTCAACAGGTGGCGCAGGTTGCCCCGGAGCAGGTCCCAGTCGAAGTAGTGCGGCTCGTGACAGTCCTCGCACTCGATGACCAGCCCGCGAATACCCGTCGGGCTCAACAGTGCCTGGTAGATCTCCAGGTCGGAGAGGTCCTCCATGACGTCCTGGCGCTCTTCCTCGGTCAGCGCCTCCGCCTCGGCGTCCTCGCTGAGGTCGTCGAGTCCGGCGGCGGGATCCGTCGGGTCGCCGTTGAACGGGTCGATCGGCTCATCTTGCACCCTCATACCCTACTCACCCCGCCCCCGGGTGTGCTGGCCCGCACGTTCTGTCCGCCGCCTGGGTGCCCAGTCCGGGATGGGTAGGATGATGGACTCCGCCTCTTGTCTAGGGATAATTTGTGGAAACTGACAGCGCCCGCACTGTTCCTCTCGGTCTGACCTTCGACGACGTGCTGCTGCAGCCCGGTGAGTCGGACGTGGTGCCCAGCCGGGTCAACACCGTGACGCGCCTGACGCGCAACGTCGAGCTCTCCATCCCGCTGCTCTCCGCGGGTATGGACACCGTGACCGAGGCACGCATGGCGATCGCCATGGCACGCCAGGGCGGTATCGGCGTGCTGCACCGCAACCTCTCGGTGGAGGACCAGGCGGCCCAGGTCGACCTGGTGAAGCGGTCCGAGTCCGGCATGATCACCAACCCGGTCACCTGTAGCCCCGACGACACCCTGCGCCAGGTGGACGCCCTCTGCGGGCGGTACCGGATCTCCGGCGCCCCGGTGGTGGACGCCGACGGCGTGCTGGTCGGCATCGTGACCAACCGGGACATGCGGTTCGTCAGCGACCACGACGTCAAGGTCCGCGACGTGATGACGAAAGCGCCGCTGATCACGGCGCCGGTCGGAGTGAGCAAGGACGGCGCGCTCGAGCTGCTGCGCCGGCACAAGGTGGAGAAGCTGCCGCTGGTCGACGACGGCGGTCACCTGCGCGGCCTGATCACGGTCAAGGACTTCACCAAGAGCGAGCAGTACCCGAACGCGGCGAAGGACCCGCAGGGCCGGCTCCGGGTGGCGGCGGCGGTCGGCGTCGGCGACGACTCGTACAAGCGGGCCCGCGAGCTCGTCGACGCGGGTGTCGACGTGGTCATCGTGGACACCGCGCACGGACACCAGCGGGCCGTGCTCGAGATGGTGGCCCGGCTGAAGAAGGACACCACGATCGACATCGTGGGCGGCAACATCGCGACGTATGCCGGAGCCAAGGCTCTCGTCGAGGCCGGCGCTGACGCGGTGAAGGTCGGTGTCGGACCGGGCGCCATCTGCACCACCCGCGTGGTGGCCGGCGTGGGCGTGCCGCAGATAACAGCGATCATGGAGGCGTCCCGCGCCTGCCGCCCGGCCGGTGTCCCGGTGATCGGTGACGGTGGCATCCAGTACAGCGGCGACATCGCCAAGGCCATCGTGGCCGGTGCGAACTCGGTGATGCTCGGCAGCCTGCTGGCCGGCTCGGAGGAGAGCCCGGGCGAGCTGATCTTCATCAACGGCAAGCAGTACAAGTCGTACCGCGGCATGGGTTCGCTCGGCGCCATGCAGTCCCGCGGTCAGGCCAAGTCCTACTCCAAGGACCGCTACTTCCAGCAGGACGTCAACGAGGACAAGCTGGTTCCCGAGGGTGTCGAGGGCCAGGTGCCGTACCGTGGCCCTCTGTCCCGGGTGGCGCACCAGCTGATCGGTGGCCTGCGCGCGGCCATGGGATATGTCGGCGCCGAGACCATCTCGGACCTTCAGGAGCGGGGACAGCTCATCCGGATCACCGCGGCCGGGCTCAAGGAGAGCCACCCGCACGACATTCAGATGACCGTCGAAGCTCCCAACTACCACTCCCGTTAAGCCTCGCAGAAAGACTTAAGGCCTCATCATGCGTGACGTCGTGGAGATCGGCCTCGGCAAGACCGCTCAGCGTGGTTACCACCTGGATGACATCGCGATCGTCCCGAGCCGTCGTACCCGCGACGTGGACGACGTGTCGACCGAGTGGCGGCTCGACGCGTACCCCTTCAAGATCCCCTGCGCCGCGCACCCGTCTGACGCCACCATGAGTCCCGACTCGGCGATCGCCCTGGGCCGCCTCGGCGGCCTGGGAATACTCAACGCCGAGGGCCTCTGGACCCGGTACGAGGACCCGACCAAGATCCTCGAAGAGCTGGCCTCGCTCGAAGAGGACGCCGACGCCACCAAGCGGCTCCAGGAGGTGTACTCGGAACCGATCAAGCCGGAGCTGATCGGTGAGCGGGTCCGCCAGATCCGTGCCGGTGGCGTGACCGTGGCCGTCCGGGTGTCGCCGCAGCACACCCTGGCGCTCGCCCCGGTCGTCCTCGACGCCGGTGTGGACCTGCTGGTCATTCAGGGCACGCTGGTGTCGGCGGAGCACGTCTCCACGACGGACGAGCCGCTCAACCTCAAGGAGTTCATCGCCGACCTCGACCTGCCGGTCATCGTCGGCGGCTGCACCGACTACAAGACGGCCCTGCACCTGATGCGGACCGGTGCGGCCGGCGTCATCGTCGGTGTCGGCGCCGACGAGTGGTCCACCACGGACACCGTCCTCGGCATCCGGGTGCCGATGGCCACCGCGATCGCCGACGCCGCGGCCGCCCGCCGCGACTACCTGGACGAGACCGGCGGCCGTTACGTGCACCTGATCGCCGACGGCGGCATCGCCACCTCCGGTGACATCGCCAAGGCCATCGGCTGCGGCGCCGACGCGGTCATGCTCGGCGAGCCCCTCTCGCTCGCCGAGGGCGCACCGGCCGGCGGCGCGTGGTGGCATTCCGCGGCCAGCCACCCGGACCTGCCGCGTGGCGGCTTCTGCATCGCCGGCGAGCCCGACGGCTCGCTGGAGGAGGTGCTGTACGGCCCGGCCGATCGCCCGGACGGCCAGCTCAACCTCTTCGGCGGCCTGCGCCGGGCGATGGCCAAGTGCGGCTACCGCGACGTCAAGGAATTCCAAAAAGTCGGCCTGGTCCTGGACCGATAGCTTGCTGGCTCCGCTTCGCTCCGCGGCAAAACGCCTTTGAAGCTGGCGCGGAGGCAAGTGATTTCCCGACGCTCGCGGGGTTTGCGAGTGGCGGGAAATCACCTGCCTCCGCGCCAGCGGCGTTTAGCGAATTCCCGTTGACTGAGCTCGGAGAGGGGCGGGTGTCCCGTTACGGAGCCGGCGGTCGCTCGGTTCCGTAGAGCCAGTTCTGGAAGAAGGCGTCGAGGTTCTTGCCTGAGGCGGACTCCGCGGCCTCGATGAACTGCTCGGTGGTCACGTTGCCGTCCCGGTGCTCGCTGGTCCACGACTTCACCAGCTTGACGAACGCCTCGTCGCCGATGGTGCGGCGCAGCGCGTGCACCGTCATCCCGCCCCGCTGGTAGACAGCGCTGCCGAAGATCCGGTTCGCTCCGGGCGCGCCGGGCGGCTCGCTCCAGTCGAACGCCTTGTACGTCAGCTCGAAGATCTCCTGCGCGGAGTCCTCACCATCCTCTTCGGACCAGAGCCATTCGGCGTACGTCGCGAAGCCCTCGTTGAGCCAGATGTCCTGCCAGCGGCTCAGCGCCACGCTGTCACCGAACCACTGGTGCGCCAGTTCGTGCGCCACCACGCCCGGGTTGACGCCGGCCGCGAAGAACGTGTTGCCGTAGACCGGCCGGGACTGCGTCTCCAGCGCGTACCGGATCTTCTCCTCGTCGACCACCACACCACCGTTGGTGCCGAACGGGTACGGCCCGAACTGTGTGGCCAGGAAGTCGGTGATCTCCCCGGTGCGGGCGAGGGACCGGGCGGCGGGTCCGTTCGCCGGCAGCGAGTCGGGGATCGCCGTGATCATCGGTTTCCCGCCGTGGGTCCCGGTGGTGATCCGGTACTGCCCGATCACGACGGTGGAGAGGTAGCTCGCCATCGGTGAGTCCTCGGCCCACCGCCAGGTGGTCCAGCCGTCCGCCGTCGCGCGATCGCCGGGCACCCCGTTGCTGATCGCCTCGACACCGTCCGGAACGGTCATCGCCAGCTTGAAGGTGGCCTTGTCGGACGGGTGGTCGTTGACCGGGTACCAGGTGCTGGCGGACTCCGGCTGGCCGAGCGCGATGGCACCACCGGCGGTGCGCATCCATCCGCCCTCGCCCAGCGTCTTGTTCTCCAGCTGGCCCGGCACCCCCGCGTAGGTGACCACGACGGTGAACCCGCGCCCGGTGGGTATGCCGGCCGCCGGGGTGACCACCAGCTCGTTGCCCTGGGCCGCGCTCGTGGCGTCCGCACCGTCCACAGTGACCTTGCTCGCGGTGAGGTGAGCCAGGTCGAAGTTGAACCGGGACAGGTCCTGGGTGGCGGTCGCCGTGATGGTGGCGGTGCCGCTGAGCCGGCCACTGCCCGGCTCGTACCGCAGGTCCAGGTCGTAACCGGCCACGTCGTAGCCGCCGTTGCCGTACTTGGGGAAGTACGGATCGCCGGCACCGTCGGCGCCGGGCTTGAATGCCGGTATCCGGGTCGGGCTCTCGGACGGGCCCGGCCCGGGGTCCGGGGTTGCCGAGCAACCGGCGATCAACATCACCACGGCCAGCGGACCGGCACCCCGTCGCGTCATGGGACCGAGATTACGTCTAGCCCTTGTCGACCAGCTTGGGGTGCTGTGCGAGGTAGGCCGCGGCCCTGTTCTTGGCGACCGCCTTGATGAAGCCGGTGCCCTCGCTCTTGAGCTGTTCTCCCAGGTAACCGCCGCCGCGGCCGACGCCGGCACCGGGCAGGCTCACCTTGGTGATCTTCTCGGGGGTGAGGTCACGAAGGGCGTACGCGTACTCGAACGGGGTACGCCCGCCCACGTAGATCAGGGTCTCGCCGAGCGCGTTGATCACGCCACCCAGCTTGTCCGGGTCGCTGAGGCCCTGCGACAGCCCCTTCGCGAAGATCGCCTGGACCAGTTGCCGCTGGTGCCGGGTCCGGTCGTAGTCGCCGTTGGGCAGGCCGTACCGCTGGCGGGCGTAGTCGATCGCCTCCCAGCCGCTGAGCCGCTGCTCGCCCGGGTTGTAGACCTTCTGCGGTCCGACGTAGTCGCCGCCGCCGGAGGCGAGCGGGCGCATCGAGCCGTCCGGCTTGCGGTGCCGCGACTTGACCTTCTGGTCGATCGTCATGTCGATGCCGCCGAGCTGGTCGACCAGCTTCGACAGGCCGCCGAAGTTGAGGATCGCGCCGCCCTGGAAGGTCTTGATGCCGGTGTACGCGCTGAGCGTCTTCGTGAGCAGCTCGTACCCCTGCTCGACGCTGTGCTTGCCGGAACCCGGGATCCGCGATCCGCGGCTCATCGCCTCAGTGATCTTGTGACGCCCGCCACCGAAGCCGGCCTTCTTGTAGGCGGGCATCTCGACCCGCAGGTCGCGGGGAAGCGAGTAGAGGTACGCCGACTCCAGGCCGGGCTCGACGTGCAACAGCATGATCGTGTCGGCGTGCGGCTCCCAGTCCGGAATGGACACCCGGGTGTCGACGCCGATCAGGATCAGGTCGAGCGGGCCCTTGATGTCCGCGCCGGGGGAGGGCGACGGCGAGGCGGATGCCGAGGGGGCGGGAGCGCCGGAGGCCGCGGCCGAGCCGGCCGGTGCGGCGGCGGGCTCGGTGGATCCCCTGTTCATCGCGATCGCCACGCCGACGCCGGCGAGCAACGCCACGATGGCACCGGCGATCACCGCCCAAGTGATCTTGCTGTTCCGCATACCGGAACCGTAGAGGAGATCCGTGTACTGCTCAATGCCGATGTACATCTCGTTCAATGGAACAGGGATTGCCAAATACAAGATCGCCAGTACGCTAGCCCGGCGACGCGTCGATACGCGACCGTCGCTACGGGGAGGTCTGTAGCGTATGAAGTCCGCTCACCGGCGGGTCATCGTAGGTACGGTCGCCGCCAGCCTCGCCGCGGGCCTGGGAGCGTTCGGCGTCGCGGACGCGGCCTCGACCCCCTCGGCCTCCGCGCAGCCGGTCCGGCTCATCGTCGGTCTCAAGGCCGGTGCCGACGCCGCGATCGACCTGACCAGCCTGCGCGCCCTGGGCCTGGCCGGAGCCGACGCCCGTGGCCGGCAGCTCTCCCGCGGCCTGCTCGCCGAGGTGGGTGCCAAGTCGCTGGAGATCCCGAAGAGCCGCGCCTCGGCCGCGATCTCGGCTCTGCGGCGGGACCCGGACGTCGCCTACGTGCAGGTCGACCCGAAGGCGAAGGCGTACGACTACGCGCCGAACGACCCGATCTTCACGGCCGGCAACCAGCCGGAGCTCGCCCAGATCAAGGTGCCGACGGCCTGGGACACCACCCGCGGCGGTTCGGTGAAGGTGGCAGTCGTCGACACCGGTGTGTCGGCTGTCGGTGACCTGGCCGGCCGGGTCCTGCCCGGCTACGACTTCGCCAACAACGACTTCGACCCGGCCGACGACGGTGACTTCCCGCACGGCACGGTGGTCGCGTCCCTGATCGCCGCCTCGCAGGACAACGGCACCGGCATCGCCGGCGTCTGCGCCGAGTGCGAGATCCTCCCGGTCAAGGCGCTCGGCTCGGACGGCAGCGGCTGGTACAGCGACATCGCCGAGGGCATCATCTACGCCGCCCGGGAGGGCGCGAAGATCATCAACCTGTCGCTGGGCAGTCCGGAGCCGTCGCCGATCCTCCAGGACGCGGTCGCCTACGCGGCCGGTCGTGGCGCGCTCGTCGTGGTGGCCGCCGGCAACGAGGGCAACACCGCTAAGCAGTACCCGGCGGCGTACGGCGACGTGCTGGCCGTCGGTGCCACCGACACCCGTAGCGGCGGCACCGCCCGGGCGAGCTTCTCCAGCTACGGCAGCTGGGTGGACGTCGCGGCGCCCGGCATCACCGCCGGCATGCGCAACAACGGCGCCTACTGCTGGGACGGCAACACTGCCACCTGCTGGGACAGCTACTACGGCGAGTACGAGGTGCAGGGCACGTCGTTCGCGGCTCCGCTCGTCGCCGGCGTCGCGGCCCTGGTCGCGTCGAAGAACCCGCGGTACAGCGGCTGGAGCATCGGCAACTCGATCCGTGCCTCGGCCCGCAAGGTCAGCTGGGTGGAGAAGGGCGTCGTCGACGCGAGCGCGGCGCTGACCAAGGGCACCGACACCGTGGCACCGACCGCGACCGGCATCAGCCCGGCGCAGAACGCCAAGGTGCGCGGCAACGTCACGATCACCCCGACCGGCCTGAAGGACGACTGGTCCTCGATCCGCGCCATCGACCTCTACGTCGACGGCAAGTGGCACAGCTGGGACTACACCTACCCGTGGGGCCCGAAGCTGTACACCAGGGGCCGCAACGGCGCCGTCAAGGTGCAGATGAAGATCATCGACAAGGCCGGCAACTTCCGCTGGACCGGTGTCCGCACGCTGGTCATGGACAACGTCCTGCCGGCCGCGACGATCACCAAGGCGCCGAAGAACAAGGCCCGGGTCAAGGGGACCGTCAACGTCTCCGTCAAGGCCTCCGACAAGTCCGGGATCAGCAAGGTGCAGTTGCTGGTGAACGGCAAGGTGGTGGCCACCGACACGAAGGCGGGTTACAAGCTCTCCTTCAAGGTGGCCAAACAGAAGAAGACCATGAAGGTCAGGATCAGGGTGTACGACAAAGCGGGCAACGTCCGCTACCTGACTACGCGTACCTATTACCGAGCCTGACGCTGTGCTGTCACGAGGGGCCGGTCCGTGAGGACCGGCCCCTCGTCGTCTCCGGCGTGAAGAGCCGCCGGTAAACTCGCCGGGTGAGTACCCCGCGTCCCGTTCTCGTCGTCGACTTCGGCGCCCAGTACGCCCAGTTGATCGCCCGCCGGGTCCGTGAGGCCCGTGTCTACTCCGAAATCGTTCCGCACTCGATGCCGGTGGCCGAGATGCTGGCGAAAGATCCCGCGGCGATCATCCTGTCCGGAGGACCGTCAAGCGTCTACGAGCCGGGTGCGCCCGTGCTCGACGCCGGTCTCTTCGACAACGACGTTCCGGTCTTCGGCATCTGCTACGGCTTCCAGGCGATGGCCCAGGCACTCGGCGGCACGGTGGCACACACCGGCTCCCGGGAGTACGGCCGGACGCTGCTCGCCGCCCAGGGCGGCACCCTGCTGCGCGACCTCCCCGCCGACCTGCCGGTCTGGATGAGCCACGGTGACAGCGTCGCGGTCGCTCCGGAGGGTTTCGCGGTCACCGCCTCCACCCCCGGCGCCCCGGTCGCCGCCTTCGAGGACCTCACCACCAAGCGTGCCGGTGTGCAGTTCCACCCCGAGGTGGCGCACACCGAGCAGGGCCAGGAGATGCTCAAGCGCTTCCTGTACGACATCGCCGGCATCGAGCCCACCTGGACCCCCGGCAACATCATCGAGGACCAGGTCGCCGCGATCCGCGAGCAGGTCGGCGACAAGCAGGTCCTGTGCGCACTCTCCGGCGGTGTCGACTCGGCGGTCGCCGCGGCCCTGGTCCACAAGGCCATCGGTGACCAGCTCACCTGCGTCTTCGTCGACCACGGCCTGCTGCGCTCCGGTGAGGCCGAGCAGGTCGAGAAGGACTACGTCGCGGCCACCGGCATCCGGCTCGTGGTGGTCGACGCCGAGGAGCAGTTCCTCGGCTTCCTCTCCGGCGTCATCGACCCGGAGCAGAAGCGGAAGATCATCGGCCGGGAGTTCATCCGGACGTTCGAGGCGACCGCCCGCAAGCTCGACGCCGAACGGCACATCGAGTTCCTGGTGCAGGGCACCCTCTACCCGGACGTGGTGGAGTCCGGCGGCGGCACCGGTACGGCGAACATCAAGTCGCACCACAACGTCGGCGGTCTCCCCGACGACCTGCAGTTCGCGCTGATCGAGCCGCTGCGCACGCTGTTCAAGGACGAGGTCCGCGCGCTCGGCGCCGAGCTCGGCCTGCCCGAAGCGATGGTGCAGCGGCACCCGTTCCCCGGCCCCGGCCTGGCGATCCGGATCATCGGCGCGGTCGACCGGGACCGGCTGGACATCCTGCGTCAAGCCGACCTGATCGCCCGCGAGGAGCTCACCGCGGCCGGCCTGGACCGTGACGTCTGGCAGTTCCCGGTGGTGCTGCTCGCCGATGTGCGCAGCGTCGGCGTCCAGGGCGACGGCCGGACCTACGGGCACCCGGTGGTGCTGCGGCCGGTCTCCAGCGAGGACGCGATGACCGCCGACTGGTCCCGCCTGCCGTACGACCTGATCGCCAGGATCTCGAACCGGATCACCAACGAGGTCCGGGAGATCAACAGGGTGGTTCTGGACGTCACGAGCAAGCCTCCGGGCACCATCGAGTGGGAGTAACCGTCAGTAGTGGATCTATAGCTCAGGGCGGGCAAAATCGCCCTGAGCTGCGGTTACTCACCGCTATCCCACTGTCAGGAACCCGACAAAAGTTCTGGAGAGGTAACATAATCCGGGCAGAATGCCGCCCGTGACCCCCGCACTGGAACCGCTCCGCAGGATCGCCGCCTACGCCGTCGCGCACGACGACGCCGGCCGCGTTCTTCTGGTCCGGGCCTCGGCCAAGTCCGGTACACCCGGCGTCTGGTCGCTGCCCGGAGGCGCCGTCGACCACGGCGAAGACCCGAACCACACCGTCGTCCGCGAGACCGCGGCGGAGACTGGCCTCTCCGTCGCCGTCTCCGGGCTGCGTGACGTGCTCGCCGACATGCGCTCGCTGCCGCACCGAGGCGTCACCATCCACACCGACCGGCTCATCTACTCGGTGTCGATCCGCGGTGGCAACCTGATCGACAGGGTCGGTCATCCCACCGACCTGGCCCGCTGGCACACCCTCGAGGAGGCCCAGGGCCTGCGGCTCCGCCCGTTCACCGCGGCCGCACTCGGGCTGCCGGCCGCCTCCGCCGACCTGCGGCCTGAAGAGGCGCCGGACTTCCCCTCCTTCTACGCGTACCGGGGACCGGACGGTTTGCACCGGGCGCAGCGGTTCGCGGCGTACGCGATCGCCACCGACCCGTACGAGAACCTGCTTCTGACCCGGATCTCGCCCGGCTATCCCGGCGCCGGCTGCTGGCACCTGCCGGGCGGCGGCACCGACTACGGCGAACAGCCGGGCAATGCGCTGATCCGCGAGCTGGTCGAGGAGACCGGGCAGGAGGGCCGGCTGGTCGAGCTGCTCGGCGTCGCGAGTCACCGGGACGCCGCCTCGCTCGGCCCCGAGGGATATCCGATCGACTGGCACGGGGTGCGTGCCTTCTACCGGGTGGTCGTGGACAAGCCGACCGAGGTGACCATCCACGACGTGGGCGGATCGACCGACGACGCGAGGTGGATGCCGCTCAAGGAGGTCGCCGAACTCGCCGCCGACCGGTTGACCGAGGTCACCGCCGACGCCCTTCGAGCGGCGCGACTGATCTAGCCGGGACTAACCTGGGCGAGTGAAGATCAGGAGAAGGGCTGCGGCGTACGGCGTGTGCCGCACCGCCGACGGCCCGGTGCTGCTGACCCGGGGATCGGACGCCAGTGCCTTCCCCGGAGTCTGGTCACTTCCCGGTGGTGGTATTGATCACGGTGAGCACCCGGACGGCGCTGTCGTCCGGGAGTTCGCCGAGGAGACCGGCCTCGACGTGCGGATCAGCGGCCTGCGGGCCGTGCTGGCCGATCTCGCCCGGCTGCCCGACGGCTCGATCGAGCACACCGACCGGATCGTGTACGACGTCGAGCCCGTCGGCGGCACGCTGCGCCCCGAGGTCTCCGGCACCACTGACCTGGCCGAATGGGCCGAACCGGCACAGGTCGCGGCGCGTCCGCTGCTCCCTTTCACGGCCCGCGTCCTCGGTGTCCGGTTCGACCCGGGTGATCCGACCGCCGGTGTGCCGAGCGGCGAGATCGAGCGGCCGCCCGGGCGGGTGCAGCGCTTCGGCGCCTACGCGCTGGCCACCGACCCGACCGGCCGGGTCCTGCTGACCCGGATCTCGGACGGATACCCAGGTGGCGGGCAGTGGCACCTCCCCGGCGGGGGCACCGACTTCGGCGAGACCCCCGAGCGTGCCCTGGACCGCGAACTCTACGAGGAGACGTCCCAGCGGGGCCGAATCGTCGGACTTCTCGGCGTCGGCCACCGGTACGATCCGGCCGCGATGGGTCCCGAGGGCGTACCCCTCGACTGGCACGTGATCCGCGCGTTGTACCAGGTCAGAGTCGATCAGCCGACCGTCGCGGCGGTCACCGAGGCGGCCGGCGGGTCGACCGCTGAGGCCGTCTGGTTCCGCCCGGAGGAGCTCGTAAACCTGCCACTCACCGAGCTGTCCCGAGAAGCGTTGGGCCGTACGGGCTAAAATCGGTATCCGGAAGGCTGAGTGAGCGTCCAACGATCACGCGGTGGATGAAACCGTCGGCTCTCGTTGTTGCACTCCAGGATCGTTCGCCCTCTCGCCAAGGCCGTCCGGCTGTGCGATGGTGTAACCCGCTATTTCGCCGGAATCTTGACAGTGACCGGCGGAACACACGAACTCCATGGAGGAAGCACGTGCCGAGAACCCCTTGGCGCCGGCGTCGAACGACTGATAGTCCCCGTCCCGCCGGACGTCGTTGGGCAGGCCGGCTCCGCCGCGGCGGAACTATCGCCCGGCAAGCCCTGTTGGTTCGGGTGGGCCGCCGCTCCGCCGAGAAGACCGGACGGGCTGCGACCGCCACCCGGGCTGAAGTGCTCTACACCGGGCCGGAACCGGCGCGGACCCTGATGATCCCCGCACCGGGAATCCCCATGGAGGTCCCGGTCACCGACAGCGAGACGGTTCCGGGCCCGATCCCCCTGCTTCCCGGTGAGCACACGATGTCCCGCCGTATCAGCTTCGCCCTGGTCAACGCGTGCACGCTGGCCAGCCTCGCCCTGGGCCTGATGGCGATCTTCCTCGCCATGGACGGGCAGCCGCAGATCGCCGCCGCCTTCCTGGTCGCCTGTGTGATCTTCGACGGTCTGGACGGCGCACTGGCGCGCAAGCTCGGCGTCTCGAGCCCGTTCGGCGCCCAGATGGACTCGCTCGCCGACATGTGCTCTTTCGGTCTCGCCACGCCCGTCGTGGTCTACGCCTCACTTGTCGACTCGGTCCCGCCGGCGGCCGCCGCCATCGCCTGTGCCCTGGTGGCCGGCTGTGCCGCGATCCGGCTGGCCCGGTTCAACGTGTCACCCAAGGACGGCCGCTTCTTCTGCGGCGTGCCCACCACGATGACCGCCGCGGTGCTGGCGCTGACCGTGCTGATCGGGCTGCCGCTGCCGGGCATGGCCCTGCTCGGCGGAGTGACCCTGCTGGCCTTCGCGATGGTTTCCAGCTTCCCGTACGCGAAACTCGCCCGCCTGCTGAGGCTGCCGCCGTGGCTGTTCCTGCTGCCGGTGGTCGGCGCTCTGCTCCAGCCCGAGATGACCTTCGTGATGATCGTCGCGACCTACCTGGTCAGCGGTCCGATCCTCTGGATGCGCGCCAAGCGCGCCTGATCCGGAACAGACAACGCGAAAGGCCGCCTCCTCCGGGAGACGGCCTTTCGGCTTTTCCAAGCACGCGTTCGCCCGACCGCGTGGGGGGTGTGAAGTTCGGGTGCGGTACGCACCCGAACTTCACGGTGTTTGCCACCCGCTTCAGCCCGGCGGTCGCTTGGACGGCCGTGACCAGGCAGCGAGATCGCGGCGTAGCCAGGGAACTCTTCGTGTCTCGTACGATGAAATGATCTTGATCTTGTCTTGCGGTAATCGACGGCCGTTTAGTTCTTCCAGCGGGCGATGACCGTGGATCCGCCGACGACGCGCTCACTCACGGTGACCGCGGCTTCGGCCCTGTCGGCGGGTAGGTAGATGTCGGTGCGGGAGCCGAAGCGGATCAGGCCGAAGCGCTCGCCCTTCGCGAGGAGCGTGCCCACCGGCGTGCGCTGCACGATGCGACGCGCGATCAGGCCGGTGCGCTGTGCCACCACGACGGTGCCCTGGTCGGTGTCGAGCACGGTGTAGGCAGCCACGTTGTGCTCCGCCGCGGCCGTCATCGCGTTCGCGTAGCCGCCCTCCTCGACGAAGTAGTCGGCGACGCGGCCGGCCACCGGCGAGCGGTTGACGTGCACGTCAAAAACGGACAGGAACACGGCGATGCGCAGGAACTCGCCGGGGCCGAAGCGCTCGTCGTGCATCCGCTCGACCGACAGGACCTTGCCGTCGGCGGAGGCGACCACGGCGGACGCGTCGCTCGGCACGTCGCGCTGCGGGTCGCGGAAGAACGCGGCGACCGGAGCAGCGGCGATGGCGGGCAGCAGCCAGAGCTTGGACTTCGGCCGGGCCCGGCGGGCGAGAGCGGCCAGGCCGAGCGCGATGCCGGCCGCGGCGACGCCGTTGGAGTCGATGTGCATGGTGCGGGTGACCGGGACGCTCGACGGCCGGTACGCCGGGGCGAGGGTCGCGGCGGTCGCCACGTCGGCGGGGCTGAAGCGCAGCTTGTGCACCCGCAGCGGCGGCTGGTTGCGGACCACCAGGTCGGAGCCGACGCCGAACAGCGCGCTCTGCCGGAACAGCTCCGCCGCGGCGCCACCGGTACGGCCGGGAGCTGCCGGGACGGCGACCGAGAGCACCGCTCCGTCGGCGAGGTACTTACCGAGCCGGTCCAGGTGGGTGCGGGTCTCGTCGGCGGTCCCGGTGAGCGGCTCACCGACGATCACCACGTCGGCGGGCTGCGCCTCGTCGAGCGACTCGACGACCTTCACCCGGTCGGCGACCCAGCTGCCCAGGCCGGCGATGTGACCGCGCAGCACGTCGGTGCTGCTGTGCTCGCCGGGAACGAGGGTCAGGGTGTCGCCGGGCAGCAGCGCCTCGACGGCGGCCGCCACCACGGTGGAGGCGTGGTCGGCACCGACGAGCAGCGCGGACGTTGCCGCGTTCTGCCGGGCGAACTCGGCGGTCAGGGCGCGGGCGGCCCGGGCACCCACGCCGGGTACGGGCGTGGTGGACACGGCGGGATACGGGGTCATTCAGCGAGCATATTGCCCCGCCCACAGGTCGCCGACCTGCGGGCGGGGCTTGGCACACGTTCAGTCCCGCCGGGGGCGGTGCGATTCGCTCTCCGGGTTGTCCTTGGTGAAGCGGGTCGCCGGGTCGTCGAGCAGTTCCTGGACGATCGAGGCGTGCATCTCCGGGGGCAGGTCGCCGGGGGTCTCGATGCGGGCCTCGGCCATGACCGGGGCGGGCACCTCGCGGCGACCGGAACGGATCGCTCCGAGCAGACCGATCATCCCGAAGAAGATCAGGCCGCCCGCGACCACCCAACCCACGGCCGGCAGGTGCAGCGTGACCACCCGGGAGATCGCCCACCAGAACGTGACCGCCAGGAAGAGCAGGCCGAAGCTGAGCGAGACGGCGTCCATGCGGTGCGGCTTCATCGGGCCACCTCCAGGTTTCCGGCCTCCATCTGGAGGTCGAGCAGTAGGGTTCCGCCGCCGGCGCCGTCCGTGCCCTGGTTGGTGACCTGCAGGAGGCCGCCGGGGTCGGAGAACTGCTCATCGAAGAGCACGGCACGGCCGCCGTCGACGCGTGCCTCGGCGGTGACGTCCACCTCCGGGGGCAGCAGCACACGGAGCTGACCCAGCTTCATGGTGACCGCGGTGGTCTGCTCCTTCTGGGAGAAGTCGACCTGGCGCAGGTCCAGCGTGACGTTGCCGAAGGTGAAGTCGTACCGGTCCGGCACCTCGGCGAGGCTGGCGGGACGGTAGACGCTCGGCGTGAAGTCCTGGCCGAAGCGCTCCACACCCGTCGAGACGGCCAGGCCGAACGTGATCAGAAGGGCCAGCGCGATGAGGCCGCGGGCACGGCCGAACCAGGTGCCGACGATCAGGCCGGACGCGACGGTGACCAGGGCCGCGGCGAAGTAGACGGAGACCGCGACGTTCACACCGGCCATGTCGAGCACCGCCAGCACACCCATCACGACCACGACCGCGAAGAAGGTCAGTCGGCCCAGGACCGAGCGCTCCTTCGGCGGCTTAGGAGCCTTCGGGGGCTTGGGCGCCGGCGGCTGCGGTGCGGCGGGGCCGGCCGAACTGGCGAACGGGCCGTGCGGCGCGAACGGCGGGCGGAATCCGCTGGTCGGCGGCTCGTAACGCGGCGGAGGCGGCGGGATCAGCGGGTCCGAGGGCGGTGCGGCTGCTGAAGGTGCGGCAGCTGACGGTGCGGCTGCGCCAGCGGGGGTTGCGGCCGGCGGCGCGGTGAAGGCCATGGTCGGCTCCTCGGTGCCGGGCGTGGGAGGCGTGAAGGGCGGTGCAGGCGGCGCTGCCGCCGGGAACCCGGCGCTGTCCCGGCCGGGCACACCACCCCGCTTGATCAGCAGGAAGGCGCCGAGAATCACGGCGGCGGCGAGCATGCTGGCCCGTGCCCCGCTGTTGACGATGAAGGCGAAGGTCAGCAGCGCGGCGCCGCCGAGCAGGACCACCGAGACCGGCTGCATCCCGGACTGCCCCTTGCCGAGCAGCGACTCGATCGGCGAGGCGGTGTCACCCTCGGACGGGATGATCAGCCAGCCGATCAGGTAGAGCAGCACGCCGGTGCCGCCGAGCAGGCCGAGGACGGCCAGCAGGACCCGCCAGAGCACCGGGTCGGTGTTGGTGGCCCGGGCCAGCGCGCCGCAGACTCCTGCCACGTAGCGGCCGTTGCGGGGGCGCACCAGCCGCTGGCGGGCGAAGGCGGCGCCGGCCGAGGCGAGCCACGGCGGCGTGTTCGGGGGGTATCCACCGGGCCCGGGTGGCGGCGTGCCGGTCGGGCCGGGCGTGGGGCCCGGCGTGGGGCCCGGCGTGGGGCCCGGCATGTCTGCCGGGCCGGGCGTGGGGCCCGAGGTGCCGGTGGGGCCCGGGGTGCTGATGGGGCCCGGCGTGTCGGCGCCGGTCGCCTGCCGCGGGTCGTCGGACCCGGCAGGGGCTGGATCGGGAGACGGTGCCGGCCCGCCCTGGGGACCGGCATCCGGCGTGGAAGGCCCGCGGGATTCGGCAGCTTCGTCGTTCATGCTTCGATCGTGCTGGTCGTACCACCCGAGCCGCTTCCGGCGGCGACCCTGAGCCCACCCTGAGATCCTGGCCCCGATTCCGGGGGGAGAACCCCGTGGCCCGGCGCGGCGGGAAGTGTGACGATCGAAGGGCAGGAAAGGGGACCGCGATCACTACCACCGCTGAAACTGAGCCGCGCCGGTTGTACCGGCCGCGCGACCACCGCATCGTTGCGGGCGTCGCCGTCGGTCTGGCCCGCCATCTCGGCGTGCCGGTCCTGGCGGTGCGCATCGCTCTCGTCGTCCTGCTCGGCTTCAACGCGCTGGGCCTTCTTCTCTACGCCGGCTACTGGGCGGTGCTGCCGCAGGAGGTGAGCGGCGACGAGAAGGAGGCTCCCCGCCGCGACTTCGCCGCGCTGATGCCCTTCGCCGCCATCGGTCTCGGCGTGATCCTGTTGCAGGCTCTGGTCTTCGACGACCAGGTGGCCACCACCGCCGGCTGGATGATCGCGGTCATCGCGGTCGGCGCCGGCGTGATCTGGCACCAGTCCGACCCGAGCCGGCGTGACCAGGGCGCCGACAGCAACCTCGCCGCGGCCCCGTGGTTCGCCGCGTTCGTGTCCGAGAACGATCGGCGTTCGTTTCTCTTTCGCTTCATCGGCGGCGGCATCCTCGTCGCGGTCGGGATCATCGGTGTGGTCGCGGTCTACGCGCCGAGCGAGTCACTCTCCGCCGTCTTCAACGGTGTGATCTTCGCCTTCGTCGGGCTGCTCGGTGTCGGCGTCGTGGTGGCACCGCTGGTCTGGCGCACGTTCGGCCAGTTGCGGGCCGAGCGCGAGGGCCGGATCCGGGAGCAGGAGCGGGCCGAGCTGGCGGCGATGATCCACGACCAGGTCCTGCACACGCTCGCGCTGATCCAGCGCAACTCCACCGACATCAAGGAGGTGCAGCGACTCGCTCGCGGGCAGGAGCGCAGCCTCCGCAACTGGCTGTACCGGCCCACCGGCTCGCCGACCGAGCGTTTCGCCGCCGCGCTGGAGCAGGTCGCCGCCGAGGTGGAGGACACCTACGCGATCACCGTGGAGACCGTCGTGGTGGGCGACACGCAGAGCGACGAGCGGGTCGCCGCGCTCGTCGCCGCGGCCCGCGAGGCCCTCGTCAACGCCGCCCGGCACGCGGGGGTGCAGACGGTTTCGCTCTATGCCGAGGTGGAGGAGGATGAGTTGAGTGTCTTCGTCCGGGATCGCGGCGCGGGCTTCGAGATCGGCGGCGTGGCGGAGACCCGGCACGGCGTCCGAGGCTCGATCATCGGGCGGATGCAACGCCATGGTGGGCGTGCCGAGATCCGCAGCGCTCCCGGCGACGGCACCGAAGTTCGCCTCATGCTCCCCGTCTCGCAATGGGAGAGCGTGACCGCCGGTAAGGAGACAGCACGATGACCGAGCCCGTTCCGGATGTGGAGCCTCGACGGCTCACCGTCTTCCTGGTCGACGACCACGCGATGTTCCGCGCCGGGGTCCGCGCCGAACTCGGCGCGCACGTCGACGTCGTGGGTGAGGCGAGCAGCGTCGCGGAGGCGATCAGCCGGATCTCCTCGGTGCAGCCCGACGTGGTCCTGCTCGACGTGCACATGCCGGACGGCGGTGGCCGTGCGGTGCTGGAGTCGATCCGGCGCAGCCATCCACAGGTCCTCTTCCTGGCGCTCTCCGTCTCGGACGCCGCGGAGGACGTGATCGGCCTGATCCGGGCCGGCGCCCGTGGGTACGTGACGAAGACGATCTCCCCGGACGAGCTGGCCGCCGCCGTGCGCCGGGTGGCCGACGGCGACGCGGTGTTCAGCCCGCGGCTCGCCGGCTTCGTGCTCGACGCCTTCGCCTCCCGGCCGGACGTGCCGGTCGCCGACCCGGAGCTCGACCAGCTCACCAACCGCGAGCGCGAGGTGCTGCGGCTGCTGGCGCGGGGTTATGCGTACAAGGAGATCGCGAAGGAGCTGTTCATCTCGATCAAGACAGTCGAGACGCACGTCTCCAACGTCCTGCGCAAGCTCCAGATGAGCAACCGCTACGAGCTGTCACGGTGGGCGGCTGACCGCAGGTTGGTCTAGGGATCCGTCAAGCGACTTCCCAGGTGGTACGTTCGGCTGCAATAAGTGGCTGAAGGGGCACGCGCTGGAGTACCCGCAGCTCAGGCCGGTCAGATTGGCCGAAAGAACGATCTTTGCGTCTGCGTCGGGACGTAAACGGCTAATATCGGCTTGATAACGGCGCTCATCGGTTTCCGTGCCCCTGTGTCACAGTGGCAGCTACTCACACAACCCCTCGTGAGCGCCCCTGAAGGAGGCACTCCCATGCCTGGGAAAAGCCCATGGAAGATGGCGGTCGGTGCGACCGCCATCGCCTTGTTGGCCGCCGGTTGCGGTAGTGGCGGGTCCGATGACGCGTCCGCTACTTCAAATACTGTGTCGATCGCGATCACTGAGCCTCAGCACCTGATTCCGGCGAACACGACGGAGTCGAACGGTGCGGAGGTGCTCGCCTCGCTGTTCTACCCGCTCGTCGACTTCGACGCCGAGAACAAGCCTGTTCCGGTCGCCGCTGAGTCGATCACGCCGGACGCTACGAACACCACCTGGACCGTGAAGCTGAAGCCCGGCTTCACCTTCCACAACGGCGAGCCGGTCGTCGCTCAGAACTACGTCGACGCCTGGAACCAGGGCGCTTACGGCCCGAACGGCAATGGTGGCTCGTACTTCTTCTCGCGGATCGACGGCTTCGAGGCCCTGCAGTCCGAGGACCCGGACGGTGAGGAAGGCCCGAAGAAGGCTCCCGAGCCCAAGGCCAAGAAGCTGACGGGTCTCGCGGTTGTCGACGACAGCACGTTCACCATCAAGCTGTCGGCGCCGTTCGCGTCCTTCGCGTCGCTGCTCGGCTACACCGTCTTCTACCCGCTGCCGAAGGCCGCCTTCTCCTCCGACGGCGTGCTCGCCGAGGGATTCGAAGAGGCCATCATCGGCAACGGCCCCTTCAAGTTGAAGGGCAAGTGGGAGCACGACTCGCAGGTCGTCGTCGAGAAGGTCGCCGACTTCAAGGGTCAGGTGCCGAAGGTCGACGGCATCACCTACAAGATCTACCAGGAGCAGTCGGCGGCGTACGCCGACCTGGTCGCCGGCAACCTGGACGTGCAGACCCAGATTCCGATCGAGAGCCTCGCGAAGGCCTCGGCCGACCTGGGTGACCGCTTCCAGAAGAGCCCGAACTCGGTCTTCCAGTTCGTCGGTTTCCCGACGTTCCTGAAGGAGTTCCAGAACGTCGACGTGCGTCGCGCGATCTCGATGGCGATCAACCGCCAGGAGATCACCGACCAGGTCTTCCTGGGCTCGCAGACCCCGGCCACCTCGTTCGTCTCCCCGGTGGTCGCGGGTTACCGCGAGAACACCTGTGGCGCGAACTGTGAGTACAACCCGACCGAGGCCAAGAAGCTCTACGACGCGGCCGGTGGCCCGTCCGAGCTGAAGATCACGTACAACGCCGATGGCCCGCACAAGGCGTGGGTCGACGCGACGTGCAACCAGATCAAGGCCTCGCTGGGCGTCAACTGCACCGGCGTGGGTGAGCCCAAGTTCGCCGACCTGCTGACCAAGGTCGAGAAGAAGCAGCCGGTCGGCCTGATCCGCCTCGGCTGGATCATGGACTACCCGCTGATGGAGAACTACCTCGGCCCGCTGTACGCGACCGGTGGTTCCTCCAACTACTACGGCTACAGCAACCCGGCCTTCGACAACCTGGTCAAGGAGGGTTCGGCGGCGAAGACTCCGGAGGAGTCGATCGCGAAGTGGCAGCAGGCCGAGGACATCCTCGCCAAGGACATGCCGGTGATCCCGCTGCGCGTCGGCCAGAACGTGTTCGGTTACTCCGAGAAGGTCTCGAACGTCAAGGTCGACCTCTTCCAGAAGGTCGATCTCTACGAGATCGAAGTAGTGAGCTGATCTAACCGCTCGAACGGTGGTGGCGTCACGGAGTTTGTGAAACCGTGGCGCCACCACTGTGTTAACCCCCACCCTCCTCGTCGCCGTGCTCACGAGGCCGGCGCTCTTCCGCGGAAGAGGCTAAACCCGAATGTTCCGCTACATCGTGCGGCGCTTACTACAAATGGTCCTCACGTTCTTCGGGGCCACCTTTGTAGTCTTCGCGCTGATGTTCGCCAACCAGGACGACCCCCTCCAGGCGTTGGCGGGCGAACGGCCCATCACTGAGAGTCAGCGCATTGCGCTGACCGAGCGCTACCACCTGGATGATCCCTTCCTCACCCAGTACTGGTACTACATGAAAGGCCTGCTGACCGGAGACTTCGGCACCTCGCTCAACGGGCGAAAGATCGCCGACCTGCTCGAGGCGGCATGGCCGATCACCCTCCGGCTCGCACTCATGGCAGTCGTGATCGCTGCGATCATCGCCATCGGTGCCGGCGTCTTCTCGGCCATCCGCCGTGGCGGTGCCTTCGACAACGTCACGCTCGTCGTCACCCTGGTCCTGCTGTCGATGCCGATCGTGGTCATCGCACCGCTGGCCCAGCTGCTCTTCGGCATCCAGCTCGGCTGGTTCCCGCCGACGGCCAACGCCAAGGCGACCTTCTATCAGCTACTGCTACCGGCGATGGTGCTGGCGAGCTCGGTCCTGGCCACTCAGCTACGGGTAACCCGTACCTCGGTCGCCGAGAACCTGCGCGCCGACTACGTGCGCACCGCACGGGCCAAGGGCCTGTCGGGCCGCCGGGTCATCTCGGTGCACGTGCTCCGCAACTCGCTGATCCCCGTCGTCACGCTGATCGGTGTGGACCTGGGCAACCTGATGTCCGGAGCGATCGTGACCGAGGGTGTCTTCAACATCCCCGGCGTCGGCTTCAACCTTGCGCGCGGCATCCGTAGCGAGGACGGTCCGCTGGTGGTCGGCTTCGTGAGCGCCCTGGTGATCGTCTTCCTGGTCGTGAACCTGCTCGTCGACCTGCTGTACGCCGCCCTTGACCCCAGGATCCGCTATGAGTGACATGAGCTCCATCACCGCCGCCGAGGCGCCCGAACCGATCAACCTGCAGCCTCGGCCCGGCAGTGGAAGGTCGGACAAGCCACGCAGCCTGGCCGGCGACGCCTGGAACGACCTCCGCCGCAGCAAGATCTTCTGGGTGGCCGTCGTCCTGGTGACGATCGTTCTGGTGATGGCCATCTGGCCGACGCTGTTCACCTCGGCGGACCCGCGGTCCTGTGCGCTGTCGAACCAGCACAAGGGCGCCAACGGCACCGCCTACTTCGGATACGACTTCCAGGGCTGCGACGTCTTCGCCAAGACCATCCACGGCGCTCGGAACTCGATCATCGTCGGCGTCGTCTCGACGATGATCGCCGGCGTCATCGGCATCATCATCGGCCTCTCCTCCGGCTTCTTCGGCGGCTGGGTCGACGCGGTGCTGTCCCGGTTCGTCGACGTGATGCTCGCCATCCCGTTCCTGCTCGCCGGCATCGTGCTCTCGTCGCGGCTGTCGGCCGACCCGAACGACAACGGGCTCATCGCGGTGATCCTGACCCTGGGTCTGCTGACCTGGACGTCCGGCGCCCGTGTCATGCGCTCGGCGGTGATCGCGGCCAAGAACCAGGACTATGTCGCCGCCGGCCGGATGCTCGGTGCCGGTCCGGGACGCCTCATGCTCCGGCACATCCTGCCGAACTCGATCGCGTCCTTCATCGTCGTGCTGACGATCCTGCTGGGCATCAACATCGGCGTCGAGGCGACCCTGTCGTTCCTCGGTGTCGGTCTCAAGGGCGACGCCATCAGCTGGGGTATCGCGATCTCCGAGGCCACTCCGTCGGCACGTGTCGCCGCGGCTCCGCTGGTCTGGCCCGCGGTCTTCCTGGGCGCGACGGTGCTGGCCTTCATCATGTTGGGCGACGCCATCCGCGACGCCTTCGACCCGAAGTTGCGGTGACCCCGGTGACTGATATCAAGGCGGAAATGGACGTCATACCCGGCGTCGACCCGCGCGCCCCCCTGCTCGAGGTCAACGACCTGCACGTCGAGTTCCGCACCCAGTACGGCGTCGCCAAAGCAGTCAACGGCGCCAACTTCTGGCTCTCCCCGGGCGAGACCCTCGCCATCCTGGGCGAGTCGGGGTGCGGTAAGTCGGTGACCGCTCAGGCGATCATGGGCATCCTGGACAGCCCTCCCGGCTTCATCACCAAGGGCCAGGTCCGTTACCGCGGTGTCGACCTGCTCACCCTCCCCGAGCAGCAGCGCCGCAAGGTCCGGGCCAACCGGATCGCGATGATCTTCCAGGACGCGCTGTCCGCACTGAACCCGGTCTACTCGGTCGGGTTCCAGCTGGGCGAGGTCTTCCGGATGCACCGGGGTATGTCCCGGGGCGACGCGAAGAAGCGGTCGATCGAACTGCTCGACCAGGTCAGGATCCCGGCCGCCAAGGAGCGGGTGAACGACTACCCGCACCAGTTCTCCGGCGGTATGCGCCAGCGCGTCATGATCGCCATGGCGCTGGCGCTCGACCCCGAGGTGCTGATCGCCGACGAGCCCACCACGGCGCTCGACGTCACCGTGCAGGCGCAGATCATGGGCCTGCTCGCGGAACTGCAGAAGCAGCGCAACATGGGCCTCATCCTGATCACGCACGACATGGGCGTGGTCGCCGACGTCGCCGACCGGATCTCCGTGATGTACGCGGGCAAGGTCGTCGAAGAGGCACCCGTCTACGACATCTACACGCGGCCGGCCCACCCGTACACGCGGGCGCTGCTCGAGTCGATCCCGCGTCTGGACATGAAGGGCCAGCAGCTCAACGTCATTCGTGGCCTGCCGCCGGCGCTGACCGACATCCCGCATGGATGCGCGTTCAACCCCCGCTGCCGGTATGCGAAAGACCCGTGCCGCCAGGACCCGCCGCCGCCGGCCTACGCCGTCGCGCCGCACCGTACCGCCCGTTGCCACTTCTTCCGGGAGGTCCTCGGTGAGTGACGTAGTCCTCGAGACCAAGGGTCTCGTCAAGCACTTCCCGATCAACCAGGGCATCGTCTTCAAGACCAAGGTCGGCGCTGTCCGGGCGGTCGACGGAGTCGACATCCAGCTGCGCCGGGGTGAGACCCTCGGCGTGGTCGGCGAGTCCGGCTGTGGCAAGTCCACGCTGGCCAAGCTCCTGGTCGGCCTGGAGAAGCCGACCGAAGGCTCGATCATGGTGCGCGGTCAGGACATGGTCCGGCTCCGGGGCGGCGACCTGCGCAGGGCACGCCGCAACATCCAGATGGTGCTGCAGGACCCGTACACCTCGCTCAACCCCCGGATGACGGTCGGCGACATCATCGGCGAGCCGTTCGAGATCCACCCGGAGGTCGTGCCCCGCAAGGGTCGCGAGCGGGCGGTGCAGGACCTGCTGGACACGGTGGGCCTCAACCCCGAGCACATCAACCGCTACCCCCACCAGTTCTCCGGCGGACAGCGCCAGCGCATCGGCATCGCCCGCGCACTGGCACTCAAGCCCGAGATCATCGTGTGCGACGAGCCGGTTTCGGCGCTCGACGTGTCGATCCAGGCGCAGGTCATCAACCTGCTGGAGCGGCTGCAGGACGAGTTCGGCCTGTCGTACATCTTCATCGCCCACGACCTGTCGGTGGTCAGGCACATCTCCGACCGGGTCGCCGTGATGTACCTCGGCCGCATCGTCGAACACGGTCACGACACCGAGATCTACGACCAGCCGACCCACCCGTACACCCAGGCCCTTCTCTCGGCCGTCCCGGTCCCGGACCCGCGCCTGCGCGGCCACCGTGACCAGATCGTCCTGGAGGGTGACGTGCCGTCGCCGGCCAACCCACCGTCGGGTTGCCGTTTCCGCACGCGTTGCTGGAAGGCGCAGGACGTCTGCGCCCAGCAGGACCCGGCTCTGACGATCCGTGATCGATCGCCGCACCCGAGCGCTTGCCACTTCGCGGAGATTCGCGACGTGGTACACCGCCGCTGAGCTGGTGATCAACGAACGGCCCGGACTTTCTGTCCGGGCCGTTTCGCGTGTCGCAGGTCGCAGGTCGCTTGTCGTTTACGGCGGGCTTTGACTTCGGTCCTGGCCGTTTCGCTTTTTTGGTACGCGTATCCCACAGTCCTCTTCTGTGCGTGAAGCGATCTTGCTGCCCACTCCAGGCCGCAGCGCCACCTCCGGGCTGAACTGCATGCTGATCAGGCGGACCGCGTCGCTCGTGAAGGGAACCGACTGCGCGGATTTGGAGGGGTTGAGGGGCGGGTTTGGGGTGGGCAGGGTGGCCCGCAATGGAGGCAACGAAGGGTGGGGCGGGGGAGTCGTCGCCGAACGCGGCAAATAGATCATTTGACGGGCGAACCTGGCTGAAGATCAAGGAGAAGTTGACTAAAAGTACGACTATGAACCCTTTAAGTAACTATGTCCGTTATGACATTGTCTATCCCAACGGAGGCACCAACCGGAGGGGGAAGACAATGAACAAGATCGTGCGGACACTGACCATGGCGGGCCTGGGGCTGCTGGCCGGAGCGTCGATCGGGGCACCGGCTCTGGCATCGGACAGCGCCGGCAACTCGGCCGGGAAGTCCTCGAGCGGCCAGGTGCTGCAGCACCGCGACCGGGACCAGATCGTCGGCTTCTACCGCAGCCTCGGCACCTGCAAGAAGACCGGCGCCGTCGGCGACTGGGCGGGCAAGTGGGACGACCCGCGCTGCTACCTGGTGCGCATCGGCGCCCGCCGCGGCCTGTGGATGCTGAAGGTGGAGCGGGAGTGGCGCGGCGGTGGCCGCGGGCACTTCCAGAACGACCGCGACCGGGGTCACTTCCAGGTCGGACGGGACCGGGGCCACTTCCAGCTCGGCCACGACCGCGGCAACATCCACGTCGGCAACGGCAACGGCCACTTCGGCGGCAAGGGCCAGTTCGGTGGCAAGGGCCAGTTCGGTGGCAAGGACCACGGCCAGTTCGGTGGCAAGGGCCAGTTCGGCGGCAAGGACCACGGGCAGTTCGGCGGCAAGGACCACGGGCAGTTCGGTGGCGCGGGTAAGGGCGACTACAAGATCGAGCGCAAGCGCTGATCGTCAGGAAGACGCAGGTGGCCGGGCCCGATGGACGGGGCCCGGCCGCGGCGTTTCCGGACCGGCCGGCGTTCCGGGGAGGTCGGCGTTTCCGGGGAGGTCGGCGTTTGCGGACCGGTCAGAGGGGTCCGCGGCCGGAGCGGAGCAGCAGCAGGGCGACCTGCGTACCGTCGGGGCCGAGCGCCTCGCGGAAGTGCTCGATGATCTCGCGTTCGCGGGCCAGCACCAGTCGGGTGCCGCCGCTGGCCATGCGGGTCTTGCCGACCTCCTGGGAGAGGCTGGCGCGTTCGAGCCAGAGGTCGATGATGGCTTGATCGATCTCGTTGATCCGCTCACGCATTCCGCGGATCTTCTCGGCGGCGGGTGCCTCGCCCGCGCCGGTGGACTGGTCCATCACGTCGGCGGTCATGTGCTGCTCCTCGGGTGCTGGCGCCCCGGACGACGACCCGGCCCGGGCAGCATCAAGCCCCGGGCGGGGAAGCCCGGGGCTTGATGTAGGTCTGTCGTTCAGGAGCGACCTACGGCTGCCGGGCCTCCGGTGCCGTAGTAAAAAAATCGCGCCTGCTGGATCACGAGCCGAGTATGCCCCCGTCCCGGACCGCGTCGCAAGGAAACCGCCCGAGTGTTGAGACAGAAAGACACTAGGGAGCGGTGCCGATCCGGTTGGCCGGCCCGGGTGCGATCGGCCCGGTACCGAGGTGCGCGACGAGTGCGTCCACGTCGAAGCCCGGAGCGGTGACCCGCCCGGTGCCCAGTGTCAGGTTGCTGAAGCCGTCGCCGCCGTTGGCCAGGAAGTCGTTGGTGGTGACGACGTAGGTGGCGGCGGGGTCGATCGGCGTCCCGTTCAGTGCCAGGTTGCTGACCTTGGAGCCGGCAGCGGCCGACGCGCTCCAGGTGTAGGTCAGGCCGGCCGACACCTGCAGGATGCGCTGGGCCGTCTGCCCGCCGAAGCCGACGAACTGCTGCTCCAGCACGTCCTTGAGCTGTGCCCCGGTGAAGGTCTGTGTGACCACCAGGTTGTTGAACGGCTGCACGGTGAACGCCTCGCCGTACGTGACCACGCCGTACGCCTCGCCACCACTGGACTGGTCGGCGTCCAGGTCGGCCCGGATGCCGCCCGGGTTCATCAGAGCGATCTGCGCACCGGCACCCTGTGTATACGCCAGCTGCGCGTCGGCGATCACGTCACCGAGCGGGCTCTCCCCGGCCGGGGTGGTGGTCCGGACGATGTCCGCGCTGATGCTGCCGACCGTACGGTTGGCGATCGGTGCGACAGCGGTGCGGTACTTGTCCGCCACCTTCTTCGCCGCGGGGTCGACGGTGTCCGGGTTCTTCACGAACGCGCCGGACGCGTCCTTGACCCAGCCGCCGTTGCCGTCGGGCACGCCGTTCTCCACGATCACGTTCTTCGCGGTGATCTCGACGAACTTGCCGGTCCGCTTGTCCAGCGTGTAGTCGATGTCGGTGACCAGCTGGCCGTTGGTGCCGGCGCTGGTGACGACCGTGTCGGTGCCCTCGCTGTTCGGCAGCTTGCAGGAGTAGAACCGGTGCGTGTGGCCGGAGATCACGACGCTGATCGCCGGGTTGAGGCCGGCGACGATCGGCACCACCGCGCCGGTGAAGTTGGCGCAGTCCGACACGCCGGGCGTCGGGGTGACCGAGCCCTGCGAACCGCCCTCGTGCAGCAGCAGCACCTGTGCCTTGACCCCGAAGAGCCGCAGCACCCGGCTCCACTTGTTGGCGGTCTCGATCTCGTCGGTGAAGTGCACGTCCTTGATGCCGGCCGGGTTGACGATCCTCGGTGTCCCCTCCAGCGTCATACCGATGAAGCCGACCGGAACGCCGTTCACCAGCTTGATGTCGATCGGCGGCAGGATCGGCAGGCCGGTCTTGTTGTCGATGGTGTTCGCCGCGAGATAGGTGAATTTCGCGCCGGCGAACCCGTCGCCGTCCTGGCAGCCGTCGGCCGGGTGGCAGCCACCGCGCTGGATGCGGATCAGCTCGGCGACACCCTCGTCGAACTCGTGGTTGCCGACCGAGCTGACCTGGAGCCCGATCTCGTTCATCAGCTCGATCGTGGGCTCGTCGTGGAACGCCGCACTGACCAGCGGCGTCCCGCCGATCAGGTCGCCGGCGCCGGCGGTGACGGTCTGGCGGTGCTCGGCCTTGGCCTCGGCGCGCAGCTTCTTGAGGTAGGTGGCCAGGTATTCCACGCCGCCGGCCGGAGTGCTGGTCCCGCTGGCGTTGACCACCGCGCCGCTGCCGGTGGGTGGGTCGATGGCACCGTGGAAGTCGTTGTAGCTGAGGAACTGGCCCTTGACGGTGGCACCTGAGGGCTTGCCATACGACGCGGACACCGGGTTGAACTCCGGCGGCGGTGCGGCGGCGGCACTCTGGGCGGTCGGGATCGCCGTGACGGCGCCCGCGACGGCCACGAGAGCGGCGGTCAGGATGGCCCGGCCCCGGAGCTGGGGAAGAGTCATGTTATCGATCCCCCGATCGGAGTGAATTTTTCATCAACCCGGTCAGCCTGGTGGATCACCTGGCCCAACGCCACCACTTCGGGGTGACAAATCTATTGCCACACGCTGATGCGACGGTGGGTCGGGCAGGAATTTTGTGTCGGTGGGTCGGCATACACTGGCTCCCGCGATGCGACCTTCCTCAGAACCTTCCGAAGCCCTGTTCTCCCTGCCCGCGGTGCGGGCTCCGGAGGCATCCCGGCCGGCGCCCCGGCCCGCTGCCCGGCGGCTCGACCCCGAGGCACTGCTGACCGGCCTGAACGGCCCTCAGCGAGACGCGGTGACCCACTCCGGAGCGCCGCTGCTGATCGTGGCCGGTGCCGGCTCGGGCAAGACCCGGGTGCTGACGCATCGGATCGCCTACCTGCTGGCCGAGCGGGACGTGCACCCCGGCCAGATCATCGCGATCACCTTCACCAACAAGGCCGCCGGTGAGATGAAGGAGCGGGTCGCCCACCTGGTCGGCCCGCGCGCCCGGCTGATGTGGGTGTCGACGTTCCACTCGGCGTGCGTGCGGATCCTGCGGGCCGAGCACGAGCACGCCGGGCTGAAGAGCACGTTCTCGATCTACGACGCCGACGACTCGCGCCGGCTGATGCAGTTGGTCGCCCGTGAGCTCGACCTCGACCCGAAGCGCTACACGGCTCGCGGTCTGGCCGCCCAGGTGTCCAACCTGAAGAACGAGCTGGTCGTGCCGGACGCCTTCAAGGCCAACGCGAAGGGTCCCAACGAGCGGGCCGTCGCCGAGGCATACGAGTTGTATCAGCGGCGGCTGCGCGAGGCACACGCGCTGGATTTCGACGACATCATCATGGCCACTGTGCACCTGTTCCAGTCGCACCCGCACGTGGCCGAGGTCTACCGGCGGCGGTTCCGGCACGTGCTCGTCGACGAATACCAGGACACCAACCACGCGCAATACACGCTGATCCGCGAGCTGATCGGCACCGAGGATCCGGGCGAGCTCTGCGTGGTCGGTGACGCCGATCAGTCGATCTACGCGTTCCGTGGCGCCACCATCCGCAACATCCTGGAGTTCGAGCGGGACTACCCCGACGCGCGCACCATCCTGCTGGAGCAGAATTACCGCTCCACCCAGACGATCCTCTCCGCTGCCAACGCGGTGATCGACCGCAACGGCTCCCGCAAGCCGAAACGGCTCTGGAGCGATCAGGGCGCCGGCGAGCAGATCGTCGGTTACGTCGCCGACACCGAGCACGCCGAGGCCGACTGGGTGGCCCGGGAGATCGACCGGCTCTGTGACAACCACGAGGTGCGTCCGGGCGACGTGGCGGTCTTCTACCGTACGAATGCGCAGTCCCGTGTGTTCGAGGAGGTGTTCATCCGCGTCGGCCTGCCGTACAAGGTGGTCGGCGGGGTGCGCTTCTACGAGCGCAAGGAGGTCCGCGACGCCCTGGCCTATCTGCGGTCGGTGGTCAACGACGACGACACGGTGAGCATCCGCCGGGTGCTGAACACGCCGAGGCGTGGCATCGGCGACCGTGCCGAGGCCTGCGTCGAGGCACTGTCCGGCCGGGAGCGGATCTCGTTCGGTCAGGCGCTGCGTCACGCCAAGGACGCGCCGGGCATCTCCACCCGGGCGGCCAACAGCATCGGCGACTTCGTGCAGCTCCTCGACGACCTGCGGGAGATGTCCCTGAGCGCGCCACCGGAGGAGGTGCTGGAGGCGGTTCTCCAGCGCTCCGGCCTGCTCAGCGAGCTGGAGGAGAGCCTGGACCCGCAGGACCAGGGCCGCGTGGAAAACCTGCAGGAGCTGGTGAGCGTCGCCCGGGAGTACACGGAGCGGGTCGAGTCGCTGGCGGCAGAAGACGAGCCTTCAGTCCGTTCTGGGGTGGCGGGCGGGGCGGTCGGACGGGAGGAGCCGGTCGCGACTCTGGCGGGCTTCCTGGAGCAGGTGGCGCTGGTCGCCGACGCCGATCAGATTCCCAGCGACGATCCGGACCATCAGGGCGTCGTCACGCTGATGACCCTGCACACGGCGAAGGGCCTGGAGTTCCCGGTGGTCTTCCTGACCGGCCTGGAGGACGGCGTCTTTCCGCACATGCGGGCGCTCGGCGACAACACCGAGCTGGAGGAGGAGCGGCGCCTGGCCTACGTGGGCATCACCCGCGCCCGGCAGCGCCTCTATCTCTCCCGGGCGGTCACGCGCTCGGCGTGGGGCCAGCCGCAGTACAACCCGCCGTCGCGCTTCACCGACGAGCTGCCGACGGAGCTGGTCCGGTGGGAGCGGACCGGAGGGTCCTATACGTCCTGGTCAGGGACAGGCGGCGGGGTGGGTGGCCGCGGTGGGGGAGACCGCCAGCGCGGCGGGGGCTTTTCCGGGGGTACGCCTAAAGCTCAACGCATCGCTGACCGCCTCGGCATCGACGCCAGCAAACTCGCCACGGCAAGTGACCTGAAGTCGGCTCCGAAGGTCGCCCCCGGCGATCGGGTCAACCACCAGCGCTACGGCCTGGGCCGCGTCGTGACCGTCGAGGGCCACGGCCCGGGCACCCGCGCCCAGATCGACTTCGGCGACCAGGTGATGTGGCTGGTGCTCCGCCACGCGCCGATCGAGAAGATCTGACCGCTTCCGGCCACTTCTCGGAGGACGACTTGCTCCGGGAGGTGGCCGGCTTCCGAAGGGCGACCACCCGCGGAAAGCGGCTGAGCTGCCGGGGTTACTTCTCCAGGGAGTCCGCGGGGGCGTCGGGAGTGGCGGCGGAGCAGCCGGGGATCTGGACGCCGTGCTCGTGCATCCAGGCGGTCGGCTCGAGGGGGTTCTGGAAGAACCCCTGGTGCACCTCGAAATGCAGGTGCGGGCCGGTGGAGTGCCCGGTCGAGCCTTCGTCGCCGATGTGCTGGCCGGCGGTGACCTTCTGGCCGGGCTCGACGACGATCTTCGACATGTGGCCGTAGTTGGTGAGGTAGCCGTTGCCGTGGTCGATCAGGACCGCGTTGCCGTACCCGCCGTTGGGGCCGGCCGTGACGACCACACCGGCTCCGGCGGCCACGATCGGGCTGCCGTGAGGTGCGGCGAGGTCCACGCCCGCGTGCAGGCGGCCCCACCGCTGGCCGAAGCAGGACGTGACCTGGGCCGCGGAGAGCGGGTGCACCCACTCGGCGACCGGTACGGGACGCTCCTTCTGCCGCACCGCGGCGCCCGACGGGCCGGCCGAGTCGTCCACGACGCCGGTGCCGTGCGGGAATTCCTTGCCCGGAGCGGTGTCACCGCTCGGCGCCTCGACGGGCAGCGCGGCGGACGGGTGCGCGGCGGTCACGTGGTGGGCCGGCGAGCTTTCCGTGCCGCCGAGCGGTGCGGCGGTGGCGGAGACCCCGGCCGCACCGATGCCGGCGGCCAGGGTGGCACTCAGCGCGGTGACTGACAGGGCTGACCGGCCGCGCGTGGCGAAGAGTTCCGGGAACGCGGGGGCGCGATGACGGTGCAGCAGCTCTTGACGGTGCTTGCCGCCTCGGCCCGAGTACGAGTGCTGCCCCACGCGATGTGCCCTCCCCGACTTCCGTGACTTTCGCTGTCACGTACCTGTCGGTCCGGGGGACGGAGACGCTGAAGGGAGTGCCCGCGGTTCTACCAGAATGCAACCGAGCGACGGCCGGGGTGCGGCGCGGAATGAGAAGGCTGCGCGGGGCGCGAGAGGAGCGGGCTGCGCGGGGCGCGAGGGGAGCAGGCGGCGCAGGGCGCGAGAGGAGCGGGCGGCCAGCTGGTGCGGGTCAGAAGGCGCCCCGGGTGTGGTGCAGGGTCAGGAGGCGGCTTCGGCCGCGGCCATCCCCGCATACACCGACTCGATCTGGAGCTTGATGTCGACGCCGCGGTCCTGGAGGAAGACGATCGGGTCGACGGGGGTGCCGTCCACGTGCACTTCGAGGTGCAGGTGCGTCCCGTACGAGTAACCGGTGTTGCCGATCTCGCCGATCACCTGGCCGGCCTTGACCTGGTCGCCCTTCTTCACCAGCAGGCGCCGGGAGTGGGCGTAGATCATCTCGGTGCCGTCGGCCTGGCGGACGGTGATCGAGTAGCCGTAGCCGCCGGCGTAACCGGCGCTGGTCACCTCACCAGCGTGCACCGCCTTGTAGGGCGTGCCGTCCGGGGCGGCCAGGTCGATGCCGGCGTGCAGCTTGCCGAAGCGGACACCGTAGGGAGAGGAGAACGTGTAGTCGTCGACCGGCAGCAGGTAGATGTCTTCGGCGGAGACCTCGGCGGCGAGGTCTTTGTTCTCGCCGCGGTCGTTGCTGCGAGATGCGCGGGTGTTTTCCTCCGCCCGGTTGTCCAGGGCGTCAGATGCGGCGACTTGCGAGGTTTTCAGACTCTGCAGAACGTCGGGGCTGACGGCCTTGGCATCCGGCAGGTTGGAGGCGGCTCCGAGAGCGACAACGCCCGCACCGACGAAGGCTGACGTGACGACGACGGCGTAACGGCTGCGCGGAGGGGTAGGTACACGGCGGCGGCCGCGATAGCGATCGGGCTCAGACGACAAGCGCTGGCGCACGAACAATCCTCCGTCAGTGGCATTGCGGGCGGCGCAACCAGGGTTCGAACTGCGGTGAACGGTGGTCGGCCGGGCCCTCGTCGTTGGGGGGAACCTGTGCGAGAGCCGACGCCACGGTAACGAAACGACCGCCGGGTCACAAGTCGCAGCGCCAATTTCATGACAGTTCCTGGTCAGCATTGATCAGCGATTGTCCGAATTGGTTACCTTTCTCGTGAGTCGAAATGGCAACCCAGTGTGATCACTGGTGAAACGGAAAGTAATGTGACCGGGAGAACTATTTCTCCCGCGCGCGAGGATGGGGCACCGGCTACCCCGGCCCGGCGCCGCGGGTTACCGTTCGTTCAGGTGACCAACGCCGGGGCGGCCTGATGCCGGGTGCCCGGCACCATGGTCGGAGCCCAAAGGGGTCAGCATGCAGGCACGAATCAGGGTGATCGTCGCGAAGCCCGGGCTGGACGGGCACGACCGCGGCGCCAAGGTGGTGGCGCGGGCGCTCCGCGACGCCGGCATGGAAGTGATCTACACCGGGTTGCATCAGACCCCGGAGCAGATCGTGGAGACCGCGATCCAGGAGGACGCCGACGCGATCGGTCTGTCGGTCCTCTCCGGTGCGCACATGACGCTCTTTCGGAGAGTGCTGGAGCTGTTGGCGGAACGTGACGCAGCTGACATCAAAGTATTCGGCGGCGGCATCATTCCGGAGGACGACATCGCGGAATTGAAATCACTCGGCGTAGCCGCGGTATTCACTCCGGGTGCAACAATGGCGTCCATCGTCGAATGGGTACGCGCCAATGTGGCAACGCCGGTCGCCTGATTCCGGGCCTGGACCTGCGGATGAGCAATCCCGGTCAGGGCCGGCGCCGGTCTGGTGAGCCGGGGGATCCGATGAGCCGGCCGGGCCGGTGATCCACCCGGCGGCGGTAAGGGAGCTGGAGCCGGTACTCGCAAGGGGAGAGGCCGGACGCACCCCTCACACGTCCGGCCTCTCTATGCGCGATGCCCCGCCGCCACCCCTCGACCGACAGGGCATCGGCCGCTTTCCTTGCGGTGCGCCGTAGCGCTCCGACACCACACTCAACGACCCCCTCCCGGGCGGGTTACGCGCGCCCGTACGACTTTTTCCGGCGGTCCACGATCGATGTGTGACGGCGGGTGACCCCTGTGGCCGGTGCTGTGTCGTGTTGCGTCACAGCGGCATCACCGATATCTCCGTGTGCACACTGTGCCCAGTCGTCTCCACCGCCCCGGAGCTGCGATTTCACCACTCTGGTGTGTGGTCTTGCACACGGCGCACCCGCGCGGTCACCGAGGTCGAATCGGTCGCTAGTCTGCGGATGAGGTTCTCTTCGTGTGAATCGGGGAGGCCGGACGATCCTCACGCTGGCGGCGCTGCTGCTGCGAGTCGCCGCGCACACAGGTCGGGACGCAATGGTGCGGCATGCCGGCGCTTGGCGTCGCGAGCGAAAGGAGACACGTGGACCTGTTCGAGTATCAGGGGCGCGACCTGTTCGAACGGCACGGCCTGCCCGTGCTGGGCGGCGGCGTCGCAGAGACCCCGCAGGAGGCCCGGGCGATCGCCGAGCGGCTGGGCGGCAAGGTCGTCGTCAAGGCGCAGGTCAAGGTCGGTGGCCGCGGTAAGGCCGGCGGTGTGAAGCTGGCCGACGGCGCCGACGAGGCCGAGGCTCGTGCCGGCGACATCCTGGGCATGGACATCAAGGGGCACACGGTCAACAAGGTGATGCTGGCCGAGACGGCCGACATCCAGGAGGAGTACTACTTCTCCTACCTGCTGGACCGGGCCAACCGCACGTTCCTCTGCATCGCCAGCGTCGCCGGCGGTATGGAGATCGAGACCGTCGCCGAGGAGGACCCCGAGCGGGTCGCCAAGGTCGCGATCGACGCGAGCAAGGGTGTCGACGAGGCGAAGGCGCGGGAGATCGTGACCGCCGCCAAGTTCCCCGCCGAGGTCGCTGACCAGGTCGTCGACATCGCGGTGAAGCTGTGGCAGGCCTTCGTGGCCGAGGACGCCACGCTCGTCGAGGTCAACCCGCTGGCCAAGGTCGGCGACGGCCGGGTGCTCGCGCTGGACGCCAAGGTCACCCTGGACGAGAACGCCGGTTTCCGGCACCCCGACCACGAGGGCCTGGAGGACAAGTCCGCCGTCGACCCGCTGGAGCAGGCCGCCAAGGCGAAGAACCTCAACTACGTCAAGCTGGACGGCGAGGTCGGCATCATCGGCAACGGCGCCGGCCTGGTCATGTCGACGCTGGACGTGGTGGCGTACGCGGGTGAGAAGCACGGCGACGTGAAGCCCGCCAACTTCCTCGACATCGGCGGTGGCGCCAGCGCCCAGGTGATGGCGAACGGCCTGGAGATCGTCCTCGGCGACCCGGCCGTGAAGTCCGTCTTCGTCAACGTCTTCGGCGGCATCACCGCCTGCGACGCGGTCGCCAACGGCATCATCCAGGCCCTGGCGCTGCTCGAGGAGCGTGGCGAGCAGGTCACCAAGCCGCTCGTGGTCCGTCTCGACGGCAACAACGCCGAGGCCGGCCGTGCCATCCTGGACGGAGCGAACAACCCGCTTGTCGAGCGGGTGGACACGATGGACGGAGCGGCCGAGCGCGCCGCCGAGCTCGCGGCTGCGGGGAAGTGAACTAATGGCTATCTGGCTCACCAAGGACTCCAAGGTCATCGTCCAGGGCATCACCGGCTCGGAGGGCTCGAAGCACACCCGCCGGATGCTCGCCGCGGGCACCAACGTGGTCGGCGGTGTGAACCCGCGCAAGGCCGGTACGAAGGTGGACTTCGACGGCACCGAGCTTCCGGTCTTCGCGTCCGTCGCCGAGGCGATCAAGGAGACCGGCGCGGACGTGTCGGTCATCTTCGTACCGCCGGCGTTCACCAAGGGCGCTGTCGTGGAGGCGATCGACGCCGAGATCGCGCTCGCCGTGGTGATCACCGAGGGTGTGCCGGTGCAGGACTCGGCCGCCTTCTGGGCGTACAACGTCGCCAAGGGTGAGAAGACCCGGATCATCGGCCCGAACTGCCCGGGCATCGCCTCGCCGGGCGCCTCCAACGCCGGCATCATCCCGGCCGACATCACCCCGCAGGGCCGGATCGGCCTGGTCAGCAAGAGCGGCACGCTGACCTACCAGCTCATGTACGAGCTGCGCGACTTCGGCTTCTCCACCTGCGTGGGCATCGGCGGTGACCCGGTCATCGGCACCACACACATCGACGCGCTCAAGGCGTTCCAGGAAGACCCGGACACCGACGCGATCGTCATGATCGGTGAGATCGGCGGTGACGCCGAGGAGCGTGCGGCCGAGTTCATCAAGGCCAACGTGACCAAGCCGGTCGTCGGCTACATCGCCGGCTTCACCGCCCCGCCCGGAAAGACGATGGGCCACGCCGGCGCCATCATCTCCGGTTCCGCTGGCACCGCGGACGCGAAGAAGTCGGCCCTCGAGGCGGCCGGCGTCAAGGTCGGCAAGACGCCGAGCGAAACAGCGCGCCTGATGCGCGAGGTCATGAGCTGAAGCAGCACACGAGACGCGCCGCCGGCCGGGTCACCACGATCCGATCGGCGGCGCGCCGCTGTTTCTGCATCGCCGGAAGCGCCGCGGCGTGAAAAAGTAGTCGGCGATGCCCAGCACAACCGATCGGCCTGAGGGCTCGGAGGACCCGTTCGCGGTCGCCGAGGCGCTTCAGTCTGTGGTGCGGGACACCGAGCCGCTGATTCCGGGCGTCCGTGGCGAGCGGACTGATCCGGAGGTCACCGACCCGGCTCTGGGCGGCCCGGAGCGAACGGACCCAGGGCGAACGGATCCAGGGCGAACGGATCCCGGGCGAACGGTCCCGGAGCAGCGCGACGACCGGCGCGACACCGTCGTGGTCGACGACGCGATGCTGGGCCGCCGTGACACGGTTCTGCTGCCCGGGCCACGCCGGCCGTCCGGGTCGGGCGGCCGGGCACCCCTGCTGGTGGCGGCCGTCTTCGCCACGATGTGGGCCGCCCTGCTGACCTATCTCCCGGTCGCCGCGGTGATCGGGCTGGCCCGCACCCTGGAGGGTTCGAGCGGCATCGGCGGGGCGGCACACGCCGGTCTGGCGGGCTGGCTGCTCGGGCACGGCGTCCCGATCGGCACCTCCATCGGGCCACTCGCGATCGCGCCGCTGCTGCTGACGCTGATGGTGCTCTGGCGGCTCAATCGCGCGGGACTGCACGTCACCCGTGCGGTGGGAGCCCGGCACAGCGGGTCGATCGGAAAAGCCATCCTGGTGGCGGCGACTGTAGCTTCGGCGTACGCGATGGTTGGTGCACTTGGCGCCCACCTGGTCGACGGTCGCGGCACCGACGTCTCCACCGAGCGTGCCGCGCTGCATTTCCTGGCCCTCGGCCTGTTCGGGGCGCTGATCGGCTCGCTGCGCGGCACCGACGCGATCTCCGAACTCGCCCGGCGTGTCCCGCCGGTGTTGCGGCACGGGCTCCGCGCGGGCCTGGTCGCGGCCTTCCTGATCCTCGGCGCCGGCGCGATCGCCGGCGGCCTCTCGGTGGCGCTCGGCGGTGGTCAGGCCGCCGAGATGATCGCCGCCTACCGCACCGGCGTGGCCGGCCAGGCCGGCATAACCCTGATAAGCATTGCGTACGGGGTGAATGCCGCGATTTGGGCAGCCACCTACCTGCTCGGGCCCGGATTCGCGCTCGGGACGGACTCGGCGATCCGCCTGACCGAGGTGACTGTCGGCCCGCTGCCGACCCTGCCGCTGCTCGCCGGCCTGCCGGACGGTCCGGTGGGTGCCAGTGGTGCGGCGCTGCTGCTCCTGCCGGTGATCGCCGGTGCCGCCGCGGGCTGGCTGCTCACCCAGCGACTGCGGCACGGCCGCAGCGGTCCGCGCCGGCCGGGACGCCGCGGTGGTGCGGACGCGGTGGAGCCTCCGTGGCTGTTATTGATCGGTTCGAGCCTGATCGCCGGGCCGGTGGCTGGTGCGGTGCTCGGAGCTCTGTCGTGGATGTCCGGCGGTGGGCTCGGCGACGGCCGGCTCTCCCGGATCGGGCCCGATCCGCTACAGGTGATCCTGGTCGGCGCGATCGTCGCGGGTGTCGCGGTGGCGCTCGGCGCGGCCGCGGCCCGGATGTTCGGTGCGGGTCGGCGGGGCTGAACCCCGCCCGGAAATACTTCTCCCAGGCAGCGTCCTTCCCCAGGCAGCGTCCTTCCCCAGGCAGCGTCCTTCCCCAGGCAGCGTCCTTCTTCCGGGCGGCGTCCGGAAATGCCGATGGCCCGGTGCTTACGGCACCGGACCACCGACGAGAAAGATCAGGCGTTCTGCTGGTCCGTGATCCACTGCTGGACGTCGAAGTCCCGCAGGGCCACGGCCAGGATCGCGAACACGACAGCGAGGGCGAGCCCGACCGCGCTGGTGATGATGCCCGCGAGCGCGATGCCGCGGTTGTTCGCGAGGCCCGCGTCGACCTTCTTCTTGCCGAGGAAGCCGAAGACCAGGCCGACGATGCTGACGACACCACTGATGTACCAGCAGCACGAGATCGGGATCGAGATGATGCCCAGGATCATGCTGGTCAAGCCGAAGCCGTTCTGCGGCGCGGCGCCGTACGGCTGCTGGCCGGGCGGCGGTCCGTATGCAGGAGGCGGGTATGCCACTTTTCTCTCCTCCGAGTTCGCCGTGAGCGGCGATCAAAATCATGTTCAGTCTGCTGGCGCAGCGTAATGGATGTCAGCCGATTTCGCGTGTCCCGGATTGCCCCGTTGTCAGGGGCTCTCTCCTGCGACGATAGGGTGCACGGGTGATTGACCCCGCGCCCGCCCGCCTGGTCGTCCTCATCTCCGGTTCGGGCAGCAACCTGCAGGCTCTTCTCGACGCGGCCGCCGACCCGGCGTACGGGGCAGAGGTGGTGGCCGTCGGCGCCGACCGGGACGGCATCGCCGGCCTCGACCGGGCCGCGGAGGCCGGGATTCCCACCTTCGTGGACTCGGTGAAGGCGTACCCGAGCCGCGACGACTGGGACGTGGCGCTCACCTCGCACGTGGCCGCCCACGCGCCGGACCTGGTGATCTCGGCCGGCTTCCTGAAGCTGGTCGGCAAGCGCTTCCTGGAGGCGTTCGGCGACCGGTACATCAACACGCACAACGCTCTGCTGCCGGCGTTCCCCGGCATCCACGGGCCGCGTGACGCGCTCGCGTACGGCGTCAAGCTCGCCGGCGCGACCCTCTTCTTCGTCGACGCCGGTGTCGACACCGGCCCGATCATCGCCCAGGTCGCCGTGCCCGTGCTCGACGACGACACGGAGGACGCGCTCACCGAGCGGATCAAGGTTGCCGAGCGGGCCCAGCTGGTCGAGTACGTCGGCCGCCTGGTCCGCGAAGGCTGGACCATCGAGGACAGAAAGGTACGGATTCCGTGAGCGCCATCAACGAGGGTCGCCGGCCGATCAAGCGGGCGCTGCTGAGCGTCTGGTACAAGGACGGGATCGTCGAGCTCGCCCAGGCGCTGCACGCCGCCGGTGTGGAGATCGTGTCGACCGGTTCGACCGCGTCGACCGTGGAGAAGGCCGGCGTACCGGTGACCCGGGTCGAGGAGCTGACCGGCTTCCCCGAGGTCCTGAGCGACCGGGTCAAGACGCTGCACCCGCGGGTGCACGCCGGGCTCCTCGCCGACCTGCGGCTCGACGCCCACGTGCAGGAGCTGCGCGACCTCGACATCGAGCCGTTCGACCTGCTGATCAGCAACCTCTACCCGTTCACCGAGACGGTCGCCTCGGGAGCCGGCGAGGAGGAGTGCATCGCCAAGATCGACATCGGCGGGCCGGCGATGGTACGGGCGGCCGCCAAGAACCACGCCTCGGTTGCCGTGGTGACAGCCGTCTCGGCGTACCCCCTGGTGTTGGAGGCCCTGGCGAACGGCGGCTTCACGCTGACGCAGCGCAAGCTGCTCGCCGCCCGCGCGTTCGCGGACATCGCCGAGTACGACGTGGCCGTCGCCAACTGGTGTGCCACAGTGCTCGCGCCCTCCGAATGGCCGGAGTTCGCCGGTCTCGCGCTGCGCCGGTCGTCGGTGCTGCGCTACGGGGAGAACCCGCACCAGCAGGCCGCGCTCTACTCGGACCCCGGCGCGCCGACCGGTCTTGCCCAGGCCGAACAGCTGCACGGCAAGGAGATGTCCTACAACAACTACGTCGACGCGGACGCCGCCTGGCGCAGCGCCAACGACTTCACCGAACCGTGCGTGGCGATCATCAAGCACGCCAACCCGTGCGGCATCGCGGTCGGCGCGGACGTGGCCGAGGCGCACCGGAAGGCACACGAGTGCGACCCGGTGTCGGCGTTCGGCGGGGTCGTCGCGGTCAACCAGGAGGTGTCGCTCGCGCTCGCCCAGCAGCTGGCTGACATCTTCACCGAGGTCGTGGTGGCGCCGGCCTTCGAACCGGCGGCGCTGGAGCTCTTCCGGGAGAAGAAGAACCTGCGCGTGCTCGTGGCGCCCGCCTGGAACCCGCCGCCCGCGGAGATCAAGCAGGTCGGCGGCGGCATGCTGGTGCAGATGGCCGACCGGATCGACGCGCCGGGCGACGACCCGGCCGGATGGCAGCTGGCGTGCGGGACCCCGGCCTCCGCTGAGGACCTGGCCGACCTGGCGTTCGCGTGGCGGGCCATCCGGAGCGTGAAGAGCAACGCGATCCTGCTGGCACGCGGCGGCGCGACCGTCGGCGTGGGCATGGGCCAGGTGAACCGGGTGGACTCGGCGCGGCTCGCGGTGGAGCGGGCCGGTGCCGAGCGGGCCGCGGGGAGCGTGGCGGCTTCGGACGCGTTCTTCCCGTTCCCGGACGGGCTGGAGGTGCTGATCGCGGCTGGGGTGAAGGCGGTTGTGCAGCCCGGCGGGTCCATCCGGGACAACGTGGTGATCGAGGCAGCGGAGAAGGCCGGCCTGACCGTCTACCTGACCGGCACCCGCCACTTCTACCACTGACCCTCCGGCTCCGCCGGCCCGTCCCGGCGGGCTGGCCCACGGGCGGGCTGGCCCACGGGCGGGCTGGCCCAGGGGCGGGCTGGCCCACGGGCGGGCTGGCGTCCACGTACCGAATGGGGCCGCTATTCGGTACATGGCTGCCAGCCGAGCGGGGTGGGCTGGCGTCCATGGACCGAATGCGGGCGTCATAACGTCGATGAGCGCCAGCCGGCCTGAGCGAGCGCCCCCTGCACCGCCCGCCCGGTCTCGCCCCGCCGCCGCAGCACGTCGTCGGCCGTGAAGCGCAGCACTGTCCACCCGGCGAGCCGTAACGCGTTCAGTCGTCCCACATCGCGCCGGAACTGGCCGCGCTCCCGATGATGATCACCGTCGTACTCGACCGCGAGCCGCACTTCCGGCCACGCCAGGTCGACCCTCCCGATGAGCCTGCCGTTGGTGTCCCGGACCTCGAACTGGACGGCAGGCGGTGCGACTCCCGCATCGACGAGGAGAAGGCGCAGCCGGGTCTCCATCGGCGACTCGCTGCGCGGATCAGCCAATCGGAGCAGGTTCGCCAGGCGGTCCACCCGAGGCCAGGCGTTCCGCTCGCGAACCATGCGCCGCAACGCCTCCGGGCTGACGAGATGCTTGTGCAGCATGGCGTCGAGCACCACGAGCCCGTCTGCCCGCTCCGCGCGTCGCCCCAGGTCGAAGACGGTTCGTTCGGGAGTCGTCAGCCGCAGCCCGTCCCGTGAGGTCACGTCTGTTCCGGCGAGCGTGGTGTAGTGCACCGTGATCCGGTCAGGTGGGTGCTGCTTGCGATCACGTGGCGCCACCATGGATACCGCAGTGGAGTCGGGCAACTCCGCCACGCCCCAGAGACAGGCGGCGCTCAGTGCGCCGAACACCATCTCGGGTGGCACAGCCAGCGCCGCGGCCGAGCACCAGGCTCGGTGATCGAGTTCCAGGCCCCGGTAGGCGTACACGTCGGGGAAGAGCCGTTGCCACGCCGCGCCCCTGAGCATGCGCCAGGTGATCAGGCCGGTGGTGACGGCTTGGGAGCCGCGGAAGGGGGTGGCGGCGAGGGGAGGTGGGATGAGAGGGGTGCGGGGCACGGCGGACAGCATGGCGAAAGCGGCGGGGGCGTGCCTGAGGGGCTGTGGACAACCCCGGTCTGCCTGTGGACAACCGGGATCGGTGGGAGGATCGGGAGGCCGGATCGTCCGTGCCGAGTGGTTTACGTCCCGTTGAGCAGACCGGCTCGTAACGCGCCGTTTACCGGCTGATACGGTCGCGAAAAATGGTCCGGACACTGGGAGAGCAGAGCTATGGGCAAGAAGGTAACCGTCGTAGGCGCCGGTTTCTACGGGTCCACGACCGCGCAGCGTCTCGCCGAGTACGACATCTTCGACACGGTGGTCCTCACCGACATTCTCGAGGGTAAGCCCGCCGGTATCGCGCTCGACCTCAACCAGTCCCGTGCGATCGAGGGTTACGAGACCAAGGTCATCGGCGCCAGCACCGGCCCGAACGGTGAGGGTTACGAGGCGATCGAGGGCTCCGACGTGGTCGTCGTGACCGCCGGCCTGCCGCGTAAGCCGGGCATGAGCCGCATGGACCTGCTCGAGGTCAACGCGAAGATCGTGCGCCAGGTCGCCGAGAGCATCGCGAAGTACGCCCCGAACGCCGTCGTCATCGTGGTGTCGAACCCGGTCGACGAGATGACCGCGCTGGCTCAGCTGGCCACCCAGTTCCCGAAGAATCGCGTCTTCGGCCAGGCCGGTGTCCTCGACACCGCCCGGTTCACCAACTTCATCGCCGAGGAGCTGAACGTTCCGGTGGCCAGCGTCAAGGCGCTGACCCTCGGCTCGCACGGTGACACCATGGTGCCGGTTCCGTCGCGCTGCACCGTGGACGGCAAGCCGCTCTCCGAGCTGCTTCCGGCCGACAAGATCGAGGAGCTGGTGGTCCGGACCCGCAACGGTGGCGCCGAGGTTGTCGCGCTGCTGAAGACCGGTTCTGCCTACTACGCCCCGTCGGCCGCCGCGGCTCGCATGGCGAAGGCCGTCGCCGAGGACTCCGGCGTGGTCATGCCGGTCTGCGCCTGGGTCGAGGGCGAATACGGCATTTCTGGCGTCTACCTGGGCGTCGAGGCCGAGCTCGGCGCGCAGGGCATCAAGAAGGTCGTCGAGGACAAGCTCACCGACAGTGAGGTCGCCGGTCTGAAGGAGGCCGCCGAGGCGGTCCGCGCCAAGCAGGCGGACGTCGCCCACCTCTGATCGGCGCGAGCGAGATCTGATCGGGAGAAGGCCGGGGCAGCGCGTCCCGGCCTTCACCCTTTTCTCGTACGGTGAAAGCGCTCTGCCGTCACCCTGCCAGGACGACCGCGACTGTCAGCGTGACGATCACAAAGGCGGTGAAGCAGACGGTGAGCGCCCGCCGCAGTGCCTCCTCGCCGCCCGCGGCGGTCTGCGCCCGGTCGCTGAAGGCGGCGATCGGTGCGACGACGAGCGGCACGATTCCAGCGAGCGCACCGTTGCGCAGCCCGAGGATGAGGTCCGTGCCGCCGGGGCCGCTGACGATCTCGGCAAGCGACGTGTTCTCGCTGGTGGGCATGAAGTTCAGGACCAGCGGGACCAGCAGCACGACGGCCGTGCCGAGGACGTATCCCAGCGGTGTCTCGAGTTTCTGGTCGCGGAACACGAGGCCCCAGAGGGCGCCGAACGGTGCGAAGAAGAAGAGCCAGCCCGCGATTGCCATGCCCTGCGGCTGCCCGCCGGTGATCCCGCGGGCCAGATCGACGTAGGCCCCGTTGACAGCGTCGGCGACGAAGAACAACGCGATCATCACCAGCACCAGCGCGTACCCGTAGACGTTGCGGATCCTCTCCCGCTGCCGGACCGGGGAACGCCGCGCATCGGAGATCATCGCTCGATCGTAGGATGAGGATGCCAGGTGAGATACGCCTGATGGCGCTTATCGGCCCGCCGGATCTTCCGTGCCTGAAAGGGTAGGGGTGACCGCCCCATCGGGGCCGCCCGGCGATCTTCGAGGGGCGGGCAGTACGCTCGTACTGCTAAGCGAGTGTTTCGGGAGAGGAGCGCCGGCCGATGGCGAAAATCAAGGTCAAGAACCCGGTCGTGGAGATCGACGGCGACGAGATGACCCGGATCATCTGGAAGCAGATCCGTGAGCAGCTGATCCTGCCGTACCTCGATGTGAACCTCGAGTACTACGACCTGTCGATCCAGTACCGGGACGAGACCGACGACCAGGTGACGATCGACTCGGCCAACGCCATCAAGCGGCACGGCGTCGGCGTCAAGTGCGCGACGATCACCCCGGACGAGGCGCGGGTCGAGGAGTTCGGCCTGAAGAAGATGTGGCGGTCGCCGAACGGCACGATCCGCAACATCCTCGGCGGCGTCGTCTTCCGTGAGCCGATCATCATGTCGAACGTGCCCCGGCTCGTACCGAGCTGGACCAAGCCGATCATCATCGGCCGTCACGCCCACGGCGACCAGTACAAGGCGACCGACTTCGTCGCGCCGAAGGCGGGCAAGTTCACCGTCACCTTCACGCCGGAGGACGGCTCGGAGCCGCTGGAGTTCCACGTCGCCGACTTCCCGGCCGGTGGTGTCGGCATGGCGATGTACAACTACGACGAGTCGATCCGCGACTTCGCGCGCGCCTCGTTCCGGTACGGCCTGGCCCGCAACTACCCGGTCTACCTCTCGACCAAGAACACGATCCTCAAGGCCTACGACGGCCGGTTCAAGGACCTGTTCGCCGAGATCTTCGAGACCGAGTTCGCCGACCAGTTCAAGGCCGCCGGCCTCACCTACGAGCACCGGTTGATCGACGACATGGTCGCCGCCGCGCTCAAGTGGGAGGGCGGCTACGTCTGGGCCTGCAAGAACTACGACGGTGACGTGCAGTCCGACACCGTGGCGCAGGGCTTCGGCTCGCTCGGCCTGATGACCTCGGTGCTGATGACCCCGGACGGCCAGACCGTCGAGGCCGAGGCCGCCCACGGCACTGTCACCCGGCACTACCGGCAGTGGCAGAAGGGCGAGAAGACCTCGACCAACCCGATCGCCTCGATCTTCGCCTGGACCGGCGGCCTCAAGCACCGCGGCAAGCTGGACGGCACCCCCGAGGTGACCGAGTTCGCCCAGGCGCTGGAGCGGGTCTGCATCGAGACCGTCGAGGGCGGCCAGATGACCAAGGACCTCGCGCTGTTGATCGGCCGCGACGCTCCGTGGCTGTCCACCGACGAGTTCATGAACGCCCTGGACGAGAACCTGGCCCGCAAGGTGGGCTGAGTTTGCCGGCAAACCTGACGAGCCGCGTCACCCGAGGGGTGGCGCGGCTCGTTCGTATCCGGTGCTGTGGTCCCGGGCCTTTCAGGCGGCGTCGCGGAGCATCTGTGCTGCGTTCTCCGGGACCACGTCGTTGACGAAGGCGCCCATGGCGGACTCGGAGCCGGCCAGGTACTTCAGCTTGTCGGCGGCGCGGCGGATGCTGAAGAGCTGTAGGTGCAGGTAGCCCAGGTCGCGGCCCTCGCCGACGACCGCCTGGTGCCATGCCGAGATGTAGGGCATCGGCTTGCCGAACAGGCCGTCGAAGCGGCGCAGCACGTCGAGGTAGAGCGGGCCGAACGCGTCCCGCTCGGCGTCCGAGAGGGCGGGCAGGTCGAGGACCTGGCGATGCGGGGCCACGTGTACCTCGAAGGGCCAGCGGGCGGCCGCCGGGACGTAAGCGGTCCAGTGATCGTTGGACGCGATCACCCGTACCTTTGCCTCTTGCTCTGCGGCCAGCACGTCCGCGTAGAGATTGCGCCCACCGGTCTTCTCGGAGTGCCGCGCAGCGGCGCGCAGCATGGCAGCCGTCCGCGGCGGCACCGTGGGATAGGCGTAGATCTGGCCGTGCGGGTGGTGCAGGGTCACGCCGATCTCGACGCCCCGGTTCTCGAAGGGGAAGACCTGCGCCACTCCCGGCAGGCCGGAGAGCTCGGCGGTGCGGTCCGCAAGCGCTTCGATCACGGTCCGCACCCGCGACGGCGGCAGGGAGCCGAAGGCGGCGTTGTGGTCGCTGGTGAAACAGACCACCTCGCAGCGACCGAGGCCGGGCCGGACCGGAACCATGCCGGTCATCTCAGTGACCTCGTCCGGCACGATCCGGTCGCTGAACGACGGGAACTGGTTCTCGAAGACCACGACGTCGTAGCCGGGCGCGGGGATCTCGCTGGCGAAGCGATCGTTGGTGGGACAGAGGGGGCAGGCGTCGGTTGGCGGCAGGAAGGTACGCGTCTGCCGGTGCGCGGCGATCGCGATCCACTCGTCGACGAGCGGGTCGTGACGCAGCTGCGACGCGGGGGGAGGCGGCGGGAGTTGCCGGGTGTCCGGGTACGCCGAGCGGCCGGTGTCCGGGGATTCGTCGAAATAGATCAGCTCGCGGCCGTCCGAGAGGTGGATGGCCGAGCGGGTCGGTGTCACTGGGGGTTCACCACCACGAGTTCGGAGACGGATTCCGTGAGGACGGTCCGGGCGTCCTCGTCGAGACCGCCGTCGGTGATCAGGACGTCCGCGCGGCCGAGGGGGACGATCGAGGAGATGCCGACGGTGCCCCACTTGGTGTGGTCGGCGAGCACGACCAGGCGCTCGGCGGCCTCCACCAGGGCCCGGTTGACGTCGGCCTCCATCAGGTTGGGCGTGGTGTAACCGGCGCGCTCGCTCATCCCGTGCACCCCGAGGAACAGCACGTCCAGGTGCAGGGTGCCGATCGCGGCCACCGCGACCGGGCCGACCAGGGCGTCCGACGGCGTCCGGGTCCCGCCGGTGAGCACCACTGTCTGATCCGGCCGGCCGGCACGGTAGAAGACGTCGGCCACCGGGATCGAGTTCGTCACGACGGTCAGCGAGGGCACGTCGACCAGGCGCTGCGCGAGCTCGGCGGTGGTGGTGCCGGCCGAGAGCGCGATCGCGTCGCCGGGGGAGACCAGCGTGGCGGCCCGGATCGCGATCGCCGTCTTCTCGTCGCGCTGCCTGTCGGATTTCGCGGCGAATCCGGGCTCGTGCGCCGAACCGGGGCTCACCGTGGTGGCACCGCCGTGTACTTTCGCGAGCAGACCCCGGTCGGCCAGGGCCTCCAGGTCACGGCGAATGGTCATGTCGGAGACGCCATACTCCGAGGCGAGCTCGCTGACCCGGACACCGCCGGTGGCCCGGACTCGATCGAGGATTGCGGCCTGACGCTGCTGAGCTAGCATCCCCACATCCCCGGGTTCCGCAACCGAACTATTTCGAACACACTCGAACACTACAGCGTGATCGGCTCGGTGCGGAAGGGGTGGTTCAGATACCCCGGCCGCGCTTGTGCAGAGCGGACAGCACGTTCTCCACCTTCACCGCCCCGGTGATCGCGGCCAGGGCGATCGCGGTGCGTGGTTCCTTCCAGTTCGCCCGGACCGCTTCCTTGCTGTACTGCCAGGCCTGGCTGCGGTTCCCGGTCGCCGCCGACCAGCAGGCCAGCTGACCGTAGACCCGCGCGGCGCCCGGCGGACAGCCGCTGATTTCGGGGTGCCGCTGCATCATCCACCGCAGCGACGAGATCTTGGTGGCGTACTCGTACGCGTAGTGCGAGCTCCGGCCCCACAGCACCTGCACCAGAGCCTCGTCCAGGTGCACGATCGGAGCCCGCCGGGCGGCACGCAGCAGCAGGTCCCAGTCCTCGTTCTGGCTTCCCGGCGCGTCCTCGGCGACAAGCCCGATGCCGTCCTCGGTCAGCGCCTCCCGGCGGATCAGGAACGAGGAGGAATGCAACATCGACATTCGAGAACGAGCCAGATCCTGTACGGTCACCCGGCTCCGCCCGGCGAGCCGTGGAGTCGCCCGGCCCTCGTACTCCACCTCGATCGCGCAGGTGGCGAACTCGGCCTCCGGCTCGGCGAGCAGCGCGGCGACCTGCCGGCGAAGCTTGTCGGGCAGCCAGCGGTCGTCGTCGTCGCAGAACGCCACGAGCTCGGTGTCCAGCGCCAGCAGGCCGGTGTTGCGGGCGCCGGCGAGCCCGGGGGAGCGCCAGTTCGTCAGGACCAGGACCTGGACGTCCTCGGTGGAGGCGAGCAGGTAGTCGGGCTCGGTCTGGTCGTACACCACGACGACCTTGATCTCACCCGGATAGCGCTGCTCACGGACCGCGGCGATCGAGCGGCGGACCAGCTCGGGACGGTTCCGGGTGGGGATGACAACCCCGACGGACGGCCAGTTCATCGTGCCTCCACGTTGATCGGATAGCCGTACGCCCGCAGCATCGGCCCGCACACCGCGCCGACCAGGCGGCGCTGTGCGCTCGGCAGCGCCCGCTTCCAGGCGTCGTCGCGGCGCAGCGGCAGCCGGCCGACGGTGAAACGCATCGGGTTGCCCGCCGCGCTGTGCCCGACGCGCAGGTCGGCGTGGTTGGGCCTGAGGAAGTTCAGGTCCTCCTGGTGCAGGGTGACACCGGCGAAGTCGGCGAGGCGGATCAGACCGGCTCGCGGGTCGGCGAGGAACTCCTCGTAGCGGATCCGGCGCACCGGTACGCCGCGGCGGGCGAGCAGGCCGAACGCCGCGTTGTGGGTGTTCCAGAGCAGTGCCGAACGGCCCGGCGAGTAGCGGGTCATCTCGTCCGTGCCGTCGGACTCCGGGCGGGACACGGTCTTCGTCCACGAGTACGCGACCCCGCGGGCGTCACGAACCACGTGCACTACGCGCAGGTCCACGTCGTCGGCCCAGCGCAGGACGTGGGCCAGAGACGAATGCTTGGAAGAGTCGATCACGACGGGGCTGCCGGAGATCTCGGCGGCGGCTGCGTAGATCCGCGAGTAGTAGGTGGCGTATTCGCGTACCTCGTCGGACGCGGTCGTGGCCGAGGCGAGCCGGGGGATGTGCCGGGTCCGCTCGACCGCGTCGCGCAGGGCGTGGACCCGGTCGACGTCGACGTTGGTCCAGCCGTTGAAGGCGCGCTCACCGACCCGGCGCCAGAACGTGCAGCCGGAGAACCGAGAGCCGCAGCCGCACCGCTCGTCGTCGCGGATGTCGCGCTGCCACAGGTGAACGACCTCGCCCAGCGCGCACATCCCGGGCAGTTCGCCGAGCAGACGTTCGACGAGCGTGGTTCCGCTTCGTCCTAATCCGCCCAGAAAAAGCACCTGTGCCACTTTCGCTCACCTTCGCTCGTTTCGCTCTGGTAACGAGTGAAGCAAGCAAAAGGAGGCGTTAGGTGACTATCGAGGCTTTCGACCGTGTCCACCTGGACGGAACCGGTATTGACCGGATCACCGAGGACGAGGTCGTGGCCGTTGTGCGGGACGCCCTCGCCCACGGCCGGGGCGGTCGCATCATCACCCCGAACGTCGACATCCTGCGCCGCGCCTCCGCCGACCCACGAGTCCGCCGCCACCTCGACGACGCCGACCTCATCGTCGCCGACGGCATGCCGCTGGTGTGGGCCAGCCGGCTCGGCGGCGCCCCACTTCCCGAGCGGGTAGCCGGCAGCAGCCTGATCTGGTCCCTCTCGGCGGGCCTGGGCCGCGACAGCCGCTCAATCTTCGTGATCGGCGGCACTCCCGTCTCCAGCGGCGGCCCGGGCTCGAGCGGCGCCCCGGGCTCGAGTGGCGCCCCGGGCTCGAGTGGCGCCCCGGGCTCGAGTGGCGCCCCGGGCTCGAGCGGCGCCCCGGGTTCAAGCGGCGCCCCGGGTTCAAGCGGCGCCCCCGGCGGCGCCCCGGGGGCTGGCGGCGCTCCTGGGTCTGGCGGCACCTCCGGGTTCGGCGGCACCTCCGGGTTCGGCGGCGTATCCGCATTTGGCGGCAGCGCTGACGGGGCCGCTCGGGCTGCGGCCCGGCTGGCTGCTGCCTGTCCGGGGCTGCGTATCGCCGGCACGTTGAGCCCGGCGTTCGGCTTCGAGAAGGAGGAGACCGGGTACGCCCGGTTCTGCGCCCAGGTTGTCCAGGCCGAACCGGACCTGGTCTTCGTCGGGCTCGGGTTTCCCAAACAGGAGTTCGTCATCGAGCGACTTCGAAGTCACCTCCCGAGGGCGTGGTTCGTCGGCTGCGGCGCGGCGGTGAACTTCGTGGCGGGGGACGTGCATCGGGCGCCGCGCTGGATGCAGCGGACCGGCCTGGAGTGGGCCCATCGACTCGGCACCGAGCCCCGGCGGCTGGCTGGGCGATACCTCCGCCACGATGCGCCCTACGCATTGCGCCTCCTGGCCCGTGCGCCCCGTCGCCGCCCCTGAGCCCGGGCGTCATGCGGTCGCCCCTGAGCCCGGGCGTCACGTGGTCGCCCTTGGGCCTGGGCGTCGCGCGGTCGTGCTGAGCCCGGGCGTCGCGCCGCTGCCCCGGAGAGGGGCGGCGTTCCCGGGCTCATCGGCTTCGCTTTCGGGCTCGAGCGCCGCGGCGGCCGTTGGGGCGGGGGATGCCGCGGAAGGAGTGGCATCGGGAGGCGGTGGCGGGCTGAGGGCGGCCGATGACGGGTTGGGGGTAGAGGATCGACTCGTAGTCGTGGTGCCAGGGGAACTTGTCCCACGGATCCGGCCAGACGACCTGGTTGAGGTGGACTCGCTCGTCGCCATATCGCAGGAGGGCGGCGCCGGGGAAGACGTCGTCGGTCGGGGCGCCGGCGACGATCACCACCTCCTGGTCGACGAGGAGGTCGGTGAGCGGCTGGCCGTGGCGCAGGCGCAGGCCGTCGTCGCGGAGCCGGGTGGCCAGCTCGTTGAGGATGGTGTGGCTGAGCTCGGGTGGCAGGCCGGTGATGGTGAGCTCGGCGAAACCGAAGCCGGTCAGGCCGACCGTGTAGGCGAACGGGACCGCGTCCTCCGGGTCCTCCTCGGTGGGGACGACGTGGACGACGGCCCAGCCGAACTCGTCGATCAGCTCGCTCTGGCGGTCGAATATCTCGTCGCGGAAGGACATCGGTGACACCCCCGGAGTCGTGTTCGTAGTGACCCACTCACTATGGAACACGTGTACGACACTTTTCCGGGCCTGGATAGCGGTACGGGCGTACTGTCAATGTCGTCGCCTGGGGTTTCACGTCTTTGACCTGCACCATGTGCGGTTGTTGATCGCGGTCGGCGGTGCGGGGGTCGCCCGCGAGTTCTACAGCGGGGTCCTCGGGATGCCACTCCCGCACGCCTGACAGGTGAGGCTGACCCGCGACCTTGTGGAGTTCCGGTGAACCGTAGGTGTGGATGTCCACAAGATCGGCACTAGAGCGCCGCGGGAAGGCAGCGCCGCGGGAAGGCAGCGCCGCGGGAAGGCAGCGCCGCGGGAAGGCGGCGGCGCGGGAAGGCGGCGGCGCGGGGAGAGAGCGGCGCGGGGAGAGAGCGGCGCGGGGAGGCAGCGCGACGGCGGGGCGGCGCGCTGCCTCAGGCCGCCTACGGGTTGAAGTAGGGGTCGCGGACCAGCTTGTTCAGCGCGCGGAACGCCGCCGTATCCCCCATCAACTGGAACTGCTGATTAGGCCCGTTCCCCTCCGGATCGGACTCGAAATACGCGACCGCCTTGATCTGCCGATTGGCCTTGAACGTCCGCTCCGCGTCCTTCAACCAGGCCACCCTGCTGGCCGACCCCCAAGCCTTCGCCACCCCGAACTCCCCGATCACGATCGGCTTGGGCCGCTGCGCAGCCCAGTCCAGGAACGGCCCCATCAGCTTCCCGATCGGCTGGAATTCGAAGCCCGCGTAAACGTCGACACACGTCCAGTCCACCTGATCATCACCAGGGTAGAAGTCCGGCGCCTCACCGCGGATGAACCCTTCCGCGGTGGGACACCACACCCAGGAAACGTTGTCCGCCCGCTCCTTACGGAAGATCTCGCGAACGTACTTCCAGGCCGCGATGTAGTCAGCACCGGACCACATGGTCGCCCGCAGATTGGGCCGGTCCATCTCCCAGCGCATCCGCAGCATCACCGGCTTCTTGATCTTCCGGATCGCGCGTGCCTGAGAGCGGATGAGCTTGTCGTGCTCCCCGGCGAGGATCGACCGGTTGTCCCCGGTGGCCCAGCTGATCATCAGGTTGGCGCCCTGGTCGAGGAATTCCTGGTCGGAGGGTGTGCCCATCATCTGGTCGAAGCGGCGGTAGGTGTTGATGAAGTCGAGTTTGCGCCCGAGCGACTCCTCCAGCCCGCCGACCGCCGTGATCCGGCCGATGTGGGTGAGCTCGTCCGGCTTGATCCACGCGCCGAAGTAGGCGCCGCGGGCCGGTGGTTGGTACGGCCCCGCCGAGAACGGGCCCTCGTTGACCGCCACCGCCCGTGGCTTGCCGGTCAGGTCGGGTGACGGTTCGGGCTCGGGCGCGTCCTTCTTCTCCCTGGTGCAGCCGGCCACCAGCAGGAGCGCTGCGGCGACGACCGCGACACCCTTACGCATGGACCCGCCGGGCGGTGTAGAGGACGTTCACCGCGTACGCGTCGGTGCCGGGCAGCCGGCGTGCCGCCGCGTCGGCGAGGCGGGCCGCCCGGTTGTCGTGCAGCGACGGTGTGAGCATCGAGAAGCCGCGCCGTTCGACGATTTCGAAGCCGTGCCGGGCGAGGAGCCGCTCCACGTCGTCGTGGGAGAGCTCGGCGAACCAGCGTTCGCCGCTGTGCCGCCGGGCGCGCAGGTGGCGGACCGAGCCGGCGTTGCCGTGGTTCTCCACGACGAGCAGGCCGGAACCGCGGTGCGGTAGCGCCTTGGCGGCGAACGCCATGGCCCGGTCGCGGACGCCCTCGTTGACGTTGAGCAGCAGCCGGAAGACCGTGACGAGCGCCGGGAAGCCGGCCGCCACCGGGGTCGGCACCGGGCCGTCCATCGGGATCTGGTGCCAGTACGCCCGGGAGCCCACCTCGTCCGCCTTGGCCATCATCTCGGCGGACGTGTCGTAGCCGTGCGCCTCGCGTACCAGGCCCTGTAGTGCCCGGATCGCCCGCCCGGTGCCGCAGGCGAAGTCGTGCTGCACCGGCGGATGCTCGGGGAACTCGCGGCGCACGAGGGCGCGCAGATAGTCCCGCTGACGTTCGTTGATCTGCGACGCGTAGCTGTCCGGGGCGTAGGTCACGGTCTCGTACTTCTCGACCGCCTCGGTGTCCTGGAACACCTGGGTGTAGTCGCTGGTCAACTTTCCTCCCTAGCAGTGGTGAAGGCGCTGAGCGCCAGTTGCCGGCGCAGCAGCCAGGCACCCGCGACGTACGCGGGTACGGCCGTGGTCAGCGCCGGTACGAGGCCTTGCGGGCCGGTGCCCGCCAGCGCGGTCACGCCGGCCGGCAGCAGGCCGAAGCAGCAGATCGAGAGCAGTGCGGCGGCGCGGGTGCCCGGCCCGAACGGGTGCAGTCCGGTGCCGCGGTAGACCTGAGCCAGCGGCAGCAGGTTGTTGACGACCATCGCGCAGGCCAGCCCGGCGGCCGCGCCGAGCGCTCCCCAGCCGGGTACCAGCAGCGCGTCCACGCCGATCATCACGGCCAGCGCGATCAGGACGTTGCCGAGGTTCGCCGAGGTTCGCCCGGCCATCGCGAGGACCATGTCGACCATCCCGCACCCGGTCGCCACCAGCATCGCGCCGGCCAGCACGTGGACCACCGGGACGCCGGCGACGTACTCGGCGCCGAACAGCCGCAGGTAGTACGGCGCGCAGGCGATCACCAGCAGGTTGATCGGCCAGGTGACGAGGACGAGCCAGCCGGTGGCGGTCTGGTAGAGGTGGTTCGCGGCGTCCCGGTCGCCGGTGCTCAGCGCTTCGGCGAGCCGGGGCTGCACCGACTGGGACAGCCCCTGGTTGGCGAACTGGATCAGCACCACGAACCGGCCGGCCACCGCGTAGACCGCCGCGGGTGCGAGCCCGCCGAGCGCGGCCACCAGCAGCACGTCTACCCGTTGCAGCGCGAGCTGGGCGACGGCCGCGACCGCGCGGGGGCCGGTGAACACCCAGAACTCGCGGCGGAGCTGCCGCCGTTCAGCCCGCTCGGTCCTCAAGAAGGTAGGACGTCCGGAAACATAGGCACGCCGCGCCGCGTACCCCGCAAGAAGCGCGACCGGCAGATAGGGCGCCGCCCACGCCAGCGCGAAAACCGGCAGCGACGCGGTCAGCCAGAGTCCGGCGACGCCCGCCGCGCTGACCGCGAGCAGCTGAAGGCCGCTGCGCAGCACGCGGTCCAGCAGCACGGTCGGCCGCATGCTCCGGTAGCCGCGGGTGACCGTCAGCAGCACATCGGTGAGTGCCTGGAGCGGGAGGAAGACGGCCAGCACTCGCAGCCCGGCGGAGTGGTCGGCGATCACGCTCGGTGTCTCGCCGGCGGTGAGCCGGGCGATGGCGGGTGCGCCCGCCCACATCGCGAAGGCGAGCAGCAGCGAGAGCCCGGCCACCGGGGGGATGCCGGTGCGCAGGCAGGCGCCGAGCAGGTGGCTGCGGCCGGTCGCCCGCAGCCGGGCCGGCCAGTACACCAGCGAGGTGTTGGTGCCGAGCTTGGCCAGGCCGCCGGCCAGCACGAACGCGGCGGTGGCGGCGAAGAAGGCGCCGGCCTCCTCGGCGCCGAGGGTGCGCGCGACGACCCAGGTCACCACGACCCCGGTGCCGCCTGCCAGCGCCGATCCGGCCATGTTCGCCAGCCCGCCGCGTGCGGCTCCCCGGGTGGCCCGCCCCGGATCCGCCGGTGCCGTGGTCGCCGTCATCCGCGGCGCCAGATCGGCGTGTGCCCCAGCCAGCCGCCCAGCGCCTCGTCGTGCGACTGGTAGTAGGTGCGCAGCTCACGGCGCAGCCCGGGGTCCATGTCGCTCTCCCGGGGCCGGGCGTTGTGCCGCTCGAAGGGCGGCCGCTCCAGGTCGGCGGGCAGCCCCAGGAAGGTGCAGACCTCGTCGTAGACGGCTCCCGGATCGGTGAAGAAGCGCTCGCTCTCCACCACGTGGATGCGTTCGCGACCGACGTGCTGCGCCATCACGCTCAGGTAGCGGGCGTACTCGCCGCGGGCGCGGTAGGCGTGGTGCTGGTGGGCGAAACTGTAGAAGTCCGGGTCGGTGGCCAGGCGTTCCTCCTGGCGGTGCAGGCGGGCGGGTTCGAGCGCCAGCGCGGCGCCGAAGTCACGCTCCGACTCGAAGGCGCGAGCTACCTCGTGGTGATGCTGGGAATAGGCGCGTTCGACCGGGTCACGGACAAGGACGACAAGCTTTGCGTACGGCAGATCCCGCGCGATCCGAGCCGCCGCCTGAGGGTGGTACATGTAGTACGGACTGGATTCGAAGGTCTGCGCGGGTACGCCGTACCGCTCCGCGATCTTCTCGGCGCTCCGCAGCATCGGGAAATGCGCCCGGTACCACTCGAGACCCCGGTGATAGGACGTGTCGAAGTAGTGCACGCCCTTGTGCAGCACCGCCTTGAGCACCACCGGGTGCGCGGCGAGCGCCCGGTACAGCGAGGTGGTGCCACAGCGCTGCCCGCCGCAGATCAGGAACGACGGCAGCATCCGGTTCTCCGCCGTGAGCCGCCCGTAGGAGCGGGTGCCCAGGTGCACCACCCGTTTGACCGGTGCGGGCAGGTTGCGTACGTCCATGGTGTCTAGAGCTCCTCTACGCGGCGGATGAGCACCGGCAGCAGCCACGTGCCGAGCACGCCGAGCCGGGCGCCGGCCTCCGCCTGCCGGTCGGTCAGGTAACGGACGGCCAGGTCGACCAGGTAGAGCAGCGCGGTGATCTCCCGTGCCACCGGTGCCACCCCGAACGGAGCGAGCAGCTCGTCGGCGCGCTGCACAGTGGCCTCCACCGCGTCGCGGGCGTCGCCGGTGGACTGGATGCGCCGCTGAAGTTCGTGGTGGATCGCGTCGAAGCCCATCGGCACGCCGGTGGCGAACCGCTCCCAGTCCCAGACGAGCAGCGCGTCGGCGAGGTTCGCCATGTTCCAGGGAGCCCAGTCGCCGTGCCACGACCCGTACCGCAGGGTGGTCTCCCCGCTGTGCGCGGCGAGCACGTCGACAGCGGCCGCCAGCGCGGCACCCTCCGGCCGGTCCGCCACCGCCTCGAGCCGTACCCGCAGTTCCTGCCAGTACGCGCTGCCGGTGAGCGGCCCGGTCGTGTAACCGCAGCACCCGGCGATGTCGAGCATGGCCGCGGTGAGCCGGCGCGAGGTCAGCGGCGCCCGGGGCAGCCACACCGGCAGCGCCGACTGGACCAGCACCTGCATGTCGCGCCACCGCCCGGCGTGCAGCACCCGGGGCACTGTCAGCTTGGTCAGGTGGCTGCCGCCGAGCGTGGTCAGGGCCGCCGTCTCCGCCTTGACCAGGCTCTGCGTGAGCGGCCCGGTGCCGATCTTCCCGAAGCCGAAGGTGTCGCCGTCGGTGCTGAGCAGCTGGAGCACCGGCTTGCGGTTGGCCCGTGCCGGCCCGATGTGGATGCTCACCGCGAGATCCCGGCGCAGGGCATCGCTCAGGTAGCCGTCGATGCCCGCCGAGGCGGGTCCGGTCACCCGGATCCGGTCGCGGAAGAGCAGACCGGAGGTACGGGTGTGCACGGCCGCCACGACGGCGTCCCGCTTGAGTTTGGCGAGCCGGGACTGCGGTTCGGCGTACCGGCGGACAGCGGCGGCGGCGACGGCCGGTGAGATCGACGGGACCAGCAGGCGGGGGCGGCGGGCGTTCGGCACCACCAGGTAGTCGGCGATGACGGGTCCCGCTGCTCCGGTGGTGTCGCACGGTGGCGGGTAGAGCAGGCCGAGCACCTCGTTGAGGTACTGGGTCCGCAGGGCCGCGTCGTCGGCGGTGAGCTCCGCGGGGGCGGTCTTGACTGGGCTCATCTGTGGTCGTTCCCCTCGATCCAGTTGCGCCAGAGCAGCGCGTAAGCGAGAACCATGAAGGCCAGAGGGGTGACCAGCGAGTTGTACCAGAGCATCGCCGAGAACGAGCTGACCAGCGCGGCGCTTCCGGCCACCCCGATCGGGCTCCGGTCGCGGCGGAAACGCCACAGCCCGTACGCGAAGAAACCGAGATATCCGGCAGTGCCCGCCGCGCCGTGCGCGTAGAGCAACTGCCACAGCTGGCCGTTGCCGCCGACGGTGAAGTTGCCGCAGCGCTCGCAGCTGGCGCTCTCACCCACGGTGATCGAGTTACGGCCACCGAGGGTGTTGCGGGTGCCGCCGTAACCGATCACCGGCGACTCGGCGAAGCCGTCCAGCGCCTTCTCGATCAGGAACGAGCGGACGCCGTTGGACTTGCCGTTGTCGAGCCGGGCCTGCACGGTGCCGCCGAGGGGGGTGGCGACGATGGCGACGGACAGGGCCGCGGTGGCGGCGAGCACCACGCCGATGACCCAGATCCGGCCGGCCAGGACGTAACGGAGCGCGACGTAGAGGATGAGCACGCCGAGGCCGATCCAGAGGCCGCGGTTGAGCGACGCGACAGCGGGGACGATCGAGACGACCAGGCACAGTACGGCCAGCGTCCGCTTGCCGGCGCTGCGGCTGACCCAGGCGGCCACGACGAGCCATCCGGCCAGCAGGCAGAAGTTGTTGCCCCAGGTGTTGGTGTAACCCCACGGCGCGGCGGGACGCGGTTTCTCACCGCCGACCAGGTCCATGATCTGTGCGGCGTACGGGTGAACCAGCGACCGCACGAACCCCCTGTTGCGCACCCCGGAGGGCAGCAACCACTCCACCGGCGAGGTGAACTCGAAGTTGCCGGCCACCATGCCGAGCAGCCCGCCCAGCACGGTGATCACGAACATCCCGCCGAGCAGGCGCACCAGCCGGCGACGCGACAGTTCCGCCTCGGTCAGGTTGCCCGCGTAGAGCAGCAGAACCGTCAGCGACACGTACATCGAAAGCTTGTAGACGACGGCCGGTAGCCGTCCGCTCGCCCGCTCCACCACCGTGCCCGCCGGGTCCGCGCCCAGCGCGGCGATGCTCACCAGCACCGCAAGCAGGAAGATCGCCCACCAGGCGAAGCCGGGTGGCAGCCGCAGGGGCCGCCCGGCCGCCCGGCGCCGCACCAGCAGGAACAGCATCGGCACGGCCATCAGCGGGAAGATCAGAACGCCCAGGCCGAGCGCCCACCACACCGGATAGAGCAGCAGGACCCCCGCCACCGGCCAGGCCGGAAGCGTGCGGTTCTTGACGGTGCGGTGGGCCGGTCCGGCGGGCAGGGGCGCCGCGACCGTCGTCACTTCTCGTCGCCGTCCGCGGTGCCGGCGTTGGAGAGGTCGATGACCGCGGTGGCGTCGTTGCTGTCCGGGCCCGGCGGCCGCTGGCGGACGGCCGCGGGCTCGCGTTCGGCGAACGTGATCTGCTGGGTCGGGCCCTCGCCGACATCGGTCATCGGCGGCGGCAGGGTCACGGCCGGTGTCGTCATGGCCGCACCGGGCCGCATCGGGGCCAGCCGCGGCAGCACGACCGCGCCGAGCAGCCGGGTGCCGACCCGCTGGAGCTGTTCGGTGGCGTCGAGCAGGGCCGGGCGGCGGGCGCGGCGCAGCTCGACGGCGAGGATGGCGGCGTCGGCGAGGCTGGCCAGGCTCTGCGCGTCGGCGCTGCTGCTGGTGGAGGGCGCTTCGATCACGACGTACTGGCTCTGCCGGCGCAGCGCCTCCAGGGTGTCCCTGAGCCGCTGCGACTGCATCAGCCCGGCCGCCGTCGCGGCACCACCCGTGGTGATCACCCGCAGCGACGGGATGCGCGGCGTGCGCTGCAGCGCACGGCCGAGGCCGACCCGGCCGGCCAGCAGGTCGGAGAGACCGGGCACGGCCGAGACACCGAGCATCCGGGCCAGCGGCGCGACGTCCACCACGCTGTCCGGCAGGTGGGCACCGATCAGAACGACATCACTTCCGGTACGGGCCAAGGCCACCGCCAGATTCGCGGCGACGAGCGTGCTCGCCGAACCACGGCTGGCACCGGTCACCACGATGATCTGGTCGCCGTTCTCCAGGCTGGCCAGCACCTCGTTGCGGAGCCGGTTGAAGACCCGCCCGCCCGGCCCGTACGGCTGCACCACGTCCTCGAAGTGCGGGGTGCTGCGCTCGTCCAGCGCGGCGAGCACCGGTACGCGCCCGCGGTCCCGGACGTCCGTCGCGGTGACCAGCCGACGGTCGAACCGCTCCCGCAGATAGGCCAGGGCGAGACCGAGCAGCAGCCCGATCATGCCACCGGTACCCACGTTGAGCAGGGTGTTCGGGCTGGTCGGGCGCTCCGGCACGCGGGCGTCGCTGATGATGCTGCCGCCACCGACCATGGTGGTGGTCAGCTCGTTGAGCCGGCCGGTCAGCGAGTTGAGCTGGTTCTGCGAGTTGTTCCGCAGGCTCTGCAGGTTGCTCGCGGTCGAGCTGCCCGGAGCGGCGGCGGCCAGCTTCGTGTTGATCCCGGTCAGCGCACCGGTCAGCTGCTTCACCTTGAGGTTGAGCGACCGGATCTGGCGGTCCAGCTGCGCCCGGGCGGTCTCCTCCCGGTTGCGCAGGTACGCCTCGGCGAACGAGTGCGACCCGGACTGCGCCTCGGCCGGGCTGCCGGCCCGATAGGTGATCACCAGAACGGTGGTGTTGGCCGGTACCTGCACCGACACGGAGCGGGCCAGTTCGAGCGGCGACTGGGCGGAACGCATCAGGGCGGCGGCCTTCACGGCGACCGCGCCGGAGCCCACGAGCTGGGCCTCGGTGTCGAGGTTCACCGAGCCCTTGGTCCGTCCACCCTGCGCGTTGGTGTCCTGATCGACAGACTGCACCAGCACCGAGGTGGACGATTCGTACACCTTCGGCATCGTCTGCGACAGGACCGTGCCCGCGCTCAGGCCCGCCCCCGTCGCCACCAGGGCGATCCACCAGTGTCGGCGGAACGCGCCGAGGTATTGCGAGACGTCGGCGGACGTGGGACGAGACGCTTCCATCAGATCTCGGCGGCCCTTCCGGGAGGAGTGAGAGTGTTGCCAGCTTGGGCGATTCGCCCCGTGGGGTGCGCCAGCTTTCGGGCGTTTCGCCCCAGAGGGGGTAACGCCAACTCCCGCCGAGAGTGATGGTCTAAGTGAGTTTGGGCTCCACCCAGCCGCTCTCCACCAGGTAACCGAGGACCATTTCGACAGCGTCCGGGACGGTGATCGTGGTGGTGTCGATGGTCAGCTCGGCGTTCGGCGGCTCCTCGTACGGGTCGTCGATGCCGGTCATGCCGCGCAGCTGACCCGCACGGGCGCGTGCGTACAGGCCCTTGCGGTCGCGGGCCTCGCAGACCTCGAGCGGTGTGTTGACGTGCACCAGGACGAACCCGGCGCCGGCCTCCACCGCCATCCGCCGTGCTGCCGCACGGGCCGCCTCGTACGGCGCGATCGGGCAGGCGACGGCCATGCCCCGGTGCCGGCCGACCTCGGCGGCGACCCAGGCGATGCGGCGGACGTTGCGGTCCCGGTCGGCCTTGCTGAAGCCCAGGCCCGCCGTCAGCTCACGGCGCACCACGTCGCCGTCGAGCAGCGTGATGGTGCGCTCGCCGTTCTCCCGCATGGCGTCGGCCAGGTTGCGGGCGATCGTCGACTTGCCGGAGCCGGACAGGCCGGTGAAGAAGACCACCAGGCCGCGGTGGCGGCGCGGCGGCCGGACCCGGGCGAGCTCCTTGGCCACGGCCGGCGGGGTGTGCCACTCCGGCAGCGGGAAGCCGCGATCGAGCAGGTCGTCGATCTCGGCCGGGGTCATCGCCAGGCGGCGGTTGCGCGGCGGGATGTCGTCGCGCCAGCGCCACTGGCCGTCCCGGTTGTCGTAGGCGAGCTCGCGCGGCACCAGGACACGCAGGCCGGCGCCGGAGAGCGTGTCGCCGGTGGACAGGACGTGGGTGACGCCGTACGCCTGGGCCACGCGGGCGCGCAGCAGGGCGTCGCGCATCTCGTCGCGGCGGGTCATCAGCGGGACGGCGACGACGGTGGCCGGTGGCATCCGGTCACGGGCGGCGAAGATCGAGCGGACCAGCGACTCGGGGGGCAGGCCGTCCGGGCCGGGGCCGCTGACCGGGATGAGGATCAGCAGGTGGGCGGCGAGCGTACGCGCGGCGTGGGCGATCTGCGCCAGTTGCGGCCGGTGCAGCGGCCGGTCGGCGATCACGCCCAGGACGCGCCCGGGTGGGAGCAGGGCCGTCACCTCGGCCGGGGTACGCCGTAACCGCTGGAACGGGCCGTGCCCGCCGTCACCCATCCGGCGCACGGGGCCGGCGATCGCGTACCTCTGCTCGCCGGTCGGCCAGGCGTCGGTGACCTCGATGGCAGCGACCGGCGCGCCCTCCGGGTCGGTCAGCACCACGGTGCGGCGCCGCGGGTCGGCCAGGTCCAGCACCGACGCCAGCTCGGCCGGGACCTCGCAGGTGACCGGCACCGGCCACGGTGTGCCGTCGGCGAGCCGGCCGCGCCTGGCGAGCGACGCCAGGTCGGCACGACCGAGGAAGCCGGTCAGCGGTGCGTACGCCCCGGAGAGCAGCAGTTCGAGGTCCGCCAGTTCGTAGGGACGCGGCGTGAAGGAAGGCGCGTCCCGCAGAACGTCCTCCGGCAGTACCGAACCATTCACTTCGAATCCCCCTACACGATTTGGGGGACAGTTTCGCAGCCTCGATCGCGGCGGTCGAGACGGGCTCTCGGTCTGGTGCGGATCTTTTGGCGACCAACGCGAAAGACACGGAAGGTCTAAATGGGTTTAAATCGTGTTTAACTAGACAAGTACGGATGATCCTTTGATACTGGGCAACTGTGAGACAGACCCGTTCCCGACTCCTCCATTTCGGCGCCCTGACCACGGCATTCGTCATGTCGGTGTCCGCCACGCTCGCCTGGGCATGGACCGGCGGCGTCGACCAGATCGGCCTGCCCTACGGCACGGCAGGCGATCCGACCGTCGCAGGCACCGGCGTACAGATCCCGCTGATGAGCCCGCCGCTGCCGGGCCACGCGGTACCGGGGGTCTCACCGCAGCGGCACGGCGCGCTGCCGGACCCCTCGCTGGCCGACCCCTCCCCATCCGGGCCCGCGCTGCCCGGCCCCACGTTGCCCGACCCGACACTGTCCAGCCCGGCGCTGCGTGTTCTCGCGCCGAGCGGCATCGCGTCGGCACCCCGGTACTCCGGGCTGCCCGATCCCGTGCTGCGTACCTACCGTGCGCCGGTCCTGCGGGGCATGGCGGGACCGCTGCTCGGCGGTGTACCGGCCAGGTACGAACTGCCGCGGCATGACCGGGCGAAGCCGAGCCGCAAGTGCCGGACCGGTTCGAAGCTGGTGCCGACCTGCGGTGTCCTCTGGGGCGTGGCACCCGGTGCGCACACCGAGGAGAAGAGCGTCCGGGCGCTCGCCGAGTTCGAGCGCAAAACCGGGCGACACCAGGCGATCTTCCACGCGTACCACAGCGGCACGCGGCAGGTTTTCCCGACGCCGCAGGAGATCGCGATCGCCCGTGAGCCGGGCCGGAAGCGGATCCTGCTGCTCAACTGGAAGCCGGAGAGCACCACCTGGGCCAAGATCGCCAAGGGGGACAAGCGGACCGACGAGTTCCTCGACCGGCTCGCCGTGCACCTCAAGAAGAACTACCGCGAGCGCTTCTTCTTCGCCGTGCACCACGAGGCCGAGGATCAGGTACGCGAGAGTGCCGGCTCCGGCTTCACCGCCCGTGACTACGCCGCGATGTTCCGGCACGTCGTCAAGCGCCTCCGGGCCAAGGGCGCCACCAACGTGGTCACCGTGCTGGTGCACATGGCGTACGTCCCGCACACCACGAAGAGCTGGTTCAGCGACATGTACCCGGGTGACGACGTGGTCGACTGGATCGGCTTCGACACCTACTCCTACAGCGACCCCGGTTACGGCCACGGCGACTTCAACGAACTGCTCAACCGGCGCTCGGCCAGCAAGCCCGGCTGGCCCGGCTTCTACAACTGGGTCCGCGCCAAGCACCCGGGGAAGCCGCTGATGATCGCCGAGTGGGGTGTCTGGTTCTCCAAGCGGAACCCGAGCCACATGGCGGACTTCTACCGCGAGGTCGGCGACCAGATCAAGGACTTCCCGGGCATCAAGGCGATGGTCCATTTCGAGACGCCGGGCAACCACAAGGGGCAGGACTCCTCGGTCGACAGCACCCCGGCTGCGCTGCGCGAATACCGCCGGCTCGGCAAACTGCCGGTGTTCCAGGTGGCCGTGAGCTGAACGCGCTGTTAAACCGCGCGTCCGCACACCGTCATCTGTGCGCATCCACAGGTCCTTTCCGCCTGCATAGGTTCCTGCTCCGGACCAACGGGACGGGAACCTATGCAACGGATGGCGTGGCTGGACTCCCTGCGGGGAGTGGCCGCCATGGCGGTCGTCTGGTGGCACCTCGGGCCACGGGCGATCGCCGACCTGCAGGATCTGCACCGGCACGTCGACGTCGGCAAGTCCGGTGTCGTGCTGTTCTTCCTGGTCAGCGGCTATGTGATCCCGATGTCCCTGGAACGGCACGGTGACCTGCGCAAGTTCTGGGTGTCCCGGATCCTCCGGCTCTACCCGGCGTGGGCCGTCTCGGTGCTGCTGGTTCTGACCCTGTTCGCCACCGGCGTGCAGGCCGTGCCGGAACCGCTGAGCCGGGATCCCCTCGGCGTCGTCCTCGGGCACCTCAGCATGACCCAGGGGCTGCTCGGCATCCCCAACGTGGTCGGGGTGTACTGGACTCTCTCGTACGAGATGATCTTCTATTTGATCGTGGCCGGCCTGTTCGGTCTCGGCCTGCACCGGCGCAGCGCCTGGATCGCCTGCCTGGCCGCCGGCATCGCCCTGGTGGCCGGCCCGGACCTGCCCCGCGACCTGCTCACCGGCGGCATCGACCGGCGCTACCTGGTCGCCGTCACGGTCCTGCTCTGCCTGATCGCCGTGATCGCCGCCGCCGTCGACGGGCGCCGCCGCCTGATCCTGGCCGCCTCGGTCGTCGGCGTGTCGATGCTGCTCATCCCGCTGCTCAACGGCGGCCAGTCGACGGCTCGCGACACCTGGCAGACGCTGCTGCTGATGGCGGTGATGTTCGCCGGCACGGTGATCTACCGGATGCATCACGGCCAGATGTCCACGATCTTCGGCGGGGGAGTGCTGGTTTTCGTGACGGCCAGCTGGATGGCGGGCGGCTGGTGGTATCTGACGCCCGGCCAGAGCCGGCGGGTCTGGATCACGACGCTGCTGATCGCCGCGGCCGGCTTCGCTGTCGGATTCGCGCTACGGCACCGCGCGATGCCGCCGGTGGCGATGTGGCTCGGCCGGATCAGCTACTCGGTGTACCTGCTGCACCTACCGCTGCTCGTCGTCTTCGTGAAGGTGCTGCCGGACATCACCGAGCGATCCGTGCTGCTCCAGGCGCCGGCGCTGGCCGGATACCTCGCGGTGGTGCTCCTGAGCGCCCACCTGGTCTTCCGCTACGTGGAGATTCCGGCCCAGAATCTCGGACGGCGGCTGTCCCGGAAACCTGAGAGTCAGCTGAGACTCCTCAGGGGCATCTCGGGGTAAAACCCGATCCGGCTTGATGACAGGGCTCTTTACGCTGACGCTGTGACCATCATCGCTACGGAGGCGCTGACCAAGACGTACGGCGGCGGGGTGACTGCCCTCGCCGACCTGACCGTCGCGGTCGACGAGGGCGTCATCGGGCTCGTCGGCGCCAACGGTGCCGGTAAGAGCACCTTCATCAAGATCATGCTCGGGCTTCTGCCGCCCAGCAGCGGCAGCGTCCGCGTCTTTGATCTCGACCCGGTCGAACAGACCGATCAGGTCCGCGCACGCGTCGGCTACATGCCGGAGAACGACTGCCTTCCCCCCGACGTCTCGGCCTCCGAGTTCGTCACCCACCTCGGCCGGATGAGCGGGCTGCCGCGCACCGCCGCCCGGGAGCGCGCCTCCGAGGCGCTGCGACACGTGGGCCTCTATGAGGAGCGCTACCGCCAGATCGGCGGCTACTCGACCGGCATGAAGCAGCGGGTCAAGCTGGCACAGGCGCTCGTGCACGACCCCGACCTGCTGCTGCTCGACGAGCCGACGAACGGCCTCGACCCGGCCGGCCGGGACGCCATGCTCACCCTGATCCACCGGATCGGCAACGAGTTCGGCATCTCCGTCGTGGTCTGCTCCCACCTGCTCGGCGAGGTGGAGCGGATCTGTGACTCGCTCATCGCGATCGAGGGCGGCCGGCTGCTTCGCGCCGACCGCATCTCGAGCATGACGGCGGCCTCCGACGTGCTTGCTGTCGAGGTCAGCGAGGGTACGGACGAACTGGCCGCCGCACTGACCGGAATGGGCCTGACGGTCACCCGCGAGGGACGGCTGCTGCTCGTGCCGATGGAGTCGGACGCGTCGTACGACCGCATCCTGCGCGCGGTGAGCGACCTCGACCTCTCCCTGCACCGCCTGGACCAGCGCCGGCACCGGGTCGCCGAGCTCTTCACCGCGAAGGAGACCGCCGATGTCTGAGGCAGGCGTCATCCATGACATCGGATACCAGCGTTACACCGGGCCGCGCCTGGGTCGCCGGGCCGCGCTGACCGCGCTCTACGTGCACGGCCTGCGCTCCGCGTTCGGGCTGGGCCGCTCGGCCAAGGCGAAGATCTTCCCCTGGATGGTGGTCGGCATCCTTCTGCTGGTCGCCGTGATCCTGGCGGCGGTCCGCTCCCAGCTGGGCGAGGTGATCTTCACCTACGTGCAGTTCGACGACCAGATGAGCTGGCTGATCATCTTCTTCGTCGCGATCCTCGCGCCCCAGCTGATGTCCCGCGACTTCCGGTCCGGCACGCTTCCGCTCTACTTCAGCCGGCCGCTGCGGGCCGCCGACTACGTGCTGGCGAAGTTCGCCGCCATGGTCACCGCGGTGTGGCTGCTGCTCGGCGTACCGCAGCTGATCATGTTCCTGGGTGCGGCGTTCACCACCAAGACCGGCGCCCGCGGGGTGTGGAACGAGTTCCTCGACCTGGTGCCCGGCTGGGGCTACAGCCTGCTCTGGGCGCTGCTGTTCAGCGGCATCGGCCTGCTGATCGCCTCGCTGACCGGCAAGCAGGCCTTCGCGGCCGGCGGCATCGTCGCGGTGTTCCTGCTCACCACCCCCGTTGTCGGCGTGCTCAGCGTGCTCCCGTCGACCACCGCCAACCATCTGGCCGGCCTGGTCAGCCCGATGACAGTGATCGCCGGTGTCGGCGCCTGGCTGTCCGACAGCAACCCGGAGATGGAGTTCAACGTCGGACAGTTCGGCCCGATCTACGCCATCGAGGCGGTCTGCCTGATCGCCGTCTGCCTCCTGCTGCTGCTCGCCCGCTACCGGAAGGTGGCCTCGCTGTGACGACCCAAACCCTCGCGGCCGAGACCGGCGCCGCCACCAGCGTCGTCGACCTCGCCAACGTGACCCGCTGGTACGGCAACGTCGTCGCGGTCAACGACATCACCATGTCGCTCGGCACCGGCGTCACCGGCCTGCTCGGGCCCAACGGCGCCGGCAAGACCACGATCCTGCACATGATGGCCGGTTTCCTGGCCCCGTCGCGGGGCACGGTGACCGTCGACGGCAAGCCGACCTGGCGCAACCCGGCCGTCTACCGCGATCTCGGCCTGGTCACCGAGCGGGAGGCGGTGCACGCCTTCCTCACCGCCGAACAGTTCGTGCTCGCCTGCGCCAAGATGCAGAAGCTGCCCGACCCGGCCGGTGCCGCCCGCCGCGCGCTGGAACTGGTCGAGATGACCGACGCCGCCGACCGCCGGATCGGCACCTTCTCCAAGGGCATGCGGCAGCGCACCCGGGTCGCCGCAGCGCTCGTGCACGAGCCGCGGGTGCTGCTGCTCGACGAGCCGTTCAACGGCATGGACCCGCGCCAGCGGATGCACATGATGGAGCTGCTGCACCGGCTCGGCGACAACGGGCACACCATCCTGTTCAGCTCGCACATCCTGGAAGAGGTCGAGCAGGTCGCCGGCCTGGTCCAGGTGATCGTGGCGGGGCGGCTCGCGGCCTCCGGCGACTACCGCAAGATCCGGCGGCTGATGACGAACCGGCCGCACGTCTTCGCGCTGCGCAGCTCCGACGACCGCCGGCTCGCCGTCGCCCTGATCGGCGAGAAGTCGGTGGCCGGCATCGAGATCGAGTCCGGCGGCCTCACGGTCCGGGCGTCCGACTACGGCAGCTTCACCCGCGCGCTGCCGCGCATCGCCCTGGACCAGGGAATCCGGCTGCACAAGCTGGTCCCGTCCGACGAGTCCCTGGAGAGCGTCTTCTCCTACCTGCTGGAGGCCTGATGTCGACCGTCGCAATGATCACGGCGCGCGGCCTCTTCGGCCGGCGCCGGGCGCTGCTGCTCCTGCCGCTGCCCCTGCTTCTCGTCGGCCTGGCCGCCATCTGCCGGGCCTACGACCTGTCACCGGACCAGTGGGGCCAGGCCGTCATCGTCGGCCTCGGCTTCGCTGTCGTCCTGCCGGTGATCGCCCTGATCGTCGGCACCGGCGTCCTCGGCTCCGAAGTGGACGACGGCACGCTGGTCCACATCCTGACCAAGCCGCTGCCCCGCCGCGACATCATCATCGCGAAGTACGGCGTGGCCGCGGTCACCACCGCTGTCACCACCTCGGTCCCGCTCTTCTTCGTGGGCCTGATGGCCGGCTCCGCCTCGCTCGGCGGCGCCCTCGCGGTCGCGGCGGTGGCCGGGTCGTTCGCCTACTCCGCCCTGTTCGTCCTGCTCAGCCTCGTCACCCGGCGCCCGGTTCTGCTCGGGCTCGTGTACATCCTGGTGTGGGAGGGGCTCCTCGGCCGCTTCCTCAGCGGGACCCGGGTGCTCTCCATCGAGCAGTACGTCATCACCATCGCCGACAAGCTCTCCCCGACGACCATCCTGACCGCCCAGGTCGGCATCACCACCGCGGCCGTGATGAGCGCTGTCTTCGTGATCGTGTGCACGGTCGCCGCCATCAACCGCCTCGGCAGCTTCAGCCTCGCCGGCGAAACCAGCTGACCGACCCACCACTCAAGCCCGCCGTCCCCTCCGGACGGCGGGCTTCCTCATTCCCCGGGCCGCCGCACACGTTGAGGCGTCCGTGCGCGTCCACCCCCGTTGCAGCGCTTGTCGTAGGGCTGACCAGCGCACACATTGACGTTCCGTGCGCTTCTACCAACGTCCTGGAGCCTGTTGCTTTTTGGTTTGGCTCAGTTGTTAGGCAGCGGTTGGGGATTTGGTTGGGTGGGGTGGATGGCCCGC
>NZ_JBHTDO010000048.1:0-74729 GCF_042666575.1 Actinoplanes sp. GCM10030250 | reverse complement strand
AGGTCCCGTTCCTTATGCACTCATATCCACCGGACGAGTGTTGCCACCCACCAAAACCCCTTAACTTCGCGGCCTTGGGAAAAGCACCCCTGAGCGCCAGCCGACCCAACCGGCTGGGCGTGAGCGGGGTCAGGTGGTGCGGAGGCGGGTGATTTCGGAGCGGGCGTGGTCGACTCGCTGGGTGTTGTGGCCGCCGGCCTGGGCGATCTCCTCGGCGAGGTCGTTGGCGGCGGCGAGGAGGTGTTTGGCCCGTTGCCGTCCGTGGTGGCCGGACTGGGCTCTGCGGTAGCGGCGGCGGGTTCGCCAGCCACCAGCGGCGGCCGTGACCTCGGCCTCGGTCAGCAGCCCGGTCTCGGTCTCCGGCGCCAGGATGGCGCGCAGCCAGGCCTGCTCCTGGGGTACGGCCAGGCGGAACGCGAGCCACAACAGCAGCAGGTCGGCCCCCGGCAGGACGATGATCCACAGCAGTAGGACCCCGAAGTTTCCGGCCAGCTGCCAGCCGAGGGCGCTCATGTTGTCCCACAGGCCGTGTGCCGCCATCGCGCCCAGCATCAGCAACACTCCGCGGAGCCGGTGGCTGCGCTCGCCGCGGCCGAGCAGCCACATGATGCCGGAGCAGAAGACCGCGCTGAACAGGACGTGGCCGAACAGTCCGGACGTGCTGCGGGCCAGCACGATGGACCAGACCGAGCCGGCCTGGTCGGCGCCGAAGTTGCCGGCGGTGCTGTTGTAGGCGTACAGAATGTCCTCGGAGATCTGGAATCCCAGCCCGGTGTAGGCACCGATGATCAAACCGTCGAAGGGGCTGCGGACCAGCCGGGGCGCGAGCCCGATCATCAGGATGAGCGCGAGTCCCTTGGCGATCTCCTCGTTGATCGAGGCGGTCAGACCGGCGCCCCAGTCGCTGACCCACGCCTGGCCGAACGCCTTGCCGTAGAGCGACAGCAACGCGCCGTTGGCCGGCAGCGCGATCCAGAACGTGGCGGCGGCCGCGCCCCAGGCGAACGCGGCGAGCAGCAGGTTGCCGGGCAGGCGGGTGTAGCGGTTGTGGTACGCCAGCAGGATCAGCCACGGCACGGTGTAGATGCCGAACGCGACGACGCCGAGGCGCAGGCCGGTGCCGTAGGAGCTGATGCCGGGACCGTAGTAGCGGAACATCTCGTAGATGCCGCCGAGGACTCCGACGGCGAACACCCAGAAGCACAGGTTGCGTACCTGCACCAGCCGGAAGCGGATGCCCCAGCCGGACGCGTCGAGGGCGGCGGCGCGGGAGGTCACGGCGGTGTCGACTGTGGTGGTCACGACTGCTCCTGAAGGCTCACGCTGCGCAGCATCGCGTCGATCTCGGCGGAGTGGGCGGCGAGCTGGTTGCCGGTGCCGATGACGTTGACGACCAGGCCCCGGCCGTCGGTGAAGGTGTAGGCGGCCAGGATCCCGTCGCCGGAGGTGCTGGTGTAGTCCTCGACCGCGCCGGTGATGCCGCCGGTCGCCGTCACCGATCCGCGGTTGCCGGTGACAGCGAACTGCGGCTGCTGGCCGGACTTGCTGTCGTTGCTGATCACCTGGTCCAGCAGGGCTTCGGCGTCGCCGCTGAAGGGTGCGACCCGCATCTGCGCGCCGACGCCCTTCTGCACGACCGACGCGGTGGGCGAACCGGCACCGGGCTGCACCGTGTTCTCGCCGACCAGGATGCCGTCGGTCAGCTGCCACCCGACCGGCGGCGTGACGGTGAGGCCACCGTCCAGGTTGATCCGATCGCCCGGCTTGATCACGTCGTTGCCGGGGACCGCCTGATCGATCAGCGGGAGGAGCCCGCGCAGTGCGATCGCGAGGAACAGGACGACGAAGCCGGGGAGCAGGGTACGCCGGTCGAGTCCCAGCCACCGCCGCTCCACAGGTATCCAGGTGCTGACCATGACTCACCCTGGCACGCCGGGGCCGATCGCCGGAAGGCACAAAGTGTTACCCGGGGCCACCGGCTCGTCGCCGGTGGCCCCGCTCACCTGGTTCAGGCCGGAACCATCGACCACTGTTGTTCGGTCAGGTTCTGGTCGGGCCACTGGATGACCTGGGCGCCGTCGGCCGCCGAACCGCCCGTGACGGTCAGCAGCTTGCCGCTGTGCCGGGCGCGAACCTCGTAGTAGGCGCCGACCGGCTCGACCGTGTACGCCTGATCGAACCCGCCGTTCTCCACCCACTGCACAGCCCGTACCCCGTCGGCAGTACCGGTCTGCCAGATCGACACCGCCCGCCCGCTGTTCCGGTTGAGCAGCGTCCGATAGCCACCGCCGATGTCGGCGACGTGCCAGTGCTGGTTGTGACCGCCGTTGTCACCCCACTGCACCAGGTTCGTACCGTCGGCCAGCCCCGCACCGCTCGTGTCGAGAACCTTCCCGCTCCTGCGGTTGACCAGCTTGTAGTACGCCCCCGCCGAGCGCCCGAAGTCCAGATCCGCGTGCCGGATGGTGGTGAGTCCGGTCACGATCAGCACCCGCCCGGTCCGCGGCACGTACGTCAGGTTCCGGCTGTATCCCGCCTCCACAGTGGTGAGCTGCCGGGTCCACGCGCCCGTACTGCTGCCGCTCGGGTTGACCCACACATCGCCGCTGCCGTTCGAGTTGTAGATCAGCCGCCCGTCCGGCAGGCGGATGACAACGGGACTTCCCCCCGGCGCGACCGCGGGCGACCCCGACGTGACCGGCAGAGCGGTGATGTTGGTTCCGGCAGCGCCGCCGACCGAGTGGAAGTCGAGCGGGTTCGACGAGACTTTGTAGTGCACGTTGTCGCCGCCACCGAAGTACTCGTACGTCAGCAGCCACCGGCCGTCGCTGGTCGGCACGACGTTGGGCATGCCCGGGCGCCCGCCGCCGATCTGGTTGACCCCACCGGCGTTCTGGGTGAGCCCGGCGACGTCCAGCACGGGTGCGCTCCACGAGCTGGACGTGCTGCCGTTCCAGGTCCGGTGGGCGAGGATCTGCCCGTGCGAGTCGCCGGCCGTCCCGTTGTCGGCCCGCTGCGTCAGAACGCCGGTGGACGTGTTGTAGCCGGTGTAGTCGTTCTCGTCGGAGTAGTAGGCGACAAGCTGATTGCCGTACACCATCAGGTAGGGCTCCCACACCGGGTCGACCTGCCGATAGGTGTTGGCATTCGCGATCCGCTGGCCGACGGCGCCCGCGCTGCCACCCTGCCAGCCGCCGGTCGTGACGATGTTGAGGAAGTTCCAGGAGGCACCCTGGTTCGTGCTGGAGTAGAGGGCGATCGCCATGTCGCGGCGGTCACCGTCGTTCGTCGGCGTCCAGCTCGGATTCGCCGCCTTCTGCTCGGTGAAATAGACGTCCTCGCCGCTGACCACGCTGGACAGCAGCAGCGTGCCGGCGGTCAGGCTGCCGACGTTCTGCGGAAGGACGTAGAGGTACGGGTTGGTCCAGCTGCTCGTGTACTTCGCGTGAGCGGGGTTGCTGGACGCGAACGCGGGCGCCGGGACGTCGGACAGCCACTGCCACGTCTTGCCGTCGTCGTCACTGCGGTGGACCGGGATGACCTGGCGGACCGCGCTGCCGGTCGGGCCGACCGTCGCCTTCTCGAACGCGACCACCAGCCGGCCGCTCGGCAGGGCGGCTGCTTTCGGATAGACCACGCAGTTGCCGAAGCCCTTGGTGCACTGCGCGTTGCCGGGGAGCTGGTAGAGCGTTTGCGGTGTCGGGCTCGCGGCTCGGGCGGGTAGCGCCGCCCAGGCCACGGCGAGCAGCAGGGCGATCGGTACCGCAGCCGCTCTTCTCAGGTGAACCTTCATGACTGTTCCTTTCCGCCGGGCCGCGAGGACGGTGCGGCCGGGGCTTGCTGCTCGACGAGGACGCGGACGTCCCACGCGGCGAGTTCAAGGTCGGTGCCGGCCGCGAGTGGCTTGCCGGTGAGCACGTCACGGCAGTCGACCGGCACGCTCAAGGCGGCGGGCGTCCAGGACCAGTTGTGCACGAAACGCAGCCGACTTCCGTCGGCAGCGGTGGCTCCGGTCGAGGTCACGGTCGCGGGAAGGTCGCTCCATGCAGGGGTACGCCCGAAGCCCGCCCACCGCAGGACAGCTTCCGCCAGTTCCGGGTTCGGCACGGTGCCGACGTAGGTGATCCGTCCCCGGCCGGTCACCCGGGTCGTGATGGCCGGCCAGCGGCCGAGGTGCGGGTGCTCGTACCGGGCGAGAACCGTCGCACCGTCCACGGTGAGCCCGTCGACCCAGCGGGTCGCCGCACAACCGTCCGGAATCGGCAGCGCACCGGGGTCGGCCGAGGTCACCTCGACCGGGGTGTGGATGGTGCTGAACTCGTCGTACCAGGCGCCGGCGGCCTCGGCGAGACGGGCCGGCATGCGGTCGGTACGAGCACGTGCCTCCTGGTCGGCGTAACCCGTACGCGGCCCGAGGATCAGGTGGCCGCCGGCCGCCGCGTAGTCGCGCAGCCAGTCCAGCGTCTCGTCGTCGGTCAGGTACAGGCCGGCCGCGATCAGCACCGGGAACTGCCGGACGGCCTCGGCGATCTCCGGGAGCCGGGTCGCGTGCACCACCCGTACCTGAAGCCCGGCGTCGAAGGCCCCGCGGTAGAACGGTTCGACCAGCCCCTGATAGGCGCGCTCGTCCGGGGTCCCGTCGGGATGGGACAGAGCTGGGTACTTCTGCATGATCCAGCGGGTGGGCACGGAGAAGAGCAGGGCGACGTCGGCGTCCGGCGTCAGCCCGGCGACAAGCTCACCGGCCTGCTGGAACTCGCCGCCGAGCCGGGCCAGCTCGGCATAGGTGCGGCCCGGCTCGCCGCTGTGCGGGAGGATGCCGCCCCAGTAGGTCTCGGTGCCGAAGTGCAGCGTGTGCCAGTGCCAGTAGCCGATCATGCGGGCGCCGCGGGCGACCAGCGCCCAGGCGGCCTGGCGCCACTGGCCGTCGTAGGCGGGCCGGCTGTCCCAGGAGAAGCCGATGTGCGAGGCGTTCGTCTCGGTGATCAGGAACGGGGCCTGCTTGGACGAGTACATCCGGTCGGCGCTCAGGTAAAGCGCCCAGGTGCCGTCGGTGGTCCAGGTCTGCGCCGGCGTACGCCGGTCCGGCAGGGCGAGCCCGTCCTGCATGACGTAGTAGGCGTTGGCGGCGGTGATGTCGAGGGCTTCGGAGAGCCGGTCGTCGTCCAGGGCGGGCCGGTCGTACGCCAGGCAGGTGGTCACGAACTGCGCCCCGGTCGCGTACTCCCGGACGATGCCGGCCTGCCAGGTGATGAACTCCTCGGTCTGCCGGGCCTGGAATCCGCGCCAGGCGAGCTCGTACTGAGGCTGGGCGTTGCCGTCGGGACGCCACAGGTCGGCCCAGGTGGACAGGCGGTGCGACCAGTAGACCAGACCCCACTCCCGGTTGAGGTTCTCGACCGTCCCGTACTCGTGGCGCAGGTGGTCGGTGAAGCGCTGGAAGATCCCGTGGTTGTGCAGCAGTTCGAGGCCGGGCTCGTTGTCGACCTGGAAGCCGATGACCGCGGGGTGCCCCGCGTACCGGCCGGCGATGCGGCGGATGATCCGCTCGGCGTGGTACCGGAACGCGGGGTGGGTGAAGTCCACCTCCTGCCGGGCGCCCCACGGGATCGGCCTGCCGGAAGCCCGCTCCCCGGCGATCTCCGGGTAGAGCCGGGCCAGCCACGGCGGCACGGCGTAGGTCGGTGTGCCGAGGATGACCGCGATCCCCCGCTGGTGGGCGCCGTCGAGGACCGGTGACAGCCAGTCGAGGTCGAACCGGCCCTCCTCCGGCTCCCAGGTCGACCACACCGACTCACCGACGCGGATGACCGTGAAACCGGCCTCGGCCATCAGATCCAGGTCACGCTCGAGGCGGTCGGTGGGCTGGTACTCGTGGTAGTAGGCCGCCCCGAAGAGGACGTGGTTCGGCAGCTCAGGCATACGAACTCCAGTCATTCCTTGACAGCGCCCGCGGACAGGCCGGACTGCCAGTACCGCTGCAGCAGGAGGAAGGCGGCGATCAGCGGGATGATCGACAGCAGGGAGCCGGTCACCACCGAGGCCAGCAGCTCGGCGTTCGAGCCGTTGCCGCCGACGGCCTGCGCCGACCAGGAACTGAGGCCGACGGTGATCGGGTAGTAGCTCGGATCGTTGAGCATGATCAGCGGCAGGAAGTAGTTGTTCCACGTCGCCACCAGCGTGAACAGCAGCACCGTGACGAACCCGGGCACGAGGCTGCGCAGCGTCACCCTGAAGAAGATCGCCAGTTCGCCGGCGCCGTCGATGCGGGCCGCCTCCAGGACGCTGTCGGAGATCGCGTCCCGGGCGTAGACCCACATCAGGAACAGGCCGAACGGGCTGACCAGCGACGGCAGGATGATCGCCCACGGCGTGTTGACCAGGGCAACCTTGCTGAACAGCAGGTAGGTGGGTATGGCCAGGGCGGTGGTCGGCACCATGATGGTGCCCAGGATCAGGCCGAGCAGCGGTCCGCGGCCGCGGAAGGTGTAACGGGCGAAGCCGTAACCGGCGAAGGTGGCGAGTGAGGCCGCTCCGACGGAGCTGACGACCGCGTAGACGAGGGTGTTCGCCATCCACCGGGCGTACTCGCCGTGGTTGTGGGTGAGGGTGGCGCGGATGTTGCCGAGCAGGGAGAAGTCGTTGCCGAGCCACAGTCCGAAGGTGGAGAACAGGTCGCCGGTGTTCTTGGTGGCGGCGATGACGAGCCAGAAGAGCGGGAACAGGAAGTACACGAGCAGCGCCGACATGCCGAGGGTGAGCAGGTTGCTCCGGCGGGTGGTCACCGGCGGGGCCTCCGATTGGTCAGGAACAGCACCGCGTACGAGACGACCAGGATCACGAACCCGAGGAGGAACGAGACGGCTGCCGCGTAGTTCACCTGCTGGGAGGTGAAGGCGAGGCTGTAGGCGTACAGGTTCGGGGTGTAGGACGAGTTGATCACCGTCGGGGCGAGCCGCTGGATGAGGTTGGGCTCGGCGAACAGCTGGAAGCTGCCGATCACCGAGAAGATGAGGCAGAGCAGCAGCGCCGGGCGCAGCGCGGGGATCTTGATGTGCCAGGCGGTCCGCCAGGGGCCGGCGCCGTCGACCGCCGCGGCCTCGTAGCGCTCGGCGGGGATCGTGCGCAGGGCGGCGTACAGAATGATCATGTTGTATCCGGCGAACTCCCACGTGACGACGTTGCCGAGGGACGCGAGCATCCAGCCGTCGCTGAGCAGCCGCGGTGCCGTGAAGCCGATGCGCTCGCCCAGCTGGGTGAACGGGCCGAAATCGGGACCGTAGAGGTAGCTCCACATCAGGGCGGCCACCACGCTCGGCACGGCGTAGGGCAGGAAGACGCCGAGCCGGAACACGTTCGCCAGCCGCAGCAGGCCGCTGTCTACGGCCAGGGCGACACCCAGCGCGACCAGCAGCATGATCGGGACCTGGATCAGGAAGAACAGGGCGACCCGCAGCACGCCGTCGAGCAGTTGCTCGTCCTGCAGCGCGCGCACGTAGTTGTCCAGCCCGACGAACACGGTGCCGCCGACCAGTTGGTCCTTGAAGAGGCTGAGGTATCCGGCGTACCCGAGAGGAAGCAGGAACAGCAGCACGAAGCAGACGAGAAACGGGGTGATGAAGAGATAGGCGCGGTTGCCGGCCTGCGGCCGGCGCGCCGTCCTTGTGGTCATGGCAGAGCTCACATCTTTGGGCGGGGTGGGATCGGTGGCGGGCTTCCGGCACGCCGGGCGCGCGGAAACCCGCCGGTTCAGCCGGCGCTGACGGTGAAGCCCTGATCCTTCGCGTACGCGGTGAGCCGCGACTGCCACACGTCGGTGGCCGCGGCGACATCGCCGGAGTCGGTGAGCGCCTTGCCGGCCGTCTCGGTCCAGTCCTTCGTCGCCTGGTCGAGGAACGGCGGCCACTGCCAGCCGACGTCGACGGTGCCGCTGATCCCGGCGAAGAGCTTGTTGACCTCCTGGCCGCCGAAGAACTCGGACTTGAGGCCGGTGAACGACGGGTCCGCCAGCAGGCCCTTGGTCGCCGGGAAGAAGTTCTGGACGGTGCTGAACATCGTCGTGGTCTCGGTATCGGTGTTCAGGAACTCGGCGAACTTCGCCGCGGCGATCGGGTTCTTCGTACCGGTGATGACCGCGGTCGTGGACCCGCCCCAGTTCCCGGAGACCGGTTTGGCGGCGTCCCACTGCGGCAGCGGCGCCGCGCGCCACTTGCCTGCCGTCGACTTCGCGCTGCCGCTGAGGAAGACCGGGCCCCACGCCGCGGTCAGCCAGGTGGCGTACTTGCCGCTGTTGAAGCCCTGGAACCAGTTGTCGGTGAAGTCCGGATCGGTGGAGACCACACCCTCCGCGGCCAGCCCGCCCCAGTAACTCGCCACCTTCTTGGAGGCGGAATCGTTGACGGCGAGCCCGAGCGTGGTGCCGTCGACCGTGTAGGCCTTGGAGCCGGCCTGCCACATCAGCCCGTGCCAGCCGGCGGTCTCGTTGGCCGCCATGTTGGTCAGGTGGACCAACGGATCGGCCGCGTGCAGCTTGCGGGCGGCGGCGGCGAAGTCGTCCCAGGTCTGCGGCACGTCGATGCCGTGCTTCTCGAAGAGGTCGGCGCGGTAGAGCATGCCCATCGGGCCGGTGTCCTGCGGGTAGGCGAGGATCTCGCCGTTCGGGCCGGTCACCTGGCTCCAGGTCCAGTCGACGAACTTCGACTGGTTCGCCGCGGCGCCGTACGGCCGCAGGTCGACGAGGCTCTTGGTGATCGAGAAGGTCGGAATGTACTGGTACTCGATCTGGGCGACGTCCGGCGCTCCGGTTCCGGCCTTCAGCGCGGTGCGCAGCTTCGTGTAGGCGTCGAGGCCCTGCCCGGCGTTGACGACGTCGACCTTGATGGCCGGGTACTTCTTCTCGAAGAGGGCCACCTCCTTGTCGATGTCCGGGACCCAGGTCCAGAACGTGAGCGTGGTCGGTGTCGTCATGGCCTTGTCGATGCCGGCCTGGCTGACCGGCTCGGCCGGGGCCGCGGCGGGACCGGGTGACGAGCCCGAGCAGGCGGCCAGAGTGACGGCCGCGACGGCGGCTGCGGTCACTGCCAGCAACCTGCGGCGGTTAAGATGCTGAATGGAAGTCGGCATGGGAGATAGCTCCTCCGTGCTGGTCGACGAGCGTTTTCGCGCACGTCGAGACGACTCCCGGCGCAGCTGGCAGGCTGGGTGCCGGGAGCGGGGTGGCTTCTACGTCGGCCGCATCCGTCGCTGGGTGTGGCCGACTTTTTTCGTCAGGCCCGCGTGTCCCCCTTCTCTGTTGCGGGCGGATGGGCTGTCGAGTCGCGGATCACCAGGTTGTGCACGTGCTTGGGCGGCGGTGCTGGTGGGCTGTCCGGCTGGTTGAGGTAGTCGACCAGGTAGTTCAGGCCCACCGAGGCGAGCTCGGCGTTGTCGGAACTGACAGTGGTCAGCGGTGGCCAGACGTGGGCGGCCACCGGGATGTCGTCGAAGCCCACGACGCTGACCTCGCCCGGCACCGGCCGGCCCGCCTCGTGCAGGGCGTGGATGGCCCCGATCGCCATCTCGTCGTTGGCCGCGAAGATCGCTGTGACGCCCGGGTCGCGGGCGAGGACCTTGCCGATTTCGTACCCGCGGGCGGCCGTCCAGTCACCCTCGGCGGCCTCCGGCACGTCGGCGCCCGCGGCGACGAGCGTGTGACGCCAGTTCTCCAGCCGCTCCCGGGCGGCCCACCAGCGCTGCGGCCCGGCGATGTGGTGGACGGTGCGGTGGCCGAGGTCCAGAAGGTGCCTGGTCGCGGCGGCTGCGGCGTCACCGCCCTCGGCCGCCCGCACGGACAGCACGGTCGGCGCGTGCACCACCGGCGCCGCGCCCAGCGTCAGCACCGGCACGTCCACCACGAGCGGCTCCTCACCGTCGTCGACCGGCTCGGAGAGGATGATCGCGTCGACACCCTGGGCGAGCAGGTTGTCGACCGCCTCCGCCAGCCCGGACGGGTCGTCCTCGAAGGAGTTGGCGATGCTCAGCGCGTAGTTGATGCTGCGGGCGGCCCGCTCGAGCGCCACCAGCAGCGACGACGGCCCGAAGTGCGAGGTGCCGAGCGCGACGACGCCGAGCCGGTAGGTGCGGCCGGTGAGCAGGGCCCGGGCCGCTCCGTTGGGCCGGTATCCGAGCTGCTGCGCGGCGGCGAGCACCCGTTCGCGGGTGTCGGTGGTGACGTTCGGCTCGTTGTTGAAGACGCGCGAGACGGTCTTCTGCGAGACACCGGCCAGGCGCGCGACGTCGTTGCCGCCGGGACGCCGGTCCCGGCCGTGGCGCTTCAACCCCGTGTCTCCCACCGGTTCTCCGATCATCGTGGTGACTACGTAGTCACAATGTCTACGTAGTCACCGCCGAAGTCAAGAGTTTCTGCCACCCCTCAAGTGCGTGGCTCGCGTACCGATGTGGCTCGGTGCCCCCCGAACCCGGCAGAAAGGGACGACGGATCAGTGACTGACAAACACGTCTGGCCCATCACCGAACTGTCCGCGCAGATCGGCGCGCGCCCCGCGGGCGCCCGCCTGGCCCGGATCGAATCCTCCATGCAGTACGCGCACGGCAGGTTCCGCAACATCATGCCGACCGCGACCGCCAACCTCGCCGCGATGCCCCGGGTCGCCTTCGCCTCGATGACCGGGCGCGAGGATCGCCGCCCGCACCAGCCGGTCCCCCTGCTCGGCCCAGCGGACGGCGACGCCGCCGGTCTGCACGTGACCTGGTACGGCCACTCCTCGGTGCTGGTCGAGCTCGACGGCCACCGGGTACTGCTTGATCCGGTGTGGAGCCGCCGGGCCTCCCCCAGCCGCCTGACCGGCCCCAAGCGGCTGCACGAACCGCCGATCACCCTGCGCGAAATGCCCCCGATCGACGCCGTCGTGATCTCCCACGACCACTACGACCACCTCGACATGGCGACCGTCCAGGAACTCTCCGCACTCCAGGACGTCCGGTTCGTGGTTCCGCTCGGCATCGGCGCGCACCTGCAGCACTGGGGTGTACCGGCCGGCCGGATCACCGAGCTCGACTGGCACGAGAGCACCCGCGCCGGCGAGCTGGAGCTGACCGCCACCCCGGCACGGCACTTCTCGGGCCGCGGACTGCACCGCGACGAGACCCTCTGGGCCAGCTGGGTGATCAAGGGCCCGGCGCACCGGGCGTTCTACTCCGGCGACACCGGCTACTTCCCCGGCTTCAGCGACGTCGGGACCGCGCACGGTCCGTTCGACGTCTCGCTGGTTCAGGTCGGCGCGTACGACGAAGCCTGGCCGGACATCCACATGCTCCCCGAGGACGGGGTGCGTGCCCACCTCGACGTCCGCGGCGGGCTGCTGATCCCGGTGCACTGGGCGACGTTCGACCTGGCGCTGCACTCCTGGGCGGACCCCGCCGACCGCACCTGGCGGGCGGCGAAGGACCATGACGTACGGCTGGCGATCCCGCGGCCGGGCGAGCGCGTGAACGTGGACGAGCCACCCGCTGTCGACCCGTGGTGGCAGCTGGTCGCGTGACTCCGCTGCGTGACTGCGCCGAGTCGTCCCGCGGGTCTCCGCCGAGACCTGTCGCACCCGCCGTCTAAGCTTCGGTCCTCGTGGAGATCACCAAGAAACGCACCGCCGTGGCCGTGGCCGCGTCCCTGCTGTTTTTGACCGGCTGCGGGCCCGCCGAGACGACGTCGGCCGAAGTGGCCGCGCCCGCGTCGTCGGCGAGCACGTCGGTGTCGGCCGACGAGTGCACGGCCGCGGTCGAGCCGTACCGGGCGCTGTTCAAGGAAATCCTGAGCAGCGCGATCAACAGCGGGGCCAAGGACGATTTCGCGGGGGCACGAAAGGCTTTGACCGACTACGCGGCGAAGGCCCGCGAACAGGCCGCCAAGGCCACCGACCCGGCGCTGGGCGCCGCCCTGGAACGCCAGGCCGGGTCCGCCGAGAAGATGTCCAAGGCCGCCGACCCGACCGCCCTCGACGACCCCGAGTGGGACGCCGCTGCCGCCGACCTCGAGAAGGTCTGCGCCGAGGCCCTCACCCCGACCGCCGCCCCCGGCACGCCCACCACCCGGGTGGGCCCGGCCGGCAGCGCCTGCGAACTGCCGATCTCATTCGACCTGGTCGCCCTCTGGAAGCCGTCCGCCGTCGACCTGGCCAAGCAGGGTGAACTCGCCGAGCTCTACCGCATCGGCCCGTTCGAGGTGGTGTGCGAGATCGACGCGAAACCGGCCGGTGAGGTCGGCTTCCTGCGGGTCCACCTCGCACCGGGCCTGAAGGGCACCCCGCGCAGCCACCTGGAGAAGTTCGTCGAGTCGGAAAGCCCGGAGGCGCGCAAGAACGGCAACTCCGAGCTGAAGAAGGCGGAGTACAAGGAGGTGACCATCGGCGGGGAAGCGGCTGCCGAGGTCACCTACGAGGTTTACAACAAGGTGCTGGAGCACGAGAGCAAATACTCGGCTTTCGCCCTGAACACCGCGAAGGGCGCCGTGGTGGTCAAGCTGGCGCCGTTCGGTGCGGACGAGTACGCCAACGTGCTCCCGGCGTACGAGCTGGCCAAGTCGAGCCTGGCCGTCAACTGAGCGCGTGCGGCCGGGCCCTCTCCCCGGGGCCCGGCCGCTGCGCTGTCTTGGCCGCTCGGCTGTCTTGGCCGCTCGGCTGTCTTGGCCGCTCGGCTGTCTTGGCCGCTCGGCTGTCTTGGCCGCTTCGCTGCTCGGCCAGTCGGTTGCTTGGCTCAGCGGGTCAGGATCGGTTGCAGGACGTCGTACGCATAGGTGTTGGGATGTTTGCCGGTGAATTTCTCGGCGAGCGGTCCGAACGCGGTGACCGGAACGCCCTGGCCGGTGTGCTGGGGTGTCGTCCAGTCGATGTAGAACTGGAAATCGGTGCCCTTGACCGGGAATGGTCCGTCCTCGGCGGAGGTGCCGGTCCCCGACTCGTCCTCGGTGTCGACGTCCTCGACCGCCAGGCCGCCGGTCTCGTGATCACCGGTCACCACGACGAGGGTGTCGCGGTGCGACGCGGCGTAGGCCCGTGCCACGGCGACCGCCTTGTCCAGCTCGCCCATCGCCTGCAGCGTGCGCTGCCCGTTGTTGCGGTGCGCGAACTCGTCGACACCCTCCTCCTCGATCAGCAGGAAGAAGCCGTCCCGGTCGCCGGACAGGTTCTGCAGTGCCTTGCGGGCCATGTCGGCGAGGCTGACCACCGGGCGGTAAATGTCGCCCTGACCCTCCTCACGCTGCTGGAACATCTCCTGGTTCGCGAAGAGGCCGAGCAACTTACCCCGACCGGCGGCGGCTAGCTGGGCGGGCGTGGAGACGTAGCGATAGCCGTCCGCACGCGCCTGCGCGATCAAATTCCCCTTGGTGCCGCGGCTACCCTCGGTGGGATCCTCGGCCGGCTGATCCGGGTAAGCGCCCGGCGTGCCGGCCGGCAACCACCAGTCCTCCCCGCCGCCGAGGATCACATCCGGCTTGGTCACCTCGACGTACTGCCGCGCGATGTCGTCCTGCGCCGCCCGATCCACAGCATTGGAGAAGAACGCCGCCGGGCTCGCGTCGGTGACCTGCGCGGTGGTGACCAGCCCGGTCGCCTTCCCGGCCGCCTTCGCCTGCGCACCGAGCGTCGGCAGCGGGTTCCCGTCGACGTCGACGCTGATCGCACCGTTGTAGGTCCGCTCGCCGGTGGCCCAGGCGCTGGCACCCGCGGCGGAGTCGGTGATCGCCGTGTCCGGGTCGTCAGGACTGGTGGTGAACTGCCCCGAGACCGGCAGCCGGTCCATGGTCAGCTGGCCGTCGAGCCCGGCGTAGAAGAGGCGGGCGGCTTCCCGGTGTGCCGCCGCCATACCGTCCCCGTTGATGAAGATGACGTTCCGGGGCACGCCACGCCCCTGCCCCTCCCCTTGCCCTTGCCCTTGCGGCCCGGCACCCGCCTGCGTCAGCGGATTCATCACGATCAACCCCGCCGCAGCCAGCATTCCCGCCACTGTCGGCGCGGCCAACCAGCGCACACCACGTCCCATCGTGTCCTCCTCCAGCGTCATCGATGAATCGGAGGTCCTCGATATCGAGTAAACGCCGCCACCCCCGCCAACCGCACGCCCCCCGTCACCTATGAGGCAATTGCCCCTCCCCTCCCCTTCCACCCCGGCCCGCTCAGTGCCAGCCGGGTGGCTCGGCTGGCGCTCAGCGGGCACAAAACGGGCACGCAGCCCCACTGAGCACCAGCCGGGTGGCTCGGCTGGCACTGAGCGGGCACAAAACGGGCACGAGACCCCGCTCAGTGCCAGCCGAGCCACCCCGAGCCACGCGGCTGGCGCTCAGCGGGCACAAAACGGGCACGCAACCCCGCTGAGCGCCAGCCGGGCCGCGCGGCTGGCGCTCAGCGGGGCACAAAACGGGCGCGTGACCCCGCTCGACGCCAGCCGGGCTGCGGGGGGGGTGAGCGGGAGGTGGTCGCGCCGGATCGGGGAGGGGTCAGGCTGGGTTGTGGGGGACTGCGAGGTCGAGGACCCAGGTGACGCCGAAGCGGTCCTTGAGCATGCCGTAGAGCGGTGTCCAGCCCGAGGGGCCGAGGTCCTGGATCACCGTGGCGCCCTCCGAGAGCAGCTTCCAGAAGCCGGTGGTCTCCTCGGCGTCGGTGCCGCGGAGGGAGACGAAGAACGGCTTGTCGCCGGGGTGGTAGGACTGGGTGGCGGGGACGTCGTACGCCATGACGTGGAATCCGTTGTCCGCCTGCACCTGGCCCCACATGATCTGGCCGGCCTCGGCCGGGTCGGTGACGCTGTGTGCGTCGGCGTAGGTGACCAGGGCGGTCTGCCCGCCGAAGACCGACTGGTAGAACTCCAGCGCGGTGCGGGCGTCGCCGCGGAAGTTCAGGTGGACGGTCGTGGTGATGCTCATGATGACTCCTGGTATTCCGGGCCGGGCGTTCCGGCTTCTGCCACGAAGATTCGCAGGAGTAGGTGCCAGGTTGTGTCACCTACTCCGGGGAGAATCGGGCTCATGCCGACCACCTCCGCTCGCCTGCTGGCCCTGCTGTCGCTGTTGCAGGCCCGCCGTGACTGGCCGGGCACGCTGCTCGCCGAGCGCTTGGAGATCAGCCTGCGCACCGTGCGGCGCGATGTCGACCGGCTTCGGGAGCTCGGGTATCCGATCGCCGCGGTCAAGGGGCCGGACGGCGGCTATCGGCTCAGCGCCGGTGCCGAGCTTCCGCCGCTGCTCTTCGACGATGAGCAGGCTGTCGCTCTGACGATTGCGCTGCAGATCGCCGCTACCACTCCGGGCAGCGGTCTCGCCGAGGCGGCGGCGCGTGCGCTGAACACCGTCCGGCAGGTGCTCCCGTCCCGGCTGCGGCACCGTGTCGACGCGTTGCGGGTCACCGCCGTCGAGCAGCCCACCACTCAGCCGGACACCCCCGTCGGCGGCGACGTGCTCCTCACCCTCAGTTCCGCCGTCCAAGCCCACGAGGTGCTGCGCTTCGACTACGGGTCCGAGCCCCGGCGCGCAGAACAACACTCCGAGCCCCGCCGCGCGGAACCGCACCACGTCGTCACCTGGGGCGGTCGCTGGTACCTGGTCGCCTGGGACCTCGACCGCGACGACTGGCGGGTGTTCCGTGCCGACCGGATGACGCCGCGAACTCCCAACGGCCCCCGCTTCACCCCGCGCCAGCTGCCCGGTGGGGACGTCGCCACCTACATCACCGGTAGGTTCCGGGGCTCCGCCGACGGCAGCTGGCCCTGCCAGGGAACAGTCATCCTCGACCGGCCCGCCGCCACCATCGCCCTCTACACCCGTGACGGCGTCGTCGAGGAACTCGGTCCGGACCGCTGCCGGCTCACCCTCGGCTCCTGGTCGTGGCCGAGCCTGGCCGCCACCGTAGCCAGGTTCGACGCCGACATCGAGGTCATCGGCCCGGACGAGTTCACCGACGCGTTCGCGCACCTCGCCCGCCGCTTCGCCCGGATGACCCTCCCCCGGGAGAGGGAGACGGCCGGCCCTCCGGAGGGAAGCGGGTAGCCGGCGACTCCGGCACCGTCGTCCGCATGAAACCACCATCTCGCTGGGCGGTCGCGGCCGCCTACACCGTGCCGCTCTGTGTACTCCCGTCGGCTGTCTGGCGGCTGACCGTCGAGGAGTCCGGCATCCACTGGTACCTGATTCTGCTGTCCATACTGTCGATGGCACTCGCCATGCTCACGCTGGGTCTCGTCCACCGGTGGGGTGAGCGGCTCGGCAGCGCCCGGGCGGTGACCGGACTGGCGATCACCGGTGGCGCGCTTCTTGTGGCGATCAGCTCTTACTTCTTCGTGAACCAGGCGTTCGATCTGGTCGGCCGAGGCTGGAGCTTCAGCGCGCTCCAGGACGATGTGGTGCACGAGAAACCGGGCTGGGACGTCCTGCGCTACTACCTTCCGCTGGTCGCCTGGGGTCCGTTACTGATCGCCGTAGCTCTCGACTACCGCCGCCGGGCCTCACGGTAGATCTCCCTGACCCGAGAGCCAGCCGGGAACGCACGGCGGTAATCGAGTTGTCCGGAAGGGGCACGTGCGTGAGCATGGCGGCATGGTGGCGCTGCGACGACTTCAGGGCGGCCTGCCACCCGGCGACACGCTCGATGGTGCCGTTGTGGAGATCGCCTGTGACGAGTCCGGATTCTCGGGTGCCAACCTGCTTCGTTCCGACACCCCGATGATCACGCACGCGAGCGTCGACCTGAGCGCCGCCGAGGCCGTCGAGCTGATCACCGAGTTGCGGTCCGGCTTCCGGTTCTCCCCGCACGAGCTCAAGTCGGGGCAGTTCCTGCGCCGGCCGGATGCGAAGGCGGCGCTGCGATGGCTGCTCGAGGCGCTGCGGGGCCGGGCGAGCGTGCACCTGATCGACAAGGAGTTCTTCCTCGCCACCCGGATCGTCGATCTGCTGCTGACCGAGCCCACCTACGCCGCCGGCACCCGCCTGACGCAGCGGAATCGCCCTGCCGCGCTCGCCCTCTACCGGGCCGGGCGCGCTGCCGCGCAGCCGTGGGACGCCTTCCTGGCCGCCTTTGTTGATCTTGTCAGGATCAAACGGCGACGCCCGACGCGCGAGACCTTGGAGCGTTTCTTCGAGGTCAAAGAGTTTTTTGTACGAGACACGGGCGGCACCCCGGCCCGGATAGTCCTCGACGGCCTCACCCCTACCCACGTGTGGGCCGTGCTGACCAGGCTCGACAACGAGGACCGCTCGATCCCGCCACCACTGGAACCGATGCTGCCCGCGCTGGCGGAGACCGTACTGACGTGGAGCGACGGTCACCGGCGAGTCCTGGTGACCCACGACGAGCAGAGCGCCCTCACCGCCGACCGCCTGCTCCGGCTCCAGCGGGCCCTGACGACCGGCGCCGTGTCACCCCTGGCCGGCCTCGTGATGGCCGACTCCCGCGACAACCCCCGGGTCCAGGTCGCCGACCTGCTCGCCGGCACCGCCCGCCGCTTGCCGGACCTCCTCGACGATCCCCTCTTCCAGCCCCTCCTCTCCCCCACCTCCCTGCGCGACCCGGCGACCAGTACAGGCGGCGACAACGCCTAATGGCTAATGGCCAACCACTCAGGCAGGGATAGGCGCGTCCCGGCACACGGTCCCAGCGGGCGGAACAGCCAGCCGAAGAAGGTACTCATACATATAGGCCTCAACACACGCACTCTTACGCCGAGCCGTATGCCCCTCCCCCTCCCACGTCACCAGATGCCCGTTCTCCAGAATCCGCGACAGAGCCACCGCATCCGCGTACGGCGTATCAGGATCACCCGTGTTCCCCGAAACAAGAATCGGCGCCGACCCGCGTGCCTCATAGGACCCCGCATACCGGCTCAGTCGCGCAGCAGGCCACCCGACACACGCCGGCGCATGCGTCTGGTCGTACGCCGGAGGCCCGTAAGCCATCCCCGGAGCCGTCAGCGGGAATTCCGCCGCGACCTTGGCCAGCCGAGTACGCAGCTCCCGCCGGCTGCTCGGGTACAGCCGATCCGCGCACTCCACCGACACGTTCACCGCGTTGAAGGCCGCGTCAGACGGGCCGATCGCGTACATCAACGGGCCGGTCCGGGTCTCCGCGAGGTGCAGATCCGTTCCCAGCGTCTCCCACTGCCGGGTCCCACTGTTCAGCCGTGACGTCAGCTCGGACAGCATCGTCGCCCCGTTCACACTCACCGCCCCCGCCGGATCCCGGAGCGGGTTCGCGTCGAGCGCCTCCAGCAGCCTGCGCACCTTCCCCACCAGCGTCGGGCCGGTAGGCGGCGTGACGCCCGCCGCGAACGCACACCTGTCCACGGTCGCCGCGCACCACCCGAGGAACCGCCCCATCGCCGATTCCGTCGCCTGGTACTGCCCGTAGTCGTACGCGTAGGGATCGTTCGCATATTTCCCGGGGTCGTATCCGGAGTCCAGAACCATGGCCCGGATGCGCCGCGGGAACAGGTTCGCGTAGACCGTTCCGACGTAGGTGGCGTACGACCCGCCGAAATACGTCAACCGGGTGTCGCCGACAGCCGCCCGCAGCAGGTCGAGATCCCGCGCCTGCGCCTCGGTGCCGACGTACGGCAGCAGGCCACCGGAGTGCGCCTGGCAGCCCGCGTTCCACTCCCGCGCCAACTCCACAGCCTTGCCGAACGCGCCAGCCGTCTCCCGTGTCGACACCCGCGCCCACTGCTCCCGGTACGCCGGCCCGTCGAGGCAGCTGACCGGCTGACTGCGGTGCACCCCGCGGGGGTCGAATCCGACGATGTCGAAGCGGTTGCGGATCTCCGGAATCGACGAGGTGGCGAACGACTGCACCCAGTTCCACCCGGAACTCCCCGGCCCACCGGCATAGATGAACAGCGTGCCGATCCTGGAGGCCGGATCAGCAGCCGGCCATCGCCGCAGTTGCAGCGTCACCCGGGTCCCCTCCGGCCGCCGATAGTCCAGCGGCACCTGCGCGGGCGTGCACTGATAGACGCCGTCACCGCAGTCCGTCCAGTCCAGCACCGGAACCGCCACCCCCGGCAGCCCTCCCGCCGGCGGATCAACACGTGGCGCAGCACCGGCCAGGCTCGAGCCGAGCAGCATCAACGTGACCGCAGCGCCGCCCGCACACGCCAGAAATGAACCGCGAGACCTCATGCCCAGAACATAGGGAAACCGGTGCCGTCGTCCCGCCGAACAACAACTCCCTCACACGAAATGGTCACCCGGCGGCACGGAGCTGGGAGAGGTATTTCGCGGTGAGCGCGACAGCCGGGTCCTGATCGTTCGACAGGTCCGCCAGGGCTCCGGAGGCCGTGATCCCCGGGATGTCCCCGAGTGCCTGGGTCAGCCGCCGCCGCGCGGACACGCCGGCAGTGCCGTCGGCGAGACAGTCCACGAGCCTCATGGCGATCCGGTCCGCCAATACCGGATCGCTCGCCAGCGCTCCCAGCGCGTCGGCAGCATCGACGTCGTTGGCCTCCTCGACCACCATGTCGACGAGCGCCGGGATCGCGTCGGCCACACCACGAGCACCGAGAGCCAACGCCGCACAGTTGCGGACCACGGGATCCGGGCTTGCGAGGGACTCCCGCAGCAGCGCGGTCGCGGCCTCGTCCGGCATCTCGGCGACGGCCCGGACGGCACGCTCCCGCACCGCACCCGCCGGCGAGCCGAGGCCCTCCGCGAGCAGGGCCAGGCCGCGACCGCCGGACTGCGCCAGGGCCCATCGCAGGGCTCCGGCGACGTTCGGGTCCGTCTCGCTCAGCGCCGCCTCGACGAGTGCCTCCACCGGCATCTGCGCCTCGCCGGCCGAGGACAGGGCCGCGCGCTGGCGCTTCCCGGCGCTCTCCGACCCCAGCGCGTGCAGGAGCGCCACCACCCGCAGGACGTCCTCCCAGCCGGCCGGTTCCGTGGCGTCGATGCTGCGGAGCCGGGCGAGCAACTCGGTCTCCTTCGCGATGCGTTCGCGCGTCTGGCCGATGAGGTCGTCGACGAGTGCGGCGGGCGTGAAGCCGGGCTCGTCGAGGGCGCGCCCGGCCTCACGCAGCGACAGCCCCAGCGATCGCAGGCTCTCGATGTGGAAGATCCGCCGGATGTCCTCGCCGGAGTACTCGCGGTAGCCGGCGTGGCTACGGCCCGTCGGACGGACCAGGCCCAGCGAGTCGTAGTGCCGGAGCATGCGCGCGCTCACCCCGCTCCGCCGTGCCACCTCACCGATCAGCACAGTTCACTATCCTTTCTCGCCCGCCCCACCCAGCGCCACGACACGTGTCGCCTCGTCGATCGCGAACTCGAAACCGGAGTCCGGGTCACGCAGCAATCGTTCGGTGGCGAGCGCATGTGCCCGTACCCGAGGATCTGCATTGTCCTTCGCGGTGGAGAGGATCGGCGTGATCGTTTCGCCGAGCGCGATCAGGGCCCGGCTCAGGCTCAACTGTGTCGCACGCCCGCCCCGCCCGAGCTGGGTTGCCAGCACCGCGGCCAGCTCGGGCGCCCGGCCCTCCGGCACCAGGACGATCGCCGCCCGCCAGGCACTGCGCGCAACCTCGTCGTCGGGGTCGGTCAGCAGTGCCCGTGTGATCGCCGGCCACGCCCGCCGGTCCCCGATCTTGGAGAGCGTGTGCAGCGCCTGGCTCCGGGGCTGCGCGTGCTCCGACCGGAGCTCCTCGATGAGCTTCGGCACCACCAGCGACGGCGGGTGGCGCAGAAGTGCCCAGGTGAGCATCTCGCGCACGGCGAACTCGGGCTCGATCGCGCACCGTTCGAGAAGCTTGCCGACGAACCCGGGGTCAGGGCTGGTGCCGACCGCGAGCGCCGCCCGCAGCCGCACCGACGAGTCCCCGCTCTCCAGCGCCCGCATAGCCTGCATGGTCATCGGAACCACCTCCTCGACCAAGAAAACAGGTTGTCACCGTGTCAAGGTCAAGCGACAAATCGGCTCCTGACGCTCCGGGCGATGTTCAGGTGCCGGAGGGCTCTCGTAGGGTGCAGGGTGTGGAAAGCAGTCAACCGCAAGTCCTCGCCGGCATCCTGGACGCGGCGGAGAACGCCGCGCCGGTGGACGCGGTGGAGGCGGTCACCAGGGAACTCGCCTCGGCGCTCGGCGCACGGACCGTCTCTTTTCTGATCGCTGATCTCAGCGGCCGGGCCCTGGTCCGGCTGTCACACGTGCCGTTCAACGGCGGCGACGGTGCCCGCCGCGACGGTGACGAGGTCGCGACCGTGCTGCCGTTCGACGGCGGGCCGGCCGAGCAGGCGCTGCGCACCCAGCAGGTACAGAGCTTCGCTCTGGCCGGCGGGTGGACGGTGCTGGCACCGGTGACCGACCGCGGTGAGGTGATCGGCCTGCTGGAGATGACCCTGCCGGAGGAGCCGGCCGCCGGGACGCTGGCGGAGATCACCCGCACCGCGCACGCACTGGCGTTCGTGGTGATCGCCAACCGGCGGCACACCGACCTGTTCGAGTGGGGCCAGCGCACCACACCGTTCACGCTGTCGGCGGAGATCCAGCGGCGGCTGCTTCCGGGCGCTTTCACGTGCGAGGCCAGCTCGTTCACCCTGTCCGGCTGGCTGGAGCCCGCGGCCAGCATCGGCGGCGACACCTTCGACTACAGCCTCGCCCGTGACGTGCTGCACTTCAGCGTCACCGACGCGATGGGCCACGGGGTGGCCAGCGCGCTGACCGCCACCCTCGGCGTCGGCAGCCTGCGAAACAGCCGCCGCGGCGGCGTCGGCCTCGTCGAGCAGGCGGACACCGCGAACGCCGCCCTGGCGCAGAACGCGGTCGTGCCCGGCGGCTATGTCACAGCGCTCCTCGGCCGCCTCGAACTGCTCACCGGGCGATGCTCCCTGCTCAACGCCGGGCACGTCACACCGCTGCTGGTCCGCGACGGCGAGGCCCGGGATCTGCCGCTGCCCGGCAACTTCCCGCTCGGCATGTTCCCCGAGAGCACCTTCAGCGCCGGGGAGATCATGCTGCGCCCGGGAGATCGCCTCGTTGTCCTCACCGACGGCATGCGCGAGCGCAAGGCCGCCCGCCTGGACATACCGGCGCGGCTGCGTGAGTTGACGGGCCTGCATCCCCGTGAGGCCGTCCGCTCCCTCGCCGACGCCGTGCTGGCGGTGGCCGGACCGGTCCTGGCCGATGACGCGACCCTGTTGATGCTCGACTGGCACGACGGTCACGATGCGGAACGCAGCACCAGCGCCGGCGCCGATGCGGCGCGGACCAGCCCGGCGATGCCGGATTGACCCGCGGTCAGTCGCCGGGCGACGCCGCGTCAGCCTCAGCCGCCTCCACGGTGTCGAAGAGGTCGATGGCTTGATCAACGGAGGTGATCGTGAGGACGCTGAGCACGGGCGGCTGCACGGCGGCGAGGGTCAACCTGCCGCCGGCATCACGTAAGGCCTTGAACATCATCACCAGTGCGCCCAGCGCGCTGGAGTCCATGAAGTCCACCTCGGCGAGGTCCACCACCACGTGGCGGTCCCCGGCGTCGATGAGCTGCTGCAGGCTCTCCCGCAACCGGGGCGCCGTCGCCATGTCGAGGTCACCGCGCACCTCCACCACGGTGTATCCCCGGCCCGGCCGAGCCGCCACCCGCAGGTCCACAACATCCTCCTCAGTTGATGATCCGCGTTCCACCCTATGCGGCCACCCACTCGGCTGCCGCCGCAGACCCACGATCGTTTGACATCTCCACGCTCGGGTAGTGCGGTCGGGAGCCGGCGCAGCTTACCTGCCCGGCGGTACACCCGCCGGATGCGGTCGACCGAGGACTCAGGAGGAGCAGCGGAGTGCACGCCACCGTGACGCTGTCGTTACCCCGGCACCCATCCACCGTGACCCGCGCCCGCCAGATACTCACCACGCTGCTGAGCCTCACCGACACCGACGAGGAGGTGCGCGGCCACCTCGCCGTGCTCATCTCCGAGGCGTGCGCCAACGCCGTGACGCACTCCGATCCCAACAGCAGCGTCGACGTCACCATCGTCATCGACGACAAGGACTGCCTGATCGAGGTCAGCAACCGCGGCATCAGCCCCGACGGCGCCGGGTTCCAGGCCGGCCTGCCGGATCCGCTCACCGTCGGCGGGCGCGGGCTGCCCTTCATCACCGCCCTCGCCGACAGCGCCGCCTTCGTCGACGGCCCACCCGGTCAGGTTCTGCTCCGCATTCGGAAGCACCTGGCCGCTTGACGGCGCAAGGGGACACACCCGTCAGAGCGGGCTTTACCTCCCACCGGGTGAGCCGGCGTGGAACAGGGCGATCCCCCGGTAGCCAGCGGCGGCTCGGCACCCCATGATCTACGGCATGACGGAGACCGACCTTCCGCGGACCGGTGCGCACGACGTCGACTGGCCGGCGCTGGAGCGCGGTTCCCCCGTACGCCAGCTCCTGAATGACTTGACCGGAAGTGATCCTGCTGCCCGGACCACGGCGCTGCGCGACCTCGCGCGGATCGCGCCCGACGGTGTTGACGTGCGGCCGTGGGTGGCGGAGGCCCTGCCGGCGCTGCTTGCGCTGGTGGCGGATGCTGAACAGCCCGACCGTGGCCGCATTCTGCGCCTGGTCGGTGACCTGACGGGGGCCGACCGCACCTGGTACATGGCGGGCGAGACGCTGCGGGCAAAAAGGCGGCTGGCCGATTTCGCCGGTCTGACCGATCTGCTGGCGGATGAGGATCATGAGGTACGGGACGCGGCCGCCTACACCGTGCGGGCTGTCGCGCGGCTGACGCCGGGGCTGGCCGAGATGTTGTGGGAGCGGTACGTCGAGGAGCCGGATCCGGCCGTGCGGGTGACCCTGCTGTGCAGCGGTGTGATCATCGGGGCGGTCGGCAGCGGTCACGAACCGACTCGGACGTGGCTGGCGTGGGTGGCTGACACCGACGGTGACCTGCGGGTACGCGCGACCGCGCTGACCGAGCTGATGGCGCTGCCCGACCCGCCGCCGTTCGACGCCGAGACGGCGCGGGACACGCTGGTGTCCGCCTACCGGGAGGGCCTGCACCGCGAGCCGGCGCCGCTGCCGGCCGGATGGCGGGTGGGTGCGCGGGGGGCGGTGCCGGGCTATCACCAGGTGGTGAGCGCGGTACGGGCGACGTTCCGTAACGACGTCGGCGCGCACCTGGATCTGCTGGCGGGAATGCTGGCGCTGGACTCCCCGGACGCCTGGCGGGACGGCCTGTACGAGGCGCGGTCGCTGGTGCAGCGGTTGCGCGGGCCCTATCTGCCGCTGGTGCGCAGGGCCGCCGAGCTGCTGCTGGGGCCGGAGCCGTGGGTACGGGGCGAGGCGTTACGGCTGTTGCAGAGCATCGGTGAGGTGGGGCGGCCGGGCGCGGACGCGGTGTGGGTGGCGCTGTCGGGGGCGGATCTGCGGGTTCGGCCGTACGCCGCCCAGGACGGTGACGTGGTCTGGGTCGACTGGCGCGCCCAGGGCCCGGTCCTCGGCCCGGCCGTGCAGATGCTCGCCGAGCTGCGCGACGAGCGCATCCTGCCGAAACTGGAACGGCTCCTCGACGAGGCGCCGGAAGCGGGCGACCTGCATCGGCGCATCGCGGGCTACGGGGTACGGGCGCGCGGGCTCAGCCGGACCCTGCGGCGGCGGCTGCGCGGGCTGCGGCCGGACGACTTCGCCGACCCGTGGCGGTACGACGCACAGCGCAAGGGCCTCCTCGAAGCACTGACGGCGGTCGCCCCGAACGAGGCCGCCGAGCACCTCGCGCAGGAACCCGCCGACGTGGCCACCCTCGGCCTGCTGGCCCGCGCCGGCCGGTCGGCCGCCGCCCGGATCCCGGACATCCGTACCGCCCTGACCAGCGGCGACCCGGCCGTGGAACTGGCCGCGGCCCAGGCGATCTGGCAGGTCGCCGGCGACGCGGAGGCCGCCGCGGCCGTCTACGACAGGTACTTCGACGACCGGAACACCCCCGCCGAGTACGCGGTGGCGGCGATCGACGGCCTCGGACAGCTGGGCATCCGCGTCTCCGGCCGCGCGCGCCGGCTGACCAGGCGGATGACCGGCCGGTCCGGCGGTGACGTGGTGGTCGCCGCCGCCGACGCGCTGTGGCGGGTGGCGGGAAGCCGGGAGGCCGCCCGCACCCTGGGCCGTGCCTGGGAGTCGATGCCGCTGCTGCGCCCCCGGATCGCCCGCGCCTGGGTGGATTCCGGGAACGCCCGGTACGGGGCCCGGTATGCGCAGGCCGAGCTGGACACCGTCGTTCGTCACAACGTGAACAGCTACGGCCTGCCACCCGGGGAGATCAGCGAGGACGAGCGGCTGCTGGAGCTCTGCCGCGAGCTGGTCACCACCGGACCCGGAGGCCGTTGATGTACGGGGTCAGCGCGCCGGACAGCAGCTGGTGGTCGCGGGCCGACGGGTGCCAGTCGCAGCCGAGAGCGTCGAGCCCGAGGGCGTTGGTGTCGTAGTACAGCGAGCTGACCCGGCGGTCGCCTCCGGCGGTGCGCTGCTGGACGACCTGCTCGACCGACTCCGCCAGAGCCGTCGTGTTCCACATGTACGGGTAGGTCAGCACCAGGTGGGTGTCCTTGCCGTACCGGTGCCGCAGCTTGTCGAGGAAGCCCAGGTAGGCGGTGCGGAAGTCGGCCGCCAGGGCTGCCTCGTCCGCCCAGCGCTCGCCCGGGTTGACGGGCGTGGAGAAGTCGTTGATGCCCAGCCCGACCACGACCACCTGCGGTTTCCAGTTGCGAGGCCGCTGCCACACCGCGCCGTCGGCGGCCTGGAGGGTGCGGTCGTAGTAGGTCCGGTAGTCGACGTCCGGGTTCCCGCCGTTGTAGTTGCGCACCATGCCCATGCCGGACCAGGCGTTGAGCTGGTAGTCGGCGCCGAGGGAACGCGCCGTCAGGGCTCCGAACGTCTGGTTGGCGTTGGAGTTGCGGTCGACGCCGCCGACGGCCGCGCAGTCGCGGGTGGTGGACATGTTGCCGTACCCGGCGGTCCACGAGTCACCGATGAACTCGATCTGGCGGCTGCGGGCGGCGGGCGTGCTGAGGACGGCGCCTCCGGCTCCGGCGACGAAACCGCCGAACTGACCAGGAGACCAGGGGCTTTCCGTACGCTTCGCGATGCGTACGGAGTGGACTCCCCCGGTGAGCCCGGTGATCCAGTGCGTGGTCCGGCCGGGCGTCACGAGGTTGACCGGCGCCCGGCCGTCGACCTCGATCTCGTAGTCGTTGACGGCGTCGTCGAGCACGATGCCGACGCTGGTTCCGCGGACGCGCCCCTCGAAGTACACGCCGGGCCAGGTGTACCGCACACCGGCACCGCGGTCGTCGAGCCGTCCCACGGTGTGCGCCCCGGACAGGGCCCGCGCCCGCGGAGCGACGGCCCGGCCGGTGACCGGGGAGATCTGGCCGGCGCAGAGCCCGCGTTCGCGCAGGTCGGCGGCGATCTGAGGGATCGCGGTGACGGTGTTGGCGGGCCAGTCGTGCATGAGGATGACGTCGCCGGCCTGGAGCCGGCCGACGGCGGCCACGATCTGGTCGACTGTCGCGTTGTTCCAGTCCTGCGAGTCGACGTCGGTGTTGATCTCGGTGAGGCCGAGCTGCCGCTGCACGGCGCGCAGGGCGTCGTCGGTCTCCAGGTAGGGCGGCCGGAACAGGGCCGGGGTCACCCCGGTCACCTGCCGGATGACGTCCTGGGTCCGGGAGATCTGGGACGCCTGCTCGGCAGCGGTGAGCTGGAGCATGTGCGGGTGGTCCCAGCTGTGGTTGCCGAGCCACATGCCGGCGGCCACCTGTGCCTTGGCCAGGGCGGGGTTGGCCTCGACGTTCTGGCCGGTGTTGAACATCGTCGCCCGCAGCCGGGCGGTGGTCAGGGCTTCCAGCAGCGCCGCGGTGGTGCCGGTGGAGGGGCCGTCGTCGAAGGTCAGCCCGACGTATCCGGCGCAGGGCGGCCGTTTAGCGGTGACCGGCTGTTTCGCGGTGGCCGGTCCTTCCGCGGCGGCCGGCTGGGCGGCGACGGTGGCGGCGAGGCCACCGGCGAGCAGGGCTGCGGCGAGGCGTTTCATCGACTCCCCTTGCGTTGAGCTGCGGGCTTTCCAAGGTTGGGAGCGCTCCCATGACAAGCGTTACGAATGCCCCGCCGCGAGGGGCGGAGCGGGGAAACGGGATTCGTCGACGCCTGTCGATGCGTCAGCATACCGATGCGGCGGCGGAAATCAATGCGCCCGGATGCTCGGTGCCGAGCATCCGGGCGCATTCGATCCGGGCCCGCGGCGCTCAGGTGCAGCGCCAGACGATCGCCTGGATCGTGTCGGTCTCGTCGTCCGACTGGCCGGCCACCACGCGGCCGTCGTCGCTGATCGTGGAGGCGATGGTCGAGGTTCCGTCGGTCCGGTGTTTCGCCAGGTCAGGAAGCCGCACGGTGCCGGAGTCGGTGACCATGACCGCGTACCCGCCGGCGTCGGTGCCGACCTGCCAGCCGTGCGCGTTCACGGCGTCCACCGGCGAGGGCACCTCGTCGACGATCTTCGTCTCACCCGTACGCAGGTTCCAGGTCACCGCCCAGATCTTCATGTCCTTGTGCGCGGGGCTCTTGAGCGAGCCCGAACTCGCCATCCCGGTGACCCAGCCGTTGCGGATGTTGAAGGCCTGCGCGACGGGCACGGGTTTGCCGTCGACCGACGGCATCGGCAGCTGGCGGTGGGTTCCGTCGCCGAACCACACGTACGGGCGCTCCAGGTCGAGGCTGCCGACCACCGTTCCATCCTCGTCGAGGTCCCGCGCCTGCGCCCGCTCCGTACCGGACGGCACCGGCAGCCGGGTCGGCTTCGCGTCCACCGACGGCCACACCAGCACGTGACCGGCGTCGTCGTCGCCCAGGATCGCACCCGCTTCGTTGATCGCGTACGCCGACCCGTGCCGCGCACCGCCGAGCTTCGTGACCTTCCCGTCCCGGTACGCGTACGGCACCGGGGCGGAACCCTGATAGCTCCAGCCGACAGCGGTGCCGGACCCGTTCACGTCGGTCAGCGACTCCTCGATGTCGCCCGGGAGCTTCACCTCCCTGCCCTTGCCGTTGTCCCAGATCACCGCCTGATACCCGCCGGACTTCGGGTACGAGCGCCCGACGATGTACCGGCCCGCCGGGTCGGCGCCGCTCACCAGTGCCATCGGCGCGCCGGCGGGTGCCGTCAGGCGTTCGAGCTTGCAGCTGGTCGGCGCGGGCGCCGCCGCCACGTCCCAGCCGGCCGTGCCCGGGATCGTGTACGCCGGCTTCGCGGCGGTCGAGGCCTTCGCGGCGGTCGAGGCCTTCGCGGTTGCCGCCACCCGCGGCTGCGGTTCGCCGGATCCCAGGTTCCCGGCGACCGACCCGCCGGCGACGGCGACCGCGGTGATGGCCGCCGCACCCGCGTATCCGGCCCGGCGCCGGACCTTACGGTGGCGTTCCGCGGTGGCGATGGCACGCCGGATGTCGACTGTGGATGGTGTGTCCGGCTCGTCGTCGAGCGACCGCACCAGTTCTGCTTCGGATGGCATACCGGCTCCCTTATGTCAGATCGTCGGTGCAGCGAACTCACCTGGTCCGTGCAGCGAGCTCAGCTGGTCCGTGCGGCGAATTCGTGCGAACCGAGCTGGCGCCGCAGCGTGGCCAGCCCGCGAGACGTGTGGCTCTTGACCGTGCCGCCCGTGCAGCCGAGCATCGCGGCCACCTCGTCGACCGGCAGGTCGTAGAAGAACCGCAGCACCAGCACTGCCTGCTGCCGCCGGGGCAACCGTCGCAACGCCGCCCGTACGACGTGCCGGTCCTCGGCGCCGGCATCCTCGTACGGCGCCGGCTCGGGCGCGTCCCGGAACAGCCGGACCCGTGCCCACGCCAGCCTGCGCTCGTCGATGTAGCGGCGGACCAGCATGGTGCGCACGTACGCGTCGAGGTTGCCGGCGGTCTTTGCCTGCCGCCACTTCAGATACAGCGTGGTGATGGTCTGCTGAACCAGGTCGTCGGCTCGATGACCGTCGCCGCTCAGGACGAACGCCAGCCGCCGTAACGCGGGAATCCGCGCCGCGACGTACTCGACGTACTCCTCCGTGGCATCCTGCATGCGTTTCGCCCCTCCGCCGACTTGTCCACCCCTCAGACGGGCCCGCCCCACCCTCCGGTTGTCCTCTTCGGAGAAAAAGGCGCACGGGCACCCCCTGCGAGCCAGCTGGCCGTGAGCGGTCACCTCCGGCCGCAAAAGCCCCCCTCAGCGCCAGCCGACAAACCCAGCTGGCCGTGAGCGGTGCCTTTCGGCCGCGAAAGCCCCCCTCAGCGCCAGCTGGCCGTGAGCGGTGCCTTTCGGCCGCAAAAGCCCCCCTCAGCGCCAGCTGGCCGTGAGCGGTGCCTTTCGGCCGCAAAAGCCCCCCTCAGCGCCAGCCGACAAACCCAGCTGGCCGTGAGCGGTGCCTTTCGGCCGCGAAAGCCCCTCTGAGCGCCAGCCGAAGCAGTCAGCCGAAACGGGGGCGGGGACGGAAAAGGGCCGGCCCGTTCGGGCCGGCCCTTTCAGGCGACTGCTACTCCCGCTCGGCCTCGAGCGTGCGGCCGTTGGCCTCGCTGGTGCCGCGAACCCCGGCCGACCCCAGCTTGGCGAGCAGCCCCGCCAGGTCGACACCGGTCAGGTCGGTACCCAGCTGCAACCCCTGAGCCACGTTGCTCGCCACCGACTTGGTCAGCGACGACGCGCCATCGGTCGAGATCACCGTCATGTTGTCGATGGCGCTCAACGGAGCGCTGGCCGCCTCCACCACCTGCGGCAGCACCTTGACGAGAAGGTCCAGGACGGCCGCTTCGCCGTACGCCGCGAACGCCTCCGCCTTGCGCGCCATCGCCTCGGCCTCGGCCTGGCCGCGGGCCAGGATCGCCGTGGCCTCGGCGGTGCCCTCGCGCTCGACGGCTTCGGCGATCGCGGTACGGCGGCGCTGCTCCGCCTCACCCTCCTTGGCACCCTCGATGGCGTGCGCCTCGGCGAGCGCGGCCCGGCGGGCCCGCTCGCCCTCACCGGTGAGGCGGGCCTGCTCGGCGGACGCCTGTGCGGCGGCGATGGTGGCCTGGCGCTGCGCGTCGGCACCGATGACGGCGGCGTTGCGGGCGGCTTCGGCCTCCTGCTCGAGCTTGTACCGCGCGGCGTCGGCGGGCTTGCGGACCTCGGTGTCGAGCTGACGCTGCTTGAGCTCGGCGTTCTGCTCGGCGACCTTCTGCTGCTCGGCGAGGATCTTCTGGTCGCGCTCGGCCTGGGCGAGCGGGCCGGCCGCCGCCGACTGGGCCTTGGCCGCGTCGATCTCGGCCTGGATGCCGGCCTGCTTGAGCGACAGGTTCCGGTTGGCCTCGGCGATGGCCTCCTCGGCGAGCAGGCGCTCCTGCTCGGCGGCCTGCCGGGCGCGGGCCTCGGCGATGGCGGCGTCCTTGAGCACGCGGGCGGCCTCGGGACGGCCCAGGTCCTGCAGGTAGGAGCCTTCGGCGAGGATGTCCTGGAGCTGGAAGGTGTCGAGCACCAGACCCTGGTTGGTCATCGAGTGCTCGGCCTCCTCGGCGACCGCGCTGGCGAACGCCGCCCGGTCCCGGATGATCTCCTCGATGGTGAGCCGGCCGACGATGGAGCGCAGCGCACCGGCCAGGACCTCACGGGTGAAGTCCTCGATCTCGGCCTGCTGGTGCAGGAACCGCTGTGCGGCGGCGCGGATGGCGTCCTCGGTGCCGCCGACCTTGACGATCGCCACGCCGTGCAACTCCGCGCGGATGCCCTGCTTGGACACCGCGCCCTTGATGCCGACGTCGATGCGGCGGCTGGACAGGTCGAGCGACTGGAGCCGCTGGACGACGGGCATGACGAACACCGAGGCGCCCATCACGACCTTCTGCCCGGACAGGTCGGTGCTGCTGCTGCCGTCCGCCGACTGGGTCACCCGGCCCTTACGGCCGGTGATGATGAAGGCCTCGTTCGGCCCGGCCACCTTGATCCGGGACAGCACGAAAAGCACGATGAGAATGACCAGCAGCACGGCGCCGCCGATGGCGATCAGCAGGGGTGACATCTATTCCCTTCCGGGGGTTGGGGTCGCCTCGACGACGACCGAGGTGTCGGTGGGTGCTTCCACCACGAAGATCTGGGTGCCGGCCGGCAGGGCCTGGTCGGCGCGGGCGTTGAGTTTGACCGGCTGCCCACCGAGCCGGATGCGGACCTCGCCGTAACCGATGCCGGCGGGCACCGGCGTGACGACCACGCCGAGGGTGCCGACCAGGTGCTGCCGGGTGGGTGTGGCGTCGGTGCGCATGTTGCGCGCGGCGCGCGAGAGCCGCAGCGCGAGCCAGGCGGTCACGATCGCGGCCACGGTCGCGACCACCGCCGCGATCAAGATCAATGCGGGGGTACGGGCATCGAGCGCTTCCGACGCGATGGCTCCGGCGAACCCGAGCGCGCCGATGAATCCGGCGACCGCTTCCAGGGGCACGAACCCGTCGGTGCCGAAGTGTCCGATGCTCGCGAGTTCGCCACCGAGCAGCGCGATGGCGAGGATCACAACGCCGACCGCGCCGATCGCCAGGAACACCATGGTCGCCGCCGCCACGCCGTACCCTCCCCCGTTTTGCCCGGTCATCGACCGATGGCCACAGGGTAGGCCAGGCCCGCCAGCGCGGACACCGCCGGACGGCCACCCGACACCGGCCCCTTCACCTGTTTCGATCTTGCTGATAGCTTGTTGCACAGAATTTGCAACAGCGAGGGGATAGCAGGTGACCGCCCAGGACGTGCTCGGCGTCAGCGGGCAGCGACGCCGCACCGCCCTCTGGCTGACGGCCCTGACCGCCGGACTGATCCTGACCGCGCTGATCGCGGTCGGCACGGGGGCGGTCGGGATCAGTCCGGCCGCCGTCGCCGGCATCGTCGTACACCAGCTGTTCGGCGTCGGCGAGGTGACCTGGTCACCGCCGCAGGAGGCGATCGTCTGGCAGGTACGCCTCCCCCGCGTCCTGCTCGGCATCCTGGTCGGCGCCGGCCTCGCGGTGTGCGGGGTGGCCCTCCAGGCGATGGTCCGCAACGTCCTCGCCGACCCGTACCTGCTCGGCATCAACTCGGGCGCCTCCAGCGGTGCGGCCGCCGCGCTGTTGTTCGGCGCCGGCGCCGGCTTCGGCCAGTACGCCCTGTCCACCAGCGCGTTCCTCGGCGCGCTGGCCGCCTCCCTGCTGGTCTTCCTGATCGCCCGCAGCGGCGGCCGGGTCACCTCGATGCGGCTGCTGCTCGCCGGGGTCGCCGTCGGTTACGCCCTCTACGCCACCACCAGCTTCCTGATCTTCGCGTCCAACTCCGCCGAGGGCTCCCGCTCGGTGATGTTCTGGCTGCTCGGCACGCTCGGCCTGGCCCGCTGGGACGCGCTGCTCGCCGTGGCCGCGATCGTGATCGGTGGCACCACCACCTACCTGACCGTCACCGGGCGCAGCCTCGACGCGCTCGCCGTCGGTGATGAGACAGCGCACACCCTCGGCGCCTCCCCCGACCGGCTCCGGATGCGGCTGCTGGTGATCGTCTCGATCGGTGTCGGCGTGCTGGTCTCCGCCTCCGGCAGCATCGGGTTCGTCGGCCTGGTCGTACCGCACCTGGCCCGGCGCATCGTCGGCGCACCGCACGTACGGGTGGTACCGGTCTCCGCGCTGCTCGGCGCGATCCTGCTGGTCTGGGCCGACGTGGTCGCCCGTGTCCTGCTCGCTCCGCAGGAGATCCCGATCGGCATCATCACCGCCCTGCTCGGTGCGCCCTTCCTGCTGATCCTCATCCGCCGCCTGCACGTCACCTAGAGAGGACACCCATGAGGGCCCTGCGCCTGTTCGCCGTCTCCGCCGCCGCTGTCCTGCTCGCCGCTGGATGCGGCGCGAACGACTCCACCGGCGACGAGGCAGCAGCCGCCGGAAGCGGCTATCCGCTCACCGTCAGCAACTGCGGAGCGGACGTCACCTTCGACGAAGCGCCGCAACGCGTCGTGCTGCTCAAGAGCGCCGCGGTGCCGTACCTGCACTCGCTCGGCGTCCTGGACCGGGTCACCGCCAAGGCCGGGCAGTACCCCAAGGACTATTACGACGCCGCGACGCAAGCCGGCCTCGACAGGATCTCGCTGCTCACCGACAAGACCGACACCAGCGGGCACCTCCAGATCTCCAAGGAAGTCGTGATCAGCCAGCAGCCCGACCTGGTCCTCGGTGAGGTCGACAACCTCTCCCGCGACACCCTCTCCGCGGTGGACATTCCGCTGCTGGAGGAGCCGGCGTTGTGCCCGGGCGCCACCGCGGTTCCGGCCTTCGACGACATCTACGCGCAGATGCGGTCCTACGGCAGGATCTTCGACCGTCCGGCCGAGGCCGAGGCGGCGGTCAGCGCGCTCCAGGCGCGCATGGCCGGCATCAAGAAGACAACCCCGCAGCGTACGGCCGCAGTGCTCTACCCCACTGTCGGCGGTGGCGTCACCTATGCCTACGGATCGACCAGCATGGCTCATCCACAGCTGGAGGCGGCTGGGTTCACCAACGTGTTCGCCGAGAGCAAGGAGCGCGTCTTCGAGATCACCCTGGAAGAACTGCTCGGCCGGAACCCCGACGTGCTGATCCTGCTCTACAGCGACGGCGACCCGAAGGCCGTGGAGGCGGCGGTGACCGGCCTGCCCGGCGCCGGCAAGCTCAAGGCGATCTCCGGCGGCAACGTCATGACCCAACTGTTCAACTTCACCGAACCGCAGTCGCCGCTGTCCATCGACGGCCTGGAGAAGATCGTGCATCGGTTCTCGGCCGACTCATGATCGAAGCAACCGAGGTCAGCTGGCGTTACGGCGTCAACCCGGTCATCGACGGGGTGGGGGTCACCGCCCGCCCCGGCCGGATGCTCGGGCTGATCGGCCCGAACGGCAGCGGCAAGACCACCCTGCTGCGGCTGCTCCACGGCGCGCTGCGCAGCCCCACCGGGCAGGTCACCGTCGACGGCGACACGCTGGCCGGACTGTCGCCGCGCGAGGCCGCCCGCCGGATGGCGGTGGTGGTGCAGGAGACCGGCGGCGAGACCGCTCTCACGGTGGCCGAGATGGTGCTGCTCGGCCGCGGCCCGCACCAGTCGGCGTTCCAGCGCACCGGCGTGGCCGACCACGAGATCGCCGCCGGGTGCCTGGAGCGGGTCGGTGCCGGCCATCTGGCCGCGCGGGCGTTCGCCGGCCTCTCCGGTGGTGAGCGCCAGCGGGTGCTGATCGCCCGCGCGCTCGCCCAGCAGGCCACCCACCTGCTGCTCGACGAGCCGACCAACCACCTCGACATCCGTTTCCAGCACGAGATCCTGCGCCTCGTCCGCGGCCTCGGCACCTGCTCGATCGTCGTGCTGCACGACCTCAACCTGGCCGCCCGTTACTGCGACGACCTGGTTCTGCTCGGTGGCGGTGCGGTGGTCGCGGCCGGTCCGGCCGGCGATGTGCTCGACCCGGCGATCCTGGAGCCGATATATGAGATCGGTATCAAGCGCATCGACCTCGACGGCCACCCGCACCTGATCTTCCATCCCTTCGAAGGAGACACATGACCGCTCAGGACCGCATCACCTCCTACTGGACCGGCCGCGCACCCGCCTACGACCAGTACCAGCAGCGTCCCGAGCGGCTCGCCGACGACACCAAGGCCTGGTCGGAAGTCTGGGCGCAGGGCCTGCCGGCCGGACCGCTCGACGTGCTCGACGCCGGTACCGGCAGCGGCCAGGTCGCCATGGTGCTCGCCGGGCTCGGCCACCGGGTGACCGGTATCGACCTGTCCGCGGGCATGATCGAGCAGGCCCGCCAGCATGCCTCGACCGTGGCCGGCGGCCCGGACTTCCAGCTCGGCGACGCCGTCTCCCCCAGCTTTCCGGACGGCAGCTTCGACGCCGTGACGAGCCGCTATCTGATGTGGACGCTGCGCGAGCCGCAGACCGCCCTGGCGAACTGGATCCGGCTGCTGCGCCCCGGCGGCACGATCGCCGTCGTCGACAGCACCTGGTTCCCCGGCGACGTCCCCGGCTTCTACGACGCGGAGGTCGTCGCCGCGCTGCCGCTCGCGACCGCCAAGTCGATCGACGAGACCGTGCTGATGCTCGCGAACGCCGGCCTGTCCGACGTCACGGCCGTCCCGCTCACCTCGATCTACCACCTCGACCAGCAGTACGGCGTCGCACCGGGCCACGAGCTCCAGATGCAGTTCCTGGTCACCGGCCGCACCGCGTCCTGACCGCCCGGCTTCGGGCCCTCCGGCGGCTGGGCTCCCAGCTCCCGGTGGCCCGGCTTCCGGCGGTCGCCCGGCTCTGCGACCATGCTCGGGCGCCTCACTCCCGCCGTACCGTCCTCGGTGCCGGTCTCGCCGCCGGCACCGCCGCGCTGACCGGCTGTGCCGCCAAGACCGGCGCCAGGGCCTCGGCGACCACCCCGGTCAGCGGCGCCGTGTCCCCGATTCCCACCGTGCGGCGGCCGCAGCGGCGCCGTACGCCAAAGCCGTTGGTCAGATTCTGACCCGCCATCTGAAGCCGGCAGCGGGACAGAGGCACCCGGGGTATGCCGGCGCGGTCGCGCTGACCATGGTCGGCGGCAAGGTCACCATGCACACCGCCGCCGGGCACGCGCTGCGCGGTCCTCGTCCTGCTGACCAACCGGGCCCACCCGAACTGGAGCTGGTCGAACCCCGATCCGATCCGCGCCGCCGTCGCCGACGCGATCGCCGCCCACCGCTGAGCCCATTGCCGGCCCGGCCCGGTCGGGCCAGGCCGCGCGCATGGGTACCGGATCAGTACCAGCCGGTGCAGTAGACGCGGCCGGCGTCCGCGGCGCACGCGCGCATCTCGCGCGGCTCCTGGTCGGACCAGACACCGGTGTACGCGTACCGGCTGCTGCTGCGGCGGTCCACCTGGTAGCGGTAGCCGTCCTCCCGGTACTCCAGGTAGAGGTTGGCCCGGCGGCCGCCGCTGTAGACACCCCAGGCGCACTGGCTGTCCTCGTTGAAGCGCAGCTCGACCTTGTTGTAGGAGGTGCCGTTGGTCCACGTACGCCGGACCGGGGTGTAGTAGTCGCCGGTGTCGGACCAGAAGCGGGCGGACGAGCGGTCCCCGTTGTCGCACTGCGGCCCGGCGGCCTGAGCGGCGGACCCGGTGCCGACGGCGAGGATGGTGGCGAGCGCGGCCCCGGAGAGCAGCGAGGCGGCGATGCGGCGAAGGTTCATGGCGGTGTCCTCTCCTGCGGTTCGCCCGTCCGGCGAACTCACTGCCACCACGACCCCGGCCGCGATCCGGTTCACGGGGTCACCCGATCAGGTCACCGACCGTGCGATCGAGCGGCACTCAGCGTGGTCACGACGCTGGTGACGACGGCTACTGCCTTGCCGTCGCCGCGGACGACCTCGCAGCTGTAGTGGGTGATCGTGCGGCCGGCGTGCACGGGCCGGGCGGTGGCGCGCAGGGTGTCCTCCCAGACCGGGCGCAGGAACACCGCTCGCAGGTCGATGCTGGTGAACGACTCGCCGGGGCCCACGACGGTGGAGTGGGCGGTGCCGATGGCCGCGTCCGCCAGCTCGGTGAGGAGGCCGCCGTGCACGGTGCCCTGCTGGTTGCCGTGGATCGCGGGGTCGGTGTCGATCTCGACCGTCGCGGAGCCGAGCTCGACGGCGACCAGCCGGATCCCGAGCGTGCGCGAGATGGCTGTCGGATAGCGGAAGCGGCTCAGTTCGTCCTCGGTGGCGACGCCGGCGATCTGCCGCCGGAGCAACTCGAGAACCGGCAGCTCACGGTCACGAATAATCATGGGCGGGAACGTTACGGAGCGCCGCGCGGGACAATCAACACATTGTCCTAGGTACAGTGGGCCGATGCGGTCCTACCGGGACGTGGCCGACGACCTCGCGGGGCAGATCCGCGGCGGGCGGTGGGCTCCGGCGCAGCGGCTGCCCACCCATCGGCAGCTGGCCGCCGAGTTCGGCATCGCGGTGGCCACCGCCACCCGGGCGTTCGCCGAGCTCAAGCGCCTCGGCCTGGTGGTGGGCGAACCGGGGCGCGGCACCTTCGTACGCGACAGATCTGTTCGTCTGGTTCCGGCCGAATACGGACCCGGCGCCGACGCGGTCCAGGCCGACCTGTCGCTGACCCAGCCGATGTCGCCGCGCCGCGCGGAACTGTTGCGAACGGCGTTGCGCGAGCTCGCGGCGTCCGGGGACCTCGACGCGGTGCTGCGGCAGCAACCACCGGGCGGGCGGCCGCAGGACCGGCAGGCGACAGCGGCGTTCCTGGCCGGGCGCGGTATCGAGGCCGACCCCGACCGGGTGTTCCTCACCGGCGGCGCCCAGCACGGGCTGGACCTGGTGGCGCGTGCCGTGCTGGCGCCGGGCGACGCGGTCGCTGTGGACGAGCTGACCTATCCGGGGTTCCGGATGCTGGCGCGGACGCACCGGCTGCACCTGGTCCCGGTGCCCGGCACCAGCGACGGGCCTGATCTCGCGGCGCTGGCCGGGCTGTGCCGGCGGCGGCGGATCCGGGCCGTCTACACGATGCCGACCCTGCACAACCCGCTCGGCTGGGTGACCGGACTCGCCGCCCGCGAGCGCCTCGCCGAGATCGCCCGCGAGCACGATCTCACGCTGATCGAGGACGCGGCCTACGCCTTCCTGGCCGAGCCGGCACCGCCGCCGGTCGTGGCCCTGGCGCCCGAGCGCACCTTCTGGGTGTCGAGCCTGACCAAGAGCGTCGCCGCCGGCCTGCGGTTCGGGATGGTGGTGGCACCCGCGGGGGCCCGGCCGGCGATGACCAGCGCGCTGCGCACCAACATGGCCAGCCTGCCCGGCCTGATCACGGCGCTGGCGATGCGCTGGATGGGCGACGGGACTGTGGTCTCGCTGGAGGCGGCGAGCCGGAGGGTGGCGCGGGAGCATCAGCGGGTGCTCCGGCGCGAGCTCGGTGACCTGCCGGTGATCGCCCATCCCAGCTCGTACTTCGCGTGGCTGCCGATCAACCCGGAGCAGCGGATGGACCGGGTCGCCGCCGAGCTGTCGCGGCGCGGGATCCGGGTGTGCGCGGCGGATCTGTTCGCCACCACGCAGCACGTCCCGCACGGCATCCGGCTCGCTCTCGGAACGCCGGCGGACGAGCTTCCCGCCGCGCTGGCCGCCGTCCGCGAGGTGTTGGACACGGTGCCGATCTAGACATTTTCGCGGTGGAGGCTGAGCTGCGTCCCCCTTCGACGTCGGCCCGCCGGCTGGCTCCGGTGCTGGCTCGCGGCGCCGGACACAGCAGCTCGGTGCCCGCGCCGCGCATGCTGTCTGGGTATCGTCGGGTCCCATGAACAACAAGCGGGCGACCCTCGCCGACGTTGCGCGCGTGGCCGGTGTGTCGAGGGCTGCGGCGTCACGCGCGATCAACGGGACGTACGGCGCTTCCGAGGCCGTGCGGGAACGGGTTCGCGCGGTCGCGGCGGAGCTCGGCTTCGAGCCGCACTCGGTGGCTCGCGCGCTGGCGACGGGACGGGCGAGCGCGGGACGGCGGGAGCGCATCGAGGTGCTGATCGTCGACCCCGATCCGGAGGCGATGAGTGCGAAACCGTTCTACGGGCGGGTGCTGACCGGAGCGATGCGTGCGCTGGGCGACCAGGACATCTCGCTCGACGTCCGCCGGGTCTCGGCGCCGCCGGCCGAGGACACCGACCCGCCGTTCGGGCGCCTTCTGATCAACATGCCCGGGGAGAGTGGTGCGGCCTACGCGCGGCGTTCCCGTACGGTCGCTCTGGGCCGGTCCGCGCCCGGCGTCGCGTTCGTCGCCCCGGACAACGACAGTGGCGGCCACCAGGCCGCGGTTCACCTGGTGACCACCGGCCGGCGGCGGATCGGTGCGGTGTTCGGCCCGCCGACGCCGTGCGCGCGGGAGCGCAGGGCCGGGTTCCTGCGGGTGATGAACGGCGCGGCGCAGGCGGTGGTCGCCGCCGACGGTGACTTCACCCGCGCCCGCGCCTACGCGGCGGCCAAGGAGCTGCTGGCCCGCGATCCCCAGCTCGACGCGGTGTTCGCCGCTTGCGACGTCACTGCCATGGGTGTGCTTCAGGCACTGCGCGAGGCGGGACGGCGGGTACCGCACGATGTCGCCGTCGTCGGCTTCGACGGCAGCGCGCTGGCGGAGGCGGCGGACCTGTCGTCGGTCTACATGCCGGTCGAGGACGAGGCGGCATCAGCTGTCTCCCACCTGCTCGACCCGGGGCTGCCGGCACCGGGGCGGTTGCCGACCACGCTCACGGTGCGAGGGTCGAGCTGATGGCGGGCCTGCACTTCCGGACGCGGGCGTCCGACTCGCCGTGGATCCACTCGGTGTGGACCAGTACGAGCGACCAGGTCACCGAGATGACCTCGGTGGCGACCGCCTGCTGGGGCCTGGTGTTCTGGAACCAGGACGGCCGGGCGTACGCGAGCATCACCGGCCCCGAGACCGCCACCGGTACGGCACCCGTGCCGGAGGGCGCGTCCTTCGTCGGCATCGAGTTCGCCGTCGGTACGTCCCTGCGTACCCTGCCCGCGCCGGCCCTGGTCGACGGCGGTGTCGATCTGCCCGACGCCACCCGCAGGGCGTTCCGGCTGGACGGCGTGCGGTGGGAGACACCCGGCGCCGACGACGCCGAGGCCCTGGTGGCGCGCCTCGTCCGCTCCGGAGCCGTGGTCCGTGACCCGCTCGTCGCCGAGATCCGCCGGGGCCAGGGCCCGGCGGTCACGGAACGCACCGTCGAACGCCGGTTCCGGGCGGCGACCGGGTTCACCCGCGGCGCCGTGCGGCAGATCGAGCGCGCACGCGAGGCCGCCACGCTGCTCGCCTCGGGCAGCCCGGTCGCTGACGTCGTGACCGGGCTCGACTACTTCGACGAGCCGCACCTCGCCCGGGCGCTGCGCCGCTATGTCGGCAGGACGGCCCGGCACCTGCGCGACGGCACCGGCGGCGCGATCGCCCTGAGCCTCGATCAGCCGGCGACCTCATAGATCAGCTTCGTGATCCCGTTCGGATAGGCGGCGGACTCGCGGAGCCTGAGCACCTGCTTCTCCCGGTCCGCCGTACTGAACAGGCTCTTCCCGCCACCCAGCAGCACCGGGAAGACCAGCAGGTGGTAGCGGTCGATCAGCCCGGCGTCGGACAGGCGCCGGGCGAGTTCCGCGCTGCCGTGGATGAAGATCGCACCGCCCTCACCCTTCTTCAGCTCCGCGACATCCTCGGCCGACCGCAGGATCGTCGTCGGACCCCACCCGTCGGCAATCGCGTCGTCGGTCAGCGAGCCCGAGACGACGTACTTCGGCAGGTCCTTGTAGGCGGCGTGGTCGTCCGACTCTCGCCAGGTCGGTGCGAACGCCTCGTAACTACGGCGCCCGAACATCAGCGCCGAGGTTTCCTCGAGCTCCTCGCCCTTGAGCGCGAACGCCTCCGGCAGGAACTCGACGTCCTTGAACACCCAGCCACCACTGCGGTGCTCCTCCCCCGGCCCGCCTCCCGGCGAATCCACCACGCCGTCGAGCGACATGAACCCGGTGTAGACCAGCTCACGCATGCGATGCACTCCTCCGTGTTGATTACTGATCGCAGGCTACGAGCCGCCGCCCACCGCCGTCTTGTACAGAAACGACAATGCCGGGTTGATCGGCGGCCAACCTGGGCACTCTGAGACCCTCAACGTCAGGAGAAACAAGTGCGCTCGCTGCTCATCACGCTCGCCGTCGTCGCCGTCGTACTGATCGCCCTCGGCCTGCTCATCAAGGCCGTCAAGTGGCTGATCATCATCGGTCTCATCGCCCTGGTCGCCTCGATCGTCATGGGCTTCCTCAAGGGACGCCAGGCCGTCAAGTAGGCGGGCGGCCCTACGCGGCGACGCGGCCGCCGGTGTGTGCCGGGCGGAAGGCGGCGATCGCGTCGGCGTGCATGGGCCGGCCGTAGAGGTAGCCCTGCGCGTACCGATAGCCGAGCCGGTAGAGCTCGGCGGCCTGGTCCGCCGTCTCCACGCCCTCGGCGACCGCGCGCAGGCCCATGCCGTCGCAGATGCCGATCAGCGCGGCCACCACGATCGCCTGCTGGCCGCCCTCGGTGACGTCGTCGACGAACGACTTGTCGACCTTGAGGATGTCGGCGGGGCAGGTGCGCAGCAGACCCAGCGACGAGTGCCCGGTGCCGAAGTCGTCGAGGGCGATCTTCACGCCCAGGGCCGCGATGGCCTTCAGCTCGTCCAGTGCTGTGCCGCCGTCGAACACCGCTGTCTCGGTCACCTCGACGGTCAGGATGTCCGGCGGCAAGCCCGTACGCCCGAGCACCGCTGCCACCTCGGTGGCGAAACCGACCTCGCGCAGCTGGCGGGCCGAGACGTTGACGGTGACCGTACGCGGCGCGGCGTCACCCAGCTCGTGCTGCCACCGGACCGCCTGCCGGCACGCCTCCTCCAGGATCCACGCGCCGAGCGGCACGATCAGGCCGGTACGTTCGGCGGCCGGGATGAAGACGCCGGGACCGATCGAACCGCGCTCCGGGTGGGTCCAGCGGACCAGCGCCTCCACCCCGAACAGCTCACCACCGGGCATCTGGACGATCGGCTGGTAGAGCAGGTGCAGCTGGTCGGTGTCGAGGGACCCGCGCAGGTCGGCGGCGAGCCGGGACTGCTCAGCGGTGCGCTGGTCCATCCGCTCGTCGTAGACGAGCTGGCGGCCCTTGCCCTGGCCCTTCGCCTCGTACATCGCGACGTCGGCGCGGCGCAGCAGCTCACCGGCGGTGTCGCCGGCGCGGGCCGGTGCCAGGCCGATGCTCGCCTCGATGACCAGCTCGTAACCGCCGGCGTGCAGCGGGCGGCGCAGGTGCGCGGCGATCGCGGCGATGGTGTCGGCGTGGTCGGCGCAGAGCAGCAGGGCGTACTCGTCGCCGCCCAGCCGGGCCACGAGCCGCCCGGCCGGGAGTTGTGCGGCGATCCGCTCGGCGACGGCGGCGAGCAGCGCGTCACCGACCGTATGCCCGAGGTCGTCGTTGATCGCCTTGAAGTCGTCCAGGTCGATCAGGGCGACGACAACGTTCGACGGGTCGGCGGCGAGCGCGGCGTTGATCTCCTGGGAGAGCGTGGTGCGGTTCGCCAGCCCGGTGAGCCCGTCGTGGCCGGCCTGGTAGGCCAGCTCGTGCTGGCGGGCGTCGAGAGCGTCGAGCAGCCGCGCGTTGTCCCGCAGCGCGACGATCTGCCGCGTCGCGACGAGCAGCGTGACAACGACCGAGCCGGCCGCGATCGCCATCAGATCGGCCGCGCCGTCCGCGGCGCCGGCCAGCAGCAGCGCACCGGTTCCCAGCACCGCCGTGTACGGCATGATGCTCGGCCTGCGCGACAGCGGCCGAGCCACCGCCCGGGCCGCGGCGGCCACCCGCATCTGCCGGTCGGCGGCGAAGCAGACCAGCAGGCTGGTGGTCGGCAGGAGCACGTGACCAGTGTTCAAATACGGTCGCTCGTCGAGCAGGGGCGCCAGGGCACCGCCGACGGATCCGACCGCGCCGGTCAGCGCCAGGATGTACAGCGCAGGCCTGTCGATCGGCCCGGTGCCGGTGAAGGCGACCTTGACGAACGCCAGCATGCCGATGACCGCGGCGGCGACGATCACCACCACCGAGGCGGTGCCGGCCGCGCTGGCGTCGGTCCAGCTCTCCCAGCGCGGCAGGATCAGGTGCCAGCCGAAGGTCAAGACGGTGACGACCATGGTGGCGACGTCCAGGCCGAAGCGGATCCACTCCATCCGTGAACGTTGCGCACCGGGGATGCGCAGCAGTCCGAGCAGCATCGACAGCAGGCCCGCGACGTAGAGCATCGCGGTGAACCCGCCGATCTGCTGACCGGTCTGCTCGCCGCTGAAGTAGTCACGGGCCGCGGCGATCGAGGCCAGGCCCATGCCGACCATGCCGACCGAGACGTACCGCCAGAACGTGCGCCCCCCGGCCCCGGCGTGCCAGGCCGTGACGGTGGCGATCGGCACCGCGAACATCAGCAGCGTCCAGCCGACCACGGGCGGCGTGGGACGGCCGATGCCGACCAGGAACCACAGCCAGGCGACCACGTCCACGCAGATCGCCGCGAGAAGCGTGCGACTCAGCCGCCACGGCCGAACGTGAACCTCGTCAGAGCCGAGGCTGGGCGCACTCTCCACGCCCATCTCATCGGCCGCCCGATCAGACCCGTGAGCGATTCGCCTTTTATAGATTTTCGACCGTTTTGTGCCCTCGGCATGACGGGTGGCGCGTTGGTGAAGACTGGGAGGATGGAGTTCCTCTGCTACCACCGTGACCGGCCCGGATCAGTGGCGCTACGCCACGAACTCCTGGAGGACCACTGGTCCTACATGGACGGTTTCGCCGCCGGCATGATCGCCCGCGGCCCGACCCTCGCCCCCGACGGCGACACACCCACCGGCAGCGTGCACATCCTCGACCTGCCCGGCCCCGCCGCCGCCCGCGCTTTCGCCTTCGACGAGCCCAACTACCAGGCCGGCGTCTACCGCGATGTGCTGCTCCGCCGATGGCGCAACACGCTCGGCCGCACCATGTGGGACTTCCCCGGCGGCCGCACCGGTGGCAACCGATACCTGGTGATCGGCCTCGGCACCGGCCAGCCCACCGACCTCGAGGTGCCGATCAACAGCAAAGAGCTGATCGCGTACGGGCCACTGCTCTCCGACGACGGTACCGCTTGGCTGGGCACCGCGGTGCTGATTCGCGCACCAGACCCGGAAGCGGCGCGCGCGGTCCTGACGCGGGACCGCTACGCCGGCATCGAGGTGCACAACTGGGCCTTCGGCGGCCGGCAGTAGATCCACCTCGCCTCGGGCGCGACCCGATCGCTGCGACAGTCGGGCATCTGACGCTGACGTGGACGATCCGCCGCTATCGCGGGGGACGAAATGGGCGGACCGTGTCGGGAAGGCGGTTCCGACAGAGGCGATCACACGTCCACGCCCAGGAGAAGTCCAGGCGGGTCGGCGGGGAGAGAAGGTGGGTGACGTGGAAGCAGCACTCAAGGTGCTCCACGCTGACGGCGACAGCGCGGCGGAAGTCCGCAAGTTGCTGGCTTGGCTGCGCGACGAGCCGGATCTGCACGGTGCCCGGCTGCGCCTTGACGGTGTCGTCCACGAGGAGCGGATGGGCATCGATGTGGAAACGATCACGGCCATTCTGGGGCCCGCGGGTGCGGGCGCCGCCCTGATCAGCGCCGTCAGTGCCTTCTTGACGACTCGCCGCAATGTCAAGATTCGGGTGGAGGGGCCGCAGGGAGCGATTGATCTTGATGCTCGCATGAGTGCCGGCGACATCGACAGGCACCTTCGCCAAGCGGGCACGATGACCGGCTTGGTGCCGGCACCCGATGCGACTTCCTGATCCCCAGCGCACGTGGCTGTTACTGGCCGGCACCGCCTCACCCTCGGCGGACGGATCGTTACCGGCCCTGCCGGCCGTGTCCAGAAATCTCGGATCGATGCTCGAGGTGCTCACCCTGGCCCGTGAGAATGCGATCCTGCCGGAGCATGCGGTTGTCATCCGGGACCCGAGCAATCCCGCCGATCTGGAAGAAGCCCTGCTCGATCTCGCCGATCGTGACGCGGACACCATTCTGTTCTATTTCGCCGGACACGGCTTACTCGACGACGTCGGCGACCTCTACCTGGCCACCACACAGTCGTCGAATCACCGGCGGAGACTGCGCAGCCTTCCGTACGAGGTGGTCCGCCGAACCCTCGCCGATGCTCAAGCCAAGAATCGCTTGGTCCTGCTGGACTGCTGTTACAGCGGACGTGCCATCAGCGCGATGGGCGGAACGGTCTGCGGTGGTGACGTGGAGGTGGCCGGTTCGTACACATTGACCTCCACCAGCGCCACCAAAACTGCGCACGCGCCGGCCGGCGAAACCTACACGGCTTTCACCGGGGCCCTACTCGACCTGTTGTGGAACGGCGAACCCGACGGACCAGAACTGCTGGACATGATGACCGTCTACCGAGGTGTGACCCGGCGCCTGCGAACGGCCGGCCGCCCCAAGCCCGAGCAGCAGAACACGGAAACCGTCCTGGAGCTGGCGCTGGGCATCAACAGAGCCGGTGAGCGAACGAACGTCGCGCCCCCTTCCGAGGGCACCCGGGACCGTTCGGATCCCCTGGGCGCCGGCCATCCGGACCACATCAGCACCATGCCCGCTTCTCCGCCCGCTTTACCGCCGCCGATCGAAGTGCGCGGTCTCGAAGCGGGCGGAACGGTACTCGGAGTCTGTTTCGAACCTGGGACAATCGGTGCCGTCGTGACATCGACGTCCACGACTGGACGCCGATTCGAAATCACCTCGTACTCGGATTCGAGCAGGACACGCAACCCCGTGGACCGCGCCCGGCTGGCGCGAATCCACGTCGTGTCCTGGACACAGCCGGATGATGAACGCCTCGACCACCCGCCACTGCCGCTCCCCCATGCTGCGGCGACGTTCAGCTCCATCCTGCCCGCAGCAGGTGCCGGCAAGGACTCCGCCACCATCATCAGCGTGGGCGCCTGGCACCAGGTGGGCCTGCGTGATGGGTCGCTGTCGGGCCCCAGCCGAGCGTCGACGGCGAAAAGGCTGGCCAACAGCAACCTCTACTACCTCCTTCACAACAGAACGATTCACTGGGACCTGACCGGTGACGGGGATCCGGCTTGGCTGGTCACCAGCGGATTCCTGCCCGACATGAAAGACGTCGGCAGGCAGCTGACCCGGAGCCTGTTGCCGATGCTCATTCCCGGCCGCGTCAACGCGGTACTGAAGGGATCGGGGGGTCTGTCCGTGTACGACGCGCAGACATACGACCTCCGCGGACGGGTTCCCCTGGAGGTGCGCCATGAGGACGTCCTTCACCTCCAGACACTGCCGGGCAGGCGCGCCGCAATGGTCGTCTCGACGAACGACAAGCGCCGGCCGTTGCGCAGGCTCATCATCGACCTGCGCGAACTCAGCCTCGTCACCGACGACTACGTCGCCGCGGATCCGATTCGGCGCCCACTGTTCGCGGGAATCGGGGCGCCGGACTTCCAGCTGTCCGCGGACGGCGGGCACATCGCAGTTTCCAGTGCGAGGAACGGGCGCACCGTGATCTACGCCGTCGACGGCAGAGGAGCGGCATCGAATGTCCCCGGGGTACACGTCGCCTGGTCGCCGACGACACCCCGAATAGCCGTTTGCGACAATATGACGCTGACCGTACTGAACGCGGACGCACGATCCGACGTGGTCACGATGGAGCTCCCATTCCCGGTCACGGCCGCACCGGTGTTCTCCCCAGACGGAACCAGTATCGCCATCGCAGGCGGCGAAAGAGTGATCGTTGTCAGCCCCTTGTCATCCTGAAAGCCCGCCTCGCCGCCCGGCCGACTTGCGTCTTGCCGTCTTGCCGTCTTGCCGTCTTGCCGTCTTGCCGACTTGCCGTCTTGCCGACTTGCCGTCTTGCCGACTTGCCGTCTTGCCGACCAGGACGAGGGGCGACCGGGCACCCGGTCGCCGTCATGAAGTCGCCATAGAGCTGTGGCGCGACTGTGTCGGGATGAAGAAGTGGGGGGCGGAGGCTGGGTGATCAGGCAGTCACCGGAGGTGGACAGGTGCAGACTCGGACTCAGCGTCGCAGCCCGCAACGGCCACCGCCCGAGGCGGAGCGGGTACCCAACATCTCCGTCGTGATCGCCGGTGGCTGGCTCGCCGTCACCCCGCTGCTGCTCGACCATCACACCGCCGGCGTCGCCTTCGCCGCCTGGAACGATGTGCTCGTCGGCGGCACCCTGGCGATATTCGCCACCATCCGGATCCTCCGCCCGCGAGGCACCTCCGCCCTGAGCCTGGTCAACGTGCTGCTCGGCCTGTGGCTGCTCGCCGCACCGTTCGTCAGCGGCTACCACGCGGCAACGCTGGCAACCCTCAGCGCGCTGATCGTCGGCCTGGTCGTCATCATGCTCGCCGGCGTCGACTGGCTCGCCGCCCGCGAGGCCCAGCGCCACCCGGATCAGCGCACACGTTGAGCCGGCGCCGCCCGGACCAGCGCACTGTGTTGGGGGTCACCGATGAGTTCGCGCCGCGGGAGCGGTCTACCAGGCATGACTCAGCCCGCGAAAGGCCCCGCCAGCTATTTTCCGACGATCGAGAAGAAGTACGGCGTCCCGATCACGCACTGGAAGGCGCTCATCCGCTCCTCACCGCTGACCAGGCACATGGAACTCGTCTCCTGGCTGAAGACGGAGCATGGGCTCGGACACGGCCACGCCAACGCTCTCGTCGCGCACACCCTCGCCGAAGGCACCGCACCCGAAGTGCCGACCGGCGCGTGACCTCCCGCGGCCCGGGGCCGGTGGCCGGCAGCCGGCCGCCCGAAACCCGCGGCCGGCGCCGGTGGGGCGCCGGCCGGTGGCTTGTCACACCCGGGACAGGGCTCGGTCGCTGACTGCGCAGTGCATGCCGAACTGGCGGGCGCGGCGGATGGCGAAATCGGTCAGGCCGGGGCTGTCGGCGTAGTCCAGCGCGTACAGGTCGATCTGTAGTTGGAGCAGTTGCTCGGCGATCTGGGCGTGGAACTCCAGCACGTCCGGCGGCCACGGCGCGTAGCCGTCGTCGGTCCAGCGGGCCGAGAACGATTCGAAGAGGACACCGTCGACGAGTTCGGCGAGGCGCGGGAGCATGCCGAAGCCGCGGTTGGCCAGGAGGTAGCGGGGCTTCACCTCGTTGCGGATCGCCGCGATCAGGGTGAGCAGGTGCGGCACGTCCTCCGGGAAGGTCAGCTCGACGTTGAGCTGGTCGAGGAACAGGCCGGCGAATCCGGCGTCCACGGCCGCCCGGGCCTGCCGGACCACGTGCTCCACCCATTGTGGGTGCCCGACGTTGACGAACGCGCCGCCCCAGTCCTGGTTGCGTTCCGGGCGCTGCCACGGCGCGGGCGGGCCCTGGTCCTCGGAGAGGCAGAGGTAGCCGAGGGTCTCCACGCCCCGCTCGGCGAGGTAGGCCAGCTCGGCCGGGTTGTAGAAGTCCGGCTGGAGGACCACCCGCGGGTACTCGGCCAGGTCGGCGAGCCGCCCGGCGCCGTAGTAGAACCAGATCGGCGGGCGCTCGCCGGTCACGACGGGCGCCCGTGGTCGCGGTACCAGGCGAACGTCGACCGTACGCCCTCCTCCAGCGTGACGGCCGGCTCGTACCCGGTCAGCTCGCGCAGCCGGCCCAGGTCCGGGCAGCGCCGGTGCACCGAGCCGGGTGGTGCCGGCTCGGCCTCGAGAGTGGCGCTGCGGTCCGCCACCCGCAGGACCAGCTTGGCGAGGTCGCCGATGTTGGTCTCCTCCCGGTCGTTGCCGATGTGCACGATCTGGCCGGCCGCCTCGGGGGTCGCCATCAGCCGCACCATCGCCTGCACCGCGTCGTCGACGTGGCAGAACGCCCGGAACTGGTCGGCGCCGGGCACCCGGAACGGGTCCTCGCCGCCGGCCGCGCGCAGGGCCATCTCCGGGATGACGTGGTCGGCGCCCATCCGCGGCCCGTACACATTGTGGAAGCGGCCGACGACCGCCTCGAAACCGCGGGCCCGGGCGGTGTGCAGGAACGCGGCCTCCCCGAGCAGTTTGCTGACCGCGTACGCGAACCGCGGCGCCGTGATGTCCGAGATCATCGCCGGGACGTTCTCGGCGGTGGGCACGCCGACCACACCGGCGTCCACCCCACCCGCGTAGACCTCGCTGGTGGAGGCGAAGAAGACCCGTTCGCCGGGTGCCACCCAGTCGAGCAGGTGCATCGCCACCAGCGTGTTCACCCGTACCACGCGGGCCGGGTCCTGTTCGACGTTGCGCACCCCGACGACCGCGGCGAGCAGGTAGATCTGGTCCCAGCCGTGCGGCAGGGCGGCGTACGTGTGCGGATCGGTCAGGTCCGCGGACACCACCCGGACCGACGGGTGTGCGCGCAGCGCGTCCAGGTCGGCGTCCCGCCGGCCCCGGGAGAAGTCGTCGACGACGGTGACCTCGTGCCCGTCGGCGACCAGCCGCCGGGCCAGATGCAGGCCGATGAAGCCGGCGCCGCCGAGCAGCAGGGCCTTCACGCGGCCACCTCCTCGGTACGCGGCAGGTAACCGAGCCCGGCGTAGCGGATGCCGGCGGCGCTCACCGCCGCACCGTCGAGGATCCGCCACGAGTCGAAGATCAGCGCCGGGCGGGCGTCGCCGAGCATCCGGGTCACGTCGATGGCCCGGTAGTCGGGGTGGTCGTTGATCACCAGGATCGCGTCGCTGTCGGTGAACGCCTTGTCGAGGCTGACCGGCTCGCCGCCGTACTGCCGGATGACGTCGGCGCTGACCATCGGGTCGTGGCCGGTCACGGTGATCCCGGCGGCCGTGAAGATCGGCATCATCGTGGCGATCGGCGTGCCCCGCATGTCGTCGGTGGGCGGCCAGCCCTTGTACGCCCAGCCCAGCACCGCCAGCCGCGCCCCCTGCGTCTCGCCGCGGGTCTCGCGCAGCAGCCGGACGATCGTGTCGGCCACGTGCACCGGCAGGAACTCGTTGAGCTGCCGGGCCCGGCCGACCAGGTACGGCCGGTAGTCACCGGCGCTGTCCAGCATGATGTACGGATCCTTGGAGAGGCAGCCGCCACCGACGTAACCGGGCTTGGACAGGTCGGGCCGCGGGTAGCCGGCGTTCGTCGCCCGCAGCACCTCGAGCGGGTCCAGCCCGTGCTGCTCGGCGATCAGCGCCACCTCGTTGCCGAACGAGTAGATCAGGTCGGTGTGACAGTTGTTGGAGAGTTTGACGAGTTCGGCCGCCTCGAGGCTGGACACCTCGACGACGCTCTGCGCCAGGCCGGCGAAGAATGCCACGCCGGCGCGCAGCGACGCCTCGTCCAGACCGCCGATCACCTGCGGCAACTCGACCAGTTCGCGCAGCGCCTGACCCTGGATGGTGCGCTCGGGCGCCATCACCAGCAGGACGTCGTCGCCCCAGGCGGCACGCAGCTGGGGCAGCACGACCGCGCGGCTGGTGCCGACCGGCACGGTGCTGCGGACCACGACGAGCGTTCCGGGCCGGCACGTCCCCGCGACGCTACGGGCCGCCGCCGCCAGATTGTTCAGGTTGGGCCGGTACGTCGCCTCGTCGACCGGCGTGGACACGCTGATCACGGCGACGTCCACGGTGTCGCGGGGCAGCTCCGCGGCGACGTGGATGTGGTCGCCCACCTCGGCGGTGAAGATCTCCTCGACGCCGGGCTCGAAGATGTGCGAGCGGCCCTGCTGGAGAGTCTCGATGACCTTGGGTGACACGTCGGCGCCGTACACCGTGAAGCCTTTGTCGGCCAGGGCGGCGGTGAGCGTGAGCCCGACGTAACCGAGGCCGACGACCCCGATCGTCATAGGCATGTGGTTCCTCCTCCTGATGTGTCCGTGACGCTCACGCGCACGGCTGGGCGGTACGGTCGAGATCGACAACGGTGACCGTCCCGGCGAAGCTCTCGTCCCGGTACCGCGCACAGGCGGAGCGGACGGCGGCGGGCCGGGTGGCGTAATCGACGCTGAGCACGAACTTGCCGGCGTCGCGCAGCGCCCTGGTCTCGGCGAGGTTCTCGGCGCAGTAATCGGCGGTGCACCGCCGATTCGTGGCCTCGTAGAACAGCTCCTCCATCGCGATGCCGTCCACCGCGGCGGTGTAGCCGGGCTGCCGGCGCAGCTCCGGGGAGTTCTGCGGGACGATCAGGAAGTCCGGCCGCCGGTCCTTGGCGTACCGGCTGATCGCGACGATCAGATCGGCCATCGCACCGGCCAGGGCGGCACGGTCACGGCCCTGCGTTTCAGAAAGATCCAGTTCCTCGTACGCCAGCGGAGTGTCCAGATAGACCCCGTCGAAGCCGGCCCGCAGCGCCTGATCCACCCGGGGCCGTACGACCCGCTCCCACCAGCGCTGATCCCAGTAGCGCACGAAGTATTCGCCCGGCCACTCGGCCCACTCGTTGGCGAGCAGATCGTCGGCGTCGCGCCGCAGCCCCGGGTACTCCGGCCGGAAGTCCTCGATGCTGCCGATCTCGAAATACGCCAGGACCTTCTTGCCGGTGCTGCGGACCCGGGCGATCTCCTGGGCGGAGAAGAAGCCGGTGTACGCGTCACGGGCCAGGTCGATCACGACGAGTTGAAACGGGCCCGCGGCGAGCTGGTCGAGGCGGCCCGCGGGATAGTTCTGGAGCTGGTAGGCCCAGGAGCTGAATCCTCCGGCCGGCGGCGACGCCGATGGCACCGTCACCGGCCCCGCCGACCGCCCGGCGGGACGGGTGGCCGAGACGATCACGGCCACCACCACCGCTGCCGCCGCCACGACCGCCACCACCACGACGGCCGGCCGGGGGATCCGGGCCGGACTCACCCCGGTGCCCCGGTGGCCCAGATGTCCTTGATCGAGGTGGCCAGGTCGACGGCCGGAACCCAGCCCAGCTCGTCCGCGGCCCGGCTGATGTCGGCCTGGATCCAGTCCACCGCCGCGGAGCGCTGTGGTCCGCTGCCGTGCTCGCGGATCACACCGGTGAACCCGGCCTGCTCGGCCAGCAGTTGCACCGCCGAGCGCACGGTCACCGCCTGACCGCTGCCGGCGTTGTAGATCCGGCTGGACAGGCGGGGGGCCAGCACCAGGGAGCGCAGCACGGCGGCCAGGTCACGCACGTCGACGAAGTCCCGGTACGCGCCCAGCGGCCCGAGGACGATCTCCGACGAGTTGAGTTGCGCCGCCTCCCGCAACCGCAGCTGTGCCCGGCCCAGCACGTTCTCGCCGGACTGGCCGGGGCCGATCGGGTTGAACACCCGCACCGAGATCGCGTCCACCCGGCCGGCCGCACCGGCGAGCGCGAACAGCCTCGTGCCGGCGAGGTGGCTGATCCCGTACGCGCCGATCGGCTCGGTGGGGTCGGTCTCGGTGACCGCGTGCCCGTGCGGGACCACGCCGTACTCGCCGGCCGAGCCGAGCCGCACCAGCCGGGCGTCCGGCGCGGCCGCCTCGACCGCGTCCAGCAGTTTCGCCGCGACCAGTGTGTTCGCCCGGGTCAGCTCCTCGTTCGTGCCGCCCAGCCGGCCGACACAGCAGATCACCGCGTCCGGGGCGATCTCACGCAACAGTGCGATCAGCCCGTCCCGGTCGCCGTCGACCAGGTCGTAACGGGCCCGGCCCGGACTGATCAGCTCACCCACCTCCGGGTCGGCCTCCAGCGTGGCGCGCACGTGGGCGCCGATGAAGCCGGACGAGCCGAACAGCAGCACTCGCGAGGTCATACGGGTTCCTCCTGACGCTGACGGAACAACACGGGCTTGAGCTCGGCGAAGCAGCGGTTGGCCTCGTCGTAGTCCTCGGGCCGGCCGATGTCGAGCCAGAACCCGGTGAACGGGTAGGTGTCCGGGTTCTCGCCGCGGGCCAGCAGATCCAGCACCAGCTCGTCGAAGCCGAACGACCGGCCGGGCTGGTACGGGGCGAGGGTGCGCCGCGACATCCCGTACACGCCCATGCTGACCTGGTAGCGCAGGCTGGGCTTCTCCCGGAAGCCGACGATCCGGGACGACTCCACGTCCAGCACCCCGAAGTCGACCCGGTGCGTGCGCTCGGCGACCGCCACGGTCAGGCCGCACCGGGCGAGCTCGTGCTGGTGCAGCAGATCGCTGTAGTCGAGGTCGGTCAGCACGTCGCCGTTCATCACCAGGAAGTGCTCGGGGAGCCGGTCGCGGATGTTGAACAGCGGGCCGACCGTCGAGAGTGGCCGGTCCTCCTCGACGTAGTCGACGCGCATCCCCCAGCGTTTGCCGTCACCGACGAACGCCCGGATCAGCGCGCCGAGGTGGTTGATCGCCAGCGTCACCGACCGGAAGCCGCAGTCGGCCAGCTGGTTCAGGACGATCTCCAGGATCGCGTGGTGGTCGCCGATCGGCATCAACGGCTTGGGCAGCGTCGTGGTGTACGGCCGCAGCCGCACTCCCTTGCCACCGGCGAGGATCACCGCGTGCATAGCACATCTACCTCCCAGTCGGGATCTACCGGTAGTGCCGTGCCTGTCCCACGAGCGGGACCAGGCCCAGCAGGAAAAGGGCTTGCAGCGCCAGGACGCTGCCCAGATAGAGCGCCGCGTCGACCGCGACCACGCCCGGGCCGCCGAACAGCGGGCTGACACCGAGCAGCAGCCCGGCGCCCACGTGCACCGCGATCGCGGCTAGCAGGGCGGAGCAGAGCCACCCGTGCCGTTCGAAGCCCGCGAGCAGGAAGCCGGCCAGGTAGGCGCCGCCGAGCACGACATGCGCCGCGATCATCAGGACGCCGCCCGCGGAGAGCCGGCCGGTGACGGCGAACAGGGCGACCAGCGCGACGGCCGGCACCGCGGTCACACCCAGGCAGGCGATCGTGTCCCGGGCGATCAGCCGCCACACCGCCGGCCGGAACTCCATCGGCCGCTCGATGCGGTGGGTCATGGCGACGACCAGGCGGTGGAACCGTTCGGCCCGCCACTCGACGAAGCCCATCACCAGGATCAGCGGCGCCACCGACGCCGCCACGTCGAAGCGGGTCAGCAGGTACGGCGCCTGGGCGTGCAGCAGCAGTACGGCGGAGCAGAACCCGTAGCAGGTCACGCCGACCAGGCCGAACCGGTGCGACCGCAGGACCGGGCGGCCGGACGGCTCCCCGTCGGTGCCACGGCCCCGGGTCGCCAGCAGCGCCACACCGAACGCGGCGAGCATCCCGGCCACGGCGAACGCGACGGCCGCCGGGCGCAGCTGCGGCCCGGCGATCAGGTAGGCGCCGCCCGCGACGGCCGCGGGCAGCATGGTCGCCGCCAGCCGTTCCTCCTGCCGGTAGAAGACCAGGACGGTGCCGGCCATCTGATAGGCGAGCTGGCCCGCCGTCAGCAGGATCAGCGTGGCCCCGCCGCCGGCGAGGAAGACCACCGCGACGCCGGCCGCCGCGCCGGCCAGCGGCGCGGCCAGTGTGGTGCCGGCCAGCAGCCGGGCGGTCGCCCGCAACCGGCCGGCGCCGAGCAACTTGTACGCCGCGTAGGCCGCTGTACCGGAGTACATCCAGCCCAGGCCACCGGCCAGAGCCAGGGCCAGCACGAGGGAGCGCTGCCCGAGAACCGCGAGCACGGCGGGGAACACCGCACTGGGCAGCGCGTAGAGCGGGCCGTGCGCCAGCACCCGGACCCGCTCCCACCGGCCGCGGCTCGCGGCGGCCGGCGGCGCTTCGTCCGGTGTGAGCGGCCCGAGCCGGCTGAAGACCGCGGTCGCCAGGCTGAAGACGTCGGTGAATCCGTACTCGACCCGGGCGATGCGGTCGGTGCAGCCGTCCGCCTCCAGTGCCGCCGCCACCTGGAGCCCGTCGACGGCCCGGCGCAGGCGCGGGCGCATCCGGTCGACCAGTTCGTCCACCGGGTCCGTGGAGATCTGCGGAAGCACCACCGGGTGGCTGGGCGGTGCGGGGTGATCGCCGGCGGCGAACCGGCGGCCGGCCGGGTGCTGCCGGGGCGCGCGGGGCGCATCCGAAGCGGCACCGGGCTCTCGGCGTACAGGATCGGTCTTGGTGTTTGTCTCTGTCTCGGTGTCGGCCGCCAGCCGCAGGGTGCTGCCCGGCGTCTCCCCCTCGCCGGCGCTCATCGCAGCACCTCGTTGATCCCGAAACCGTCCGTGGGCCGCTGCAGCGGCCCGTTCCCCCGCAGGTGCCGCGGCGGCTGTCCGGCGCTCAGCGGTGCGGCGAGTCCCTCGTAGACGTTGCGGTACATCTGCAGCGACTGGCTGAGCGTGAAATGTTCCAGGACGCGCTGCCGGGCCGCCTCACCCAGCCGGCGGCGCAGATCGTCGTCCCGCAGCAGGGTCAGGCAGGCCTTGGCCACCGCGGCGTGGTCGCGCGGCGCCACCACGATCCCGGTGTCACCGACCGCCTCGGCCACCCCGCCGACGTTGGTGCAGACCGTCGGCCGGCCACAGGCCATGGCCTCGACCACGGTGTACGGGAAACCCTCGGAAATGCTGGTCAGCGCGACGATGTTGCCCGCGTGATAGGCGTCGACAGCGTTGCCGATCCGGCCCTCCAGCACGGCGGCGCCGGTCAGCCCGAGCTCGTCGATCAGCTGCCGGCAGGACTCCAGGTAGAACTGGTTGACCGCCGGAGTGCCGCCGAAGATCCGCAGCCGGGCGGCCGGCATCTCCGCACGCACCAGGGTGAACGCGCGGATCAGGGTGTGCAGGTCCTTCAGCGGGTCGATCCGGCCCATGAACGCGATCGTCGGTGTCTGCGGCTCCTCCAGAGCGGCCGGGAAGTCGCCCGGCTCGACGCCGTTGTACATCGTCCACATGCGCTCCGGGTCGGCGCCGTTGTGCAGCTGCCAGCGCCGGTTGTACGCGGAGTGCGGCGCCAGCACGTCGGAGGTCAGGTACGCCGCACCGGCCAGCGACCGGAAGAAGCTCAGCACCAGGACGCGGACCGCGTGCGAGACGTCCTGCTCCAGGTACGACATGTAGCGTTCACGCAGGTAGATGCCGTGCTCGCTCATCACCGACGGTGTGCCGTGGCGCCACTTGGCGGTCATCGCGACCAGGGTGGAGAGCCCGTTCATCGAACAGTGCACGATGTCCGCCTCGACCACCGGTGCGCTGAGCGGCCGCAGCATGTGCTCGATCAGCCAGGTGGCCTGCAGCGCGTCGGCCAGCGTCGGCGCCGGGCCGGACTCGCCGACGCGCAGGTCACGCCACGCGTCGACCATCATGGCCAGCGCCTCGTTCGACATCAGCGCCGCGCTGAGGTCGCCACCGCCGGCCGCGTACTCGTGGAGCCCGCGCAGAGCGAGCAGGAACAGGTTGCGGTTGGCCGCGCGCTGCTCCTCGGTGGTGGTCTCCAGCGGGGTCACCAGCGCACGCAGCAGAACCTGGTACGACTCGGTGAACGCGGTACCGGGCCGCACCTGGCGGGCCAGCCGGGCGCGGTGGTCACCGGGACCACCGCCCCACAGCGGGACCGAGTGCACCCGGTCCAGGTTCGCCGGCGCGCCGAAGACGGGTTTCTCGGTGCCGTCGACCGTCAGCGCGACAACCTGCCAGCGGTAGTCGGGCATGCCGCGGATGAGCTGCTCGCACCAGATGCTGACGCCGCCCATCGCGAAGGGGTACGTCCCCTCCGACACCAACGCGATCCGCACGTGTCACCCGCCCCCGGCCGGTACGCCGCTCAGACCCGCGGAACCGCGGTGAGCGTCACCGCGGTGTTCGCCGTGAGCGTCACCGGTGCCGTGCGGTCGCTGCCGTACGACGTGGTGGCCGCCGTCTGCACACCGCCCACCTGGACCGTCCCGGCCAGCGGCGAGCTCACCGCGACCGTACCGGCCACCCGGTCGTAGACCGCGTCGACACCGCCCGCGAGCTGCGCGAAGTGCGCGTCCCGCACGCTGGTGTACGCGCCGATCCCCGACCAGTCCGAGTTGAGCAGCGGCACGGCGTAGTACGACTCGTACTTGCCGATCACGGTCCGCACCCAGTCGTTGACCAGCGAGCCACCGCCGCCGTAGTCGTGGACGTTGGCGATGTGGAAGGTGTGCGTGTTGATACCGCCGGCCGCCACGTGCTGGAGCGCGACGCCCGCCTCGTAGTCGAGGATCTGCTGATAGGTCCGGTCGGTCGGCCAGTACGGGAACTTGCCGTTCGGCCCGTAGAAGGAGTTGTAGAACGCGGTCTCCTCCTCCGGCGTGGTGACGAAGTAGGCGATGTTCGTCGGCCAGTCCGACACCACCGAGATGCCCGGTGCCATCGGGTGCGCGATACCGGTGTTGAGATGCGCCGGCTGGTGGCTGGTGAACGACATGTTGCCGTGCAGGTACTTCACACCCAGGTCGGTGGCCGCCTGGAGCAGGTTCGGGTTGGAGCCGGCCAGGCCGTGATCCACCGGGGCGCCGGTGTCGTCGTCCGGGTCGACCGTGTAGACGCCGAGGCCGGAGTACTCCGGGGTCTTCAGGACGTCGTCCGGCGCGGTCAGCCCGATCGCGTTGCCGGCCACCCGGTTGTCCCGGATCTCGGCGTACGTCGTGGCGTAGTCGGTCTGGTTCAGCTCGGGGTGGTTGAGCGTGTGGTTCAGCCAGCGGAAATGGCTCGCCAGGCATTTCGTGGTCGCGGTCAGCTCGTTCGGGCCGCCGTCCGGGCTGCACGTGTTGCCGGCGAACGGGTCGATGTCGCTGCCGTTGAACGCCAGGTTGTAGGTGAACCCGGCGGCCTGCGGATGCGCGGCGCGCAGTGCGCTCTGCTGGTTGTCCAGGTTCACCATCTCGCGCGCCGACACCCGGAAGCCGGGTTCGTACTCGATGTGGCCGTCCGGGTAGTAGTGCTCCGCGGTGTTGAACCAGTCGTCGATGTCGACGTTGAGGTGGTGCCGTTGCTCACCGAGGAACAGGCCCCGGCTGGTCCACCGGAACAGGCCGTAGACCAGCAGGTCGGACTGGAGCAGGTACTGGTTGAGGGTGAAGGTGAGGGCGATCCGCTCGCGGCCGTCGGTGGAGGTGGTACGGACACCCAGCACGTCGGCGCCGCTGGTGGCGATCGCCTCGGCGGAACAGCCCGCGGTGATCCGGGTGCGGTAGACGTACGACTGCACCACCGGAACGGTCACGCCGGCCCGGAGGTAGTCGAAGACGTCAGCGCCGGCCGTGGTCAGGTCGACGTTCAGCGGGGTGTCGCCGACCGCGGTCTCCCCGGCCGAGGTCAGGCAGTAATCCTCCGGCCAGGTGCCGTAACTGGTGTACAGGGCGGCCTGGCGGACCCCGAAGTTGCGTTCGTAGGCCCAGAGGATGTTCCACTCGGCGCTGTCCAGCCCGGTGAGGTAGCTGCCGCCGGACGCGTACACGAGCATGCTGTTGGTCAGCAGGATCGCGTTGTACCGGCCGGTGCCGTCGGCGCGCGCGAGCGTGTCGATGGTCAGCGGCGTGTCGGCGGTGTAGAGCACGTCGTAGGCCGCGCCGACCCGGTCGAGCGTGGTCTTCCACGTGGGCACGCCGAAGTCCTCGGTGTTCGTGGCGATCACCAGCGCTCGCAGCGCCACCCGGTCGTTGCCCGCCGCGGCACGGGCCGAGGGCAGCGCGGAGGTGGCGGAGCGCACGGCCACCTTGCCGGTACGCCGTGGCAGCGCGGCCGGGCGGGTCGCTTCGGGGCGCGCCACCTCGCCGTAACCGGGCACCCGTGGCGCGACCGCGCCTGGCTGCTTCGGCGAGGACGGCTGCGCGGCGGCTGGGGCCGGCAGGGCGGCTACCAGGAGGCCGGCGCAGATGGCGGCGAGGGCGATACGCACCGGGCGACGGCGCGAGGGAGCGGCAGGAGTCATCGGGCGTCCTCCGGGACGAAGCAAACGAGGGAGCGGTGCCGCGGCGGGCGCGGGCCGGACTCGGTCGTTCGCCAGGAATGGGCCGACGGCGAGTCTAAGCAAGATTTAAGGATTTTCTGCCCATTGATAGCGGACATTTTGTTTGACAGCACGGAGCGTTGACGTTGAGCGCCGGCCGGTGCTAAGGGACCGGTTCAGTTGGTGCGGGACAACGATCCGGCAATACCATCGGCACGCCTCAACCTGACGCTGACGTGCCAACTTCGGGCCGGGACGGCAACACGTCGTTCATCGCTACGTGACAAGCCCGGGTGATCAGCCCAGCACCCATGATTTGCTCCACTTAGGAGGGATCTCAAGCTTGAAGACCGGCTCGCGAGGTTTCGCATGGAGCAGAAGAACGCTCCTTAACTGGGCCTTAGCGCAATCGTGCGGTGACTGAACGTGTTCAGCAGTCGGTAAGGCACTGGTCGCGGGGTGTCCATTTGCCCGGCAGAATGGGCATCGGCAAAGCCTCGGGGCACATTGCCGTCCCCTCGTCCGAACGGGCAACCTTTCGCATGAGCGAAGCCTATTGACATCTAATAGCAATAGAGATAAGTCAATGTCAAACCGCCCTTGTCGCACACGTTGAGGTTGCGTGCGACCTGGTAGTGCCCATAGCCCACGGAGGCGCACACGGTCGCGCCCACACCGTGCCACCCCCACTGCCGCCGCGGGCCGGTGGCACGCTCGGCTGCGGCCCGCGCGAGGCCGGTCACAGCCGGATCAGGCCGGCGACCTCCTCGGGGAGGCCGGGAGAGGTCATGACGTGGCCCATGCCGGGGACGATGTGCAGTTCCGCGCCCGGAATCGCGGCGGCCAGGGCCTCCCCGTGGCGGAGCGGGAAGACCGGGTCCTGGTCGCCGTGCACGACGGAGGTCGGCGCGGTGATCGACGACAGGGGGGCCTTCAGGTCAGGGTCGGGCATCCACGCGGCCCGGTTGTGGTTGGCCGCGGCTGACGGGTCGGTGGCGCGGGACAGGGCCAGCTCGAGCATCGCCCGGGCGGACGGCTCGTCGAACGGGCGGACCGGGCCGTTGAAGACCCGGAACAGGGCCACGTCGGATTCCACGCCCGGCGGCAGCCCGGCGGCCGTGTGCGCGAGGAACTCCGGCGCCGGGGGCGGCAGGTCGTCCGGGTCGGCCGGCTCACCGGCGAGTGCCCGTGACAGCGCCGGACGCGGGTCGTGGCCCATCGGCGAGCTGGTTATCACGGTCAGGGAGCGGACCCGGCCGGGCGCGTGGACTCCCAGCCACTGAGCGATCATCCCGCCCAGCGACGCGCCGGCTATGTGAGCGGAGTCCAGACCATAACCGTCGAGCACAGCAAGGCAGTCGCGAGCCATGTCTCCGATCGTGTACGGGTGGGCGTCGAAGTCGACGAGGCTGGACCGGCCGGTGTCCCGGTGATCGAAGCGGATCACCTGGACTCCGCGCTCGACAAGCCGGCTGACCAGCGCGTCAGGGCAGAGGACACCCTGTGCGGCCGAACCCATGACCATCAGGACAGCGGGAAGCTCGGGATCCCCGGTCCGCTCGGTCCAGAGCCGCAACGGCCCGGAGGCCACAAATCGCTCGTGCGCATCCACCATGGCGGCACGGTAGCGGTTGTCCGCCGCCGGACGCCGCCGATTATCGGTGGTTCAGCCGCACCCCGAGACGGGCGAGCTCAGACGTGCTCCTCCAGAAACTGGAGGATCCGTGCGGAGACCTGCGGGAAGTCCGAGTCGCCGGGATTCAGGTACTGGCCGTGCCCCTTACCGGGGACCGTCACGAACTGCTTCGGCCAGGGCACGGCGTCGTACGCCGCCCGGCCCGCCTCGATCGGCACCACCGGGTCCCGGTCACCGTGCAGGAACAGCATCGGGGCGCCGGGCCCGCTGAACCCGGTGGCAGGCCGCCGGCCAGCAACCGACACGGCGGCCCGCAGGGCGGGTGAGTGTCCCTTCCGGAACAGGCCGAGGGTGGTCGTGCCCCCGGCGGAGAAGCCCACCGCCGCGACCCGGTCGCCGTTCAGATGCGGGGCAAGATCACTTACGGTCAACTGCTTCAGCACGTACGCGGCGTCGGCGGGCTGCCGCCGGATGTCTCCGGAATCGACCTTCACCCGCCCGTTGGTGTGCGGGTAGGCGGGTGCGGCAACGACGTACCCGGCCTTCGCCCAGCCGGTGGCGAGCGGCGCGAACTGTTCGGGGAGCCCGCCGAGGCCGTGGCTGAAGAGCACGATCGGGTGACGGCCGGCGGCCATGCCGGTGCCGTCGGGGCCGCTCGCGTACCAGAGGGTGGTGGGCAGCGGGCGGTCCTTGCCGCGGGCGAGCTTCAGGACGCGGGTCAGGATTCTGGGTGTGGCGCTGGCCGGTGAGCCCGCCTGGGCGCGAGGGCTGGTGCCGCAGGCGGCGAGCAGCAGCAGGACAGCCGCCGCCATCGCCCCGATCCTCCGCACACCGTGACCCTATGAACATGCGACAAGCCGGGCGACGGCGTTGCGGGTGACTTCACGCCCCGTTCGGGTGACCTGGTCAGGGCGTTGAGCGGGCGATGTCCACCGACTTGCGCCACACGTCGGCGAGCCGGTTGAGTTCCCGCTGGTCCGGTTCGGGCAACGCCGTCAGTACGGACCGGGCGATGGTGGCCTCGATCGCCGGGAGCTGCGCCTTCGTCGCGCACGACCTGTCCAGGGTGGCGACGGCGATCTCCCGCCGGTGCGTCTCGGCGGTGGGGCCGGTCTTCTCGTACAGCTCGCCGATGTGCTTGCGGGCGTCGGCGGGAGACGGGTACGGCGCACCGCCGGACGCCATGCAACTGCTCCAGACGGCGGTGGCCGCGAGGTACCGCGGATCCTGCTGGACTTGCTTCTGTACGGGCTTGTTGACGATCTGCGGCACGTAGTAGACCTTCACCTGCGTCTCCAGGTCACCGAAGAGGCTCACCCGGGCGGCCGACTCGCAGCCCCTGGTGGAGTAGGTGATCTGCCGCCCGTCGGACAGCTGCACGGCCGCCTGGTCCGCGCTGCGCAGCACCTCGAGGTAGGCGGCTCGTTCGGCGTCGGGCAGACGTGCCAGGTAGTAGTCGTTCGTCGCCCGGTTCGCGCTCGGGTCGGCCTGCTTGCCCACGTGCGTGGCGTACAGACCGTAGTCGGTGGCGGTCGCGGTCGCGGGCGACGGCTTGTCGTCGACGACGTAGCGCAGGCCGGCCGCGGTCATGCAGCGTGCCACCAACCGCCCTTCGGCCCTGGTGATCGCATCCTGACCGGCGGCGTAACCGCCGGCCTGCCTGACGAGATCGAGCGCCTCGGTGCTGATGACCGGAGCAGGCGGGGTGGCGGTCGACGCGGAGCCACAGCCGGCGGTCGCGGCCGCCACGAGGAGCGCGGCAACTACAAGGATCGGGCGCATGTTCCTGTCTTCCCTCACATCGCCGGCGGACCGGCTCCATCGGCGCGATACCGAGGAACCGGCCCGGCGGTACAGCGAACCGATCAGCAGGACCAGCTGTTCGCGGAGATGTTGTCGTTCCAGGGACCGGTGTCGGTGTGCCAGGTCGCCAGGTTGCTGACACCCTGGCCCCGGGCGAGGAACTCGCGGCCCTCGGTGTAGTTGGCGGACAGCCACACCTCAGCGGTGCAGCTGGTTCCGTTGTTGTAGATCGACGAGGCGCAGTTGGTCCACTTGTTGTTCGGGCAGCCCTGGTGCGAGAACGCCGCCCAGTTGGGGTTGGATCCGGACAGCTTGCCGGGCCCGCTGTTCCAGCCGGTGCCGTTCCAGAAGCAGAGGTTGCCGGCCGTGCAACCGGCCGGTGCGGCGAGGGCGGAGACCGGCTCGGCCGCCGTCAGGGTCAGACCGGCCTGGGTCGCCGCGCTGGCGGGCTGGCCGATGCCGATCACCAGGGCGAACAGCGCGGTGAGCACCACGGCCAGACCCCGCACCACGCCGCGCGTTGTCGTTCCTGTTCCTAGCGTTAACACATGAACCTCCCGTATACGGACAGCCGGAAACATCCGGTACGGGGGGGTCAGCGCAGCCCGATCCGTCCCCGCACGGATGCCACCACCATGATCGGGAGCAGCATACTGTCCACTGTGCTCATCCGCGCCCCCTCGACGGCTATCGATGGGACGCCGTGCGGGAAACGGGCCGTGAGCTGCCGGCCCGAGCAAGGATGCCGATGCCCGTGATCGCACCCCGAGGATCCGGCCGGCAAGGGCGTCGAGGCGGTCCGCCCGATCCGCGACGAGATCAGGGCCGGCGTGGGGACCCTGCTCGCCGAGCTGGTGCGGCGCTGACCGATGGTATGACGCGTCCCACTGGTGGCCTGCGTGGTTCCGGTCTGACGTGACGTTAAGGTTGCGGGTGGATAACCGTCGGCGGACGGTATGCGGTGTTTCGCGAGGAGCGGTTGGTGAGTCAGAACGTGCTGGCATCCATGACGGGCGTCGCTGTGGAGGCCGGCCGGAGGCGTACGTTCGCGGTCATCTCCCACCCGGACGCCGGCAAGTCGACGATGACCGAGGCTCTCGCCCTGCACGCCCGGGTGATCGGGCAGGCGGGCGCGGTGCACGGCAAGGGCGACCGCCGTGGTGTGGTGTCCGACTGGATGGCGATGGAGCAGCAGCGTGGCATCTCGGTCACGTCGGCGGCGCTGCAGTTCGCCTACCGCGACTCGGTGATCAACCTGCTGGACACCCCCGGGCACGCCGACTTCTCCGAGGACACCTACCGGGTGCTGACCGCCGTGGACAGCGCAGTCATGCTGCTGGACGCGGCCAAGGGCCTCGAGCCGCAGACGCTGAAGCTCTTCGAGGTCTGCCGCCAGCGCAGCATCCCGGTGATCACCTTCATCAACAAGTGGGACCGGCCGGGCCATGACGCCCTCGCCCTGATGGACGAGATCGAGCAGCGGATCGGGCTGAAGCCGACCCCGCTGACCTGGCCGGTGGGTATCGCCGGGCAGTTCCGCGGCGTCATCGACCGGCGCACCGGCGTGTTCACCCGGATGCAGCGCTCCCCCGGCGGCGCCGACCTGGCGATCGAGGAGGAGCTGAGCGCAGCGGAGGCAGCCGAGCGATACGGCGCGGACTGGGACACCGCGACCGAGGAGCTCGAACTGCTGGAGATGACCGGCGCCGATCACGACCAGGACACCTTCCTCGGTGCGACGAGCACGCCGGTGCTCTTCGGTGCGGCGGTCGCCAACCTCGGCGTACGCCAGCTTCTGAATGTTCTTGTGGAACTTGCGCCGCCGCCGGCGGCACGGCCCACGAAGGCCGGTGCGGATCAGCCGGTGGACAGCACGTTCTCCGGCTTCGTGTTCAAGATCCAGGCGAACATGAACCCGGCGCACCGCGATCAGGTGGCGTTCGTGCGGATCTGCTCGGGGCGCTTCGAGCGCGGCATGATCGCGACGCACGCCGGGACCGGCCGGCCGTTCACCACGAAGTACGCGCAGCAGATGTTCGGGCAGGGCCGCGACACGATCGACGAGGCGTTTCCCGGCGATGTGGTCGGCCTGGTCAACGCCACGTCGCTCGGCATCGGCGACACGCTGTACGTGGGCGAGCCCGTCCAGTACCCGCCCCTGCCGTCGTTCCCGCCGGAGCACTTCGCCGCCGTGCGCACCAACGACACCTCGGCCTTCAAGCGCTTCCGCCGCGGCATCGAGCAGCTCGACGGCGAGGGTGTCGTGCAGGTGCTGCGCTCCGAGCAGCGCGGCGACCAGTCGCCGGTGCTGGCCGCCGTGGGCCCGATGCAGTTCGAGGTGGCCACCCATCGCCTGGAGGCCGAGTTCGGTGTGCGGGTGCAGCTCGACCACCTGCCGTACGAGACAGCGGCACGCACCGACGCCGCCGGCCGCGAGATCCTGCGGACCGAGGCCGGCGTCGAGGTGATGACGCGGGTGCGTGACGACGCCCTGCTCGCCCTCTTCCCGCACCGGTGGCGGATGCGCACGATCGCCGGGCGCCACCCCGACCTGCGGCTCGACGCCTGATGGCGCTCGGACCGCTCCGCTGGTACGCCGTACTCGCCGCGCTGATCTTCGGGATCGTGCCGGTCGTGCTGGTCAGCATGCTGGTGGCGCGCGGCAACACGCCCTCGCAGGTCGGCTTCCTGCTGATCGGCGGCATCCCGCTGGTCATCGCCGCGATCGTCAACGTGGTGCGGGGCCTGACCGGCTCGGATCCGGAGCTCGCCGCCCGGCGGCTCAACCTGAGCATGGCCCTGGTCGCCGGCGCCGACGTGCTGCTGCTCGGCGGCAACGCGCTGATCAGGATGTCCACGGGCTGAAAAGTGGGCCGCCATGGGTGTAGAGAAGACCCATGAGCACTGAGGTCTCCTTCGCCGTACCCGGTGGGTCGCTGGCCGCCCTCGATCACGGCGGCACCGGCCGGCCCGTGCTGCTGGTCCACGGCACCGGTCACAACGCGGCCGCATGGGGTGCTGTCGCGGACCGGCTGCTCCCCGGCCACCGGGTGGTCGCCGTCGATCTGCGCGGGCACGGTCACAGCACCGCGGTGTCGGAGACCGCCGAGCAGTACTGGCGTGACCTGGCGGTGGTGGTCGAGGCCCTGGGCTGGGAGCGGCCGCTGCTGGTCGGCCACTCCACCGGGGGTTATGCGGTCACCGCGGTAACCGCGGCGGGCCTCGTCGAACCGGCCGCCGTCGGCATCGTCGACGGCCTGGTCCTCGACGACCGGCCGACCGCGGCGAAGGCGCTCGCCGAGACCCGCTCGGCGAGGACCGCCGAGGACTTGCGCCGCGCGTTCGGCTACGGGTTGCGCCTCGACAGCGGCCCGCGCGACGCCTGGATCGAGGAGCAGGTCTCCCGGGTGCCGACCGACTGGCTGAACGCCGGTGCCGACCCGGAGCTGGTGCGCGCGGTCGCCGCCCGCAGTTTCACCGCCGAGCCGGCGGCCGACGGCTGTTTCGTGCGGCTGCCGACGATCGAGGAGGTGGCGGCGACCACCGAGGCGCCGCAGGACGCGGCGGTCCATCCCAGCGTCGACGTCTACGACCTGGTCACCTGCCCGATCACGATCGTGCTGCCCGACCAGGGGTTCTACGCCCGGCGCCGCTCCGAGGTGGCCGGTATCGCGGCGGGGCGCGACCGGCGTGAGCTGGTGGACCTCGCCGGTGGCCACAACGTCGTGATGACACATCCCGCCGCGGTGGCCGCCGTGATCCGCGATCTGGCGGAGTCTGTGTAGGACCGGCCGGTGAATGGCTGCCGGCGAGGACCGTCACGGTACGGCGGCCATCGCGGGTACGGTGGCGAGGAACTCCCGTGCCAGCGTGATGTCACCCCCGATCTCGGCGTCGATCCGGCCCGGGTCGCGACGGTCGCCGGCCAGCCGGCAGAACTCGACCACGTCGAGCGCCACCACCGCGGCCGGCCGGACCACGGCCGGGACCACGGCGGCGGCGTCGAGTGGCACGGTCCACACCCCGCCACCCGCGCCGGTCAGGTGCAGGCGCACATACCGGTCGTGGGGTGGCGCGATGCGGCGGCAGGTGAACCCGGGCAGCATGCGCACGGCGAACTCCACCATCGGGCGCACGTGCTCGGGCAGCGGCCGGGCGACCTGGTGACCGATCGCCGCGGCGATGTCCTCGCCGTGGATCCAGGTTTCGAAGGCCCGGGCCAGCAGCGCGTCCACCAGCGGGAACGGGCGGCCCATGACGACCGTCACCGAACCGGGCGCCAGCTGTCCGGCGAGGAACCGGCACATCGCGTCGGCCTGGGCCCGCCAGGACTGCCGGGTCTGCTCGGCGGGCCGTTCGCGTTCCCGGCGCAGCACGGCAGCGGTGCGCGCGGCGAGTTTCTGGCCCGGCTCGACCGGCTGCTCGACGGGCAGCCCGAGGCCGGCGGCGACCAGGCCGTCGGTGGCGGCCAGATGCCCGACGAGGTCGTGCACCGTCATTTCGCCGTAGGCCGCGGTTCGCTCCCAGTCGCCGGGGGCCAGGTTCGACAGCAGCAGATCAAGGGCTGAGACCTGGGCGGCGTACGGGGCGGCGTACCCCATGGTCGCTGTCGCCGGGCGCCGCCGCGCCCACGCCGCCGACCGCAGCCGGACCAGCGACCCGGCCGGCGGCCGTAGGTGTTCGCCGCCGATGCCGGCGGCGGCCTCGCGCAGCTCCCGGCTCTCCCCCGCGCAGGTGGTGCAGGTGCCGAGGTGCGCCTCGACCAGTTCGCGCTCCGCGGGTGGACAGGCGTCGAGCGCCCACGCACCGAGGAGCGGGAGGACCGTCGTGTGGCTGTCGGTGCCGGTCATTTCTCCTCCCCTTCGGAAGTGTGGATGCCGCGCAGAGCCACGGCCAGCCGGCGCAGGGCGTCACGCAACTGGGATTTCGCGGTGCCCTCGGGCACACCCAGCACGATCGCGACCTCGCGGTAGGTGTGGCCCTCCAGGTAGGCCAGCGTGATCGCCCGGGCCAGATGGGCGGGCAGGGTCTTCAGTGCCGTGCCGAGACGCCGGGCCGCGTCGGCGTCCGACACCTGGTCGCCGACCGGATCGCCACGGCTGACCGCACCGGCGTAGAGCCGCCCGTCCAGAGACTTGCGGCGGTGTGTCTCCTCCCGGCGTACCAGGTCGACCGCCCGGCGGTGAGCCATCATCGCGAGCCAGCCGCGCAGGCTGCCCTTGGCCGGGTCGTAGGCGAGCGGACGCTGCCAGATGGCCAGGAACACCTCCTGGGTGACGTCCTCGGCGGCCTGACCGTCGCGGGTGACCCGGGCGGCGATCGTGAAGACCAGGGACTCGAACCGCTCGTACAGGTCGAGGAACGCGGTTTCGTCGCCGTACACGAGCCGGTCGCGCAGCATCGCGTCGTCGCGGACCGCGTCGGTGTCCCGCTGCTGGGACAGGGCGCTCATCCCCACCTCGGCCTCACTCGGGGTTGCGGGTCGCCGGGAGTGTCACCGGGCGGTGACGCATGTCTTCTCCAGCCGTGAGCGTTCCGTCTCCACGTCGCGCAGGTACCGCGGTTCGGCCGTCTTGCTGTCGAGCCGGATGCGGAGGTAGCCCAGCGCGAGGACCAAGGCCTCCATCGGCTCCCGGACGTCCGCGGTGGCGGTGGGCCCGAGCGTCACGAACTGGTCCTGCACCCGGCGCAGCTCGGTACGGTCGGCGGCCGACAGCGCCGCGACGTCGTCGCCGTGGGTGAGCCGGGCGAGCGAGCGGACGGCCTCGGCGGCGTCGCGGCAGGCACCCGGCGTGAACTGTTCCACCGCCGGCAAGACCAGTGGTGGCCGCGACGGCGGGGCGGGACGCAGGATCAGTACGGCGGTTCCGGTCAGAACACCCGCCGCCGTGAGTGTGGCCGCCACGATCAGTGGACGCTTCACGATGTGCTCCTTCCCTTGGGGCGCCGCTGTCGCGGCGCCCCAGAGTCGTCCGATCAGTTCTGGTTCACCGCGATCACGTTGGGCAGCGCGACGTAGGGGAACGTCCCGCGGAACGGCAACGTGTTGTTGTCGACGGCGTCGCTGAGCCCGTCCACCGCTGCCGGGTGGTTCGGCAGCAGCACACCCTCGGCCACCCGGATGGTGACGTCGGTGACGTCGTCGGCGAGCCGGCGCCCGTTCGGGAATCCGGCGTTGTCACCGCCGAGCACGCCGAGACGGTTCGGTGTCGCCGCCGGCGGGACGGACATGTTCAGGCGAAGCTGCTCACTGGGCATGAACTTGGCCGGGTCGACGTCGCCGTTGAGCCGCTGCGAGTTGAGGTCCGCCGCGACCGGTCCGCAGGCCTTGCACAGTCCGGTGAGGAACACCTCGACCAGGTCGTTGCGAGGTGTGGCCGGTGCCGGGATCTTGTAGAGGTCCTGGATCCGGCGGGGCACCTCCGGGCTGGTCACGAACGGCAGGAACCGGGAGTCGTTCTGCGGTGCGGTCGCGTTGAACTCGTCCTTGCGGCCGACCGGGATGACGACCTCGTTGACCAGCGGCATGCCGAGCCGGGAGACCTGCTGCCAGCCGCCGTACCGGTTGCGGTTGTTCAGCGTGTCCACGACCTCGATGCGCTGCCGGGACGTGGTGGACCAGATGCCGACGACCGGGTTCTTGGTCGCGTCACCCTTGAGGGCCAGCGCGCTCTTGGGCACCTGGATGGCGATCGTGTTGGTGTTGTAGCCGCGGACGGTGTCCACGCCGACCTCGGAGAAGTTTCCGCCGAAGTAGTTGTCGAAGAAGTTCAGATCGATGAAGAACGGGTCGTCGGCCTGCCCGGCGAAGGTCCGGCCACCGCCCGGCAGGTTCGTGATCGCCGCGTTGGACAGCTGGGCGTAGTTCGGCATCGACGCCGCGCCCACCCGTGACGGCGCGACCCGCCCGTTGTTCACCAGCACCGTGCTCCCGGAGGCGGTGATGGCTTCCAGCTTGTAGTTCTGCCAGAAGTTGAGATCCGGGTCGTCGAGCGTGGTCACCACGCCCGTGTTGTAGAGGTACGTGTTCTTGCTGCGGTAGGTGTTGTCGAAGGTCCACCGGTAGATCAGGTCGGCCCGTGCGTCACCGTCGCTGTCGATGTTGATGTCGTACGCCGCGTCGTTGGCGAACGGGTAGAAGTTCGGCCCGCCCTTGGGCTCCTCGAAGGGCACCCAGTTGGCGATCATCGTGACGGTGTTCGGCGAGTCGGGGCTGACGAACGCGTACACGTCGGTGTTGTCCAGCTGGGGCTCACCGGCGACGAGCGGCGCCTCCCGGTGACTGGACGCCTGCGAGATCGCCGGCGCCAGCGACGCGACGCAGGCGGCCGCGACGAGTGCCGCCGCGACGCCGAGCGCCGGTCTCCCTGTCGGTTGTCGGAACATCTCTTCCTCCTCCACGGAGCCGCTGCGGCCCGGACGAGCCGCTGTGGCTGTCGGAGGTCGTTCGTGGCCCGGCGCGTCCCGGATGTGCCGAGTCGGCCTGACGACATCGGTCATCCGGGAGGCCGCCGCGTGCGAATCCCGCCCGACGAAGACCCAGCCGAGGAGGTCCGCAAATGCGCCGCGTGGTGATGCTCATCGTCGTCTCGGTGCTCGGCGTCGCGCTGGTCGTGACGGCCGGTGCGCTGCTGGAACCGTGGAAGGACAGCACACCGGCGAGCGAGGGGACCGTCGGCGACACCGACCCGATCGCCGCCGCACGCCGACGGCTGGAGCGGGTGCCGAACGACTGGACGACCTGGGGTCAGCTCGGCATGGCGTACGTCCAACGCGCCCGGACCACCGCGGACCTGGCCGACTACGCCCGCGCCCAGGAGGCTCTGGACAGGTCGCTGTCGATCCGGCCGGAGGAGAACGCGACAGCGCTGACCGGTCTGGGTGCACTCGCCGCCGCACACCACGACTTCCCGGCCGCGCTGAAGCAGGGTCGTGCCGCGCTGGCGGTGGATCCGTACCGGGCGGCCGCGCTCGGTGTGGTGGCCGACGCGCTCACCGAGCTGGGCCGCTACGACGAGGCGTTCACGACCGTCCAGCAGATGGTGGACCTGCGGCCAGACGCCGCCTCGTACGCCCGGGCGTCCTACACCTGGGAGCTGCGCGGCGACCTCGCCCGCGCCACCGCGGCGATGCGCCGCGCCCTGGACGCCGCACCCGACCCGGCGGACGCCGCGTTCGCGCGGCTGCACCTCGGGCAGCTGGCCCTGGAGACCGGCGACCTCGACACCGCGACGGCCCATTTCACTGAGGGGCTGCGGTTGCTGCCCGGCCATCCGCCGCTGCGTGCGGGCCTGGCCCGGGTACGCGTGGCCCGCGGCGACACCGCCGGAGCCATCGCCGAGTTCCGGTCCGTACCGGCTCTGGACCCCGCGTCCGCCGTCGAGTTCGGTGACCTGCTCATCGCCGCCGGCCAACCGGCCGAGGGTGCGAAAGAGCATGCCCGCGCGTGGGAGGTCTGGTCCGCGGCGGCCGGCAGCGGCAACCCGCCGGAGCCCGACCCGGTGCTGTTCGCCGCCGACAACCGCAATCCGGCCGCGCTCGACGCCGCCCGCCGCCTCTACGCCGAGCGGCCGGGCATCCTCGGCGCGGACGCGATGGGCTGGGCGCTGCGGGCGGCCGGGCGGCCGGCGGAGGCACTCCCCTACGCCGACCGGTCGCTGAGGCTGGGCACCCGTAGCGCACTTCTGCACTACCACCGCGGGATGATCCTCGCCGACCTGGGCAGGCGCGACGCGGCCCGGGTGGAGCTGGAGACCGCGTTGCGGCTCGACCCGCACTTCTCCACGCGGCACGTTCCGCTCGCCCGCGCGAAGCTGACCGAGCTGACCGGTTAGGCGGGCACTCGATCCACGCGGATCTCCACCCCGGAAGGTGGCGGTTCGCATGCCGGCGGCCCAGGTCCGGCTGGAGGTTACCGCCGTGGGCGCACTGCCGGTTCGAGCAGCGACAACGTCCGCTGCCGCGTGTCGAGGCCGGCGCGGACGCCGACCGGCATCGGCAGATTCGGGCCGGCGTGTCCGAAGTCGACGTTGCCCAGCACCGGGATGTCACGGTCGCCGAGTACGTCGAGGACGATCTCGGACAGCGCCGGGCCCGCCTCGGGCGATTCGAGTCCGGCGATGTCGCGCGGGACGCCCACGACCATGCCGGAGATCCGATCGAGGATGCCGCAGTGCCGCATCACCTGCAGATAGCTCCACACGTGCGAAGTGTGGCCGCCGATCTCCTCCCAGAACAGCACGGCACCGTCGAACCACTCGAGCGGCACAGCGAAGCGCGTCGCCTGCACCAGAGCGATGCGATTGATCACCCCACCGATCAGTGGGCCTTCGGCACGCCCGGCGCGCCAGCACTCCCACGACGAGCTCGCCGGTAGGGCACCGATCGGCTCGGTATCGGTCAGCAGCTTGGAGTAGAGCGTCTCGAGTTCCGCTCGGCGCGCCGCCGGCGCCGTCTGCCAGTGCCCGCCGAAGCCGGGCACGGCCATGTCGGCATGGAAACCGACCAGGCCCGCGCGTGCGTAGAGCACCAGATGCAGCAGGGAGATGTCGCTGTAGCCGAGGATCGGCTTCGGGTCGGCCACGATCGCCTCGAAGTCGATCAGGTCGAGGTAGCCGAACGCCGTCTGGCCGCCGTCAGCCGCGACGATCGCACGCACCTCAGGATCACGAAGAAAACCGTTGAACTCCGCGGCGATCTCGGCCGGCGCCGCCGCGCTCCACCACCGGTGCCGTCCCACTTCGAGCAACGGTGCCCGGCGTACGCGGAAGCCCATCCGCTGGAGCACCACCACCGTCTGTTCGACGTTGCGCTCGTAGGCCGCTGGCAGTGGCCCGGACAGCGACGCGATGACGATGAGATCTCCGGGCCTGAGCGCACGAGGTCGCAGCAACTGAGGTGATGCGGAATCGGTCACCGGGGCAGTATTCGCACACGCGCCACACCGCGCCACATATTTTCACCGGACCACTGCTCCGGGGATCAACCCCGGCTCGCCACCCGGGACGGGCGTCACGTGACGCGGTTGGTCTGGTAGGCCCACAGCGCGAGGTCGACGCGGTTCCGGGCCCCGAGTTTGGTCATCAGGCCGGTGAGATGGAACTTGACCGTACTCATGCTGATGTGCAGCTCCCGCGCGATCTCGGCGTTCGTCCTGCCCCGCGCGACCCGGTCCAGCACATCTTCCTCCCGGCCGGTCAGGGCGTGGACCGGCTGGGCCGGTGTGGTGGCCGGGCCGCTGGTGGCGAACGTGGCGAGCAGCCGGCCGGTGACGGCCGGGTCGATGAGCGCGTCACCCCGCACGGCGGCGTGGATCGCCTGGACCAGCTGGTCCGGTTCGGCGCCCTTGAGCAGGAAGCCGCGGGCGCCCGCCTTGAGGGCTCCGTAGATGTACTCGTCGGTGTCGAACGTGGTGATCACGACGACGGCGATCGGATCGGCGATGTCCGGTCCGGCGAGCAGACGGGTGGCCTCGATGCCGTCCAGCACGGGCATCCGGATGTCGAACAGGCACACGTCCGGCCTCAGCCGGCGGGCGAGCACGACGGCCGTACGTCCGTCGGCCGCTTCCCCGACCACCTCGATGCCGGGCTGTCCGTTGAGGATCGTCGACAGTCCCGCTCGTACGATGCCCTGGTCGTCGGCGATAAGAACGCGGATGGTCATGTCGCGGCGCTCCGGCGGGACAGGACGGCCCGGACGATCCAGCCGCCTTCCGGTTGCGGTCCGGCGGTGAGCGTGCCACCCAGGAGCGTGATCCGTTCGGTCATGCCGAGCAGCCCGAATCCGGGCAGGCCGCCGGCAGACACGATGCGGGCGCCGTCGTCGCTGACCGTCAGCTCGACATCGGTGGCGCCGCCGGTCACCTCGACCATGACCTGGGTCGCCTGCCGGGCGTGGCGCTGGACGTTGGTGATCGATTCCTGCGTCACGCGGTAGAGGGCACCCTCGACGGCAGGCGGGAGGGACGTCAGGTCACCGCGCAGCTCGACGTCGATGCGCAGCGCCCCGGTGCTGCCGGTGGCGAGACCGTCGATGTCGGCGATCCCGCGCTGGGGTACCAGCGGCGGCTGCTGCCGGTGGTCGCGCAGTGCACTGACCATCGTGCGCATCTCCGCCAGCGTCCGGGCCGCCTCCTGATTGATGGTTTCGAGGGCCTCCGTCGCTCCGCTTAGCGACGATGACCGGGCAAGGAACAAGCCTGCCTGCGCCTGGATCGCGATCGCGGAGACGTGGTGAGCCACGGTGTCGTGCAACTCCCGAGCCAGCTGTTCGCGTTCCTGAAGCTTGGCCTGCACGATCAGCTGTCCGCGGGCGATTGTCCGGTAGCGCACCGACGCCCCGAGGGCGGCGGCGAGCAGCACGATGGCGATCCCGGCGATCGCCTCAGCGAACCCGGGGAGGTCGACGCTGACAATGACGGTCAGCGCCACCGCCATGACTGCCATCCCGACGACCACCTCGCGGCCGGCACGCCATCGCAGAAGCGAGTAGGCCAGCACCAGAACCACCCATCCGCTGTGCAGCACCACGGGTTCGGTGCCCATGACGAACGTGGCGAGGTCGAGGACCGCGAACCCTCCGAAGGCGTACACCACCGCCGGCAGCGGGTGGATCCGCCGGACCAGGACGGCGAGCGCCAGGCCGGATCCGAATGCGACGGCTACCGGCCGCCAAGCCAGGTCTCGGAATGCCGCATCGAACACGAGCACGGTCAGCACCAGCGCGGCGAGGGCCCAGTCGCGCCGGGTGTACGGCGACGGGCGCCGCACGGCGGACAGCAGACTCGTCGCAGCGTCGGACACGATTGTCACGGTAGCGATCGGGCGCTTCCCGCGAACCCGCCGCGCGACCAGCCGTTTCCCTGGCCGATAGGCCAGGAAAGCCCCGGCCGCAGGAGCCGGGCGCCCCACCGCCGGTACGCCTGAGACTGGGCGCCTACCGGAGGAGAAGACCCGTGAACGGAAATCAGGCAAGCACCCTGCTCGACACCAGGGCCGACGTCAAGGTGATGCTCAGCGGCTTATGGGTCACCACGCTGTTCGTGTTCGCCTACGTCGACATCTTCGGCTTCTACCGCGCTGATGTGATCGATGGAGTGCTCGCCGGTGAGGTGTCCGGCACCGAGTTCACGATCGACCAGACGTTTCTCGTACTCACGACGCTGTACATCGTGGTCGCGGCATTGATGGTCGTCATCTCGCTGCTCGCCCGGGCGCAAGTTAACCGGATCGCCAACATGGTCGTCAGCCTGTTCTATGTGGTCACCGCCGCGGCCACGCTCATCGGTGAAACCTGGGTCTACTACATCGCCGGGACCATGATCGAGATAGCGCTCCTGCTGATCATCACCCGGGTCGCGTGGGCGTGGCCGAAAGTCACGTAGATGAACCCGCTTCGCAGTCCTCGTAGGCGACGCGCTTGACCCACTCGGCCGGGCCGGCGTGGGCAGGCGTCGCCACAGCATGGAACGGATAGGTGATGGCAGACAGCGCAAAACAGTTGGGGCCTGGCCGGATCTCATGCGCCAGGACCGTCATCCGGTCGCCGACGACGGTGATCGCTCCGATGAGTACGGAATATCCGGTGTTCGAACACGCCCCGAGCGCGGCGACAACGCACATCTCGGTCTGCCAGTCCACCGCCGGCACCGCTGGCCCGGATGATTGGCCGGCGGACGATCCCGCCCAGTGCCGCGTCCACTCGTCCGCATCGCGGACGACGTGCAGACCCGCGGAAGGTTTCCGGTCCGGGCGCACAAGGGAGCCTGTTGCTTTTTGGTTTGGCTCAGTTGTTAGGCAGCGGTTGGGGATTTGGTTGGGTGGGGTGGATGGCCCGCGGGGCCGCGGAGCGGCCCTGGGGGCCACTGTTTGGGGTTATCCGGTGGCGAGGCGGGTGGTGGTGACGCCGAGTTGGTGGAGTCG
>NZ_JBHTDO010000047.1:0-81508 GCF_042666575.1 Actinoplanes sp. GCM10030250 | reverse complement strand
CGTCAGCCTCGCGTGCGCCATGATCTGCTGGCGCAGATTGATCAAGTGGACCCAGCCGAGATCGTGTTAGGAGCTTTAAGGCCTCGTGGATAGCCCGAAACGTACGACCGTTGCACCAGCCTTTCTGTGGGCCATCCAGCTGTGCGCCGGCATTCCGGCCCGTTCAGCAAAGCTTCTTCCACTCGCGTTCCGATGACCGCGACGGTCTCGAAGCCGGCGGAGTGCCGATCCGATCGACGGCCACGATGGTCACGCGCCGGCTCGGTGAGGTGCGCCCCGAGTTGTTTTTTCGACCAGCCGAACGAATCGTGCTGGAACCGGCAACTCGTCGCGCACCCGACGATCGTCAGCAGCGGAGCCACGTTCGCCGTCGGGCCGTACGTACAGAAGCAGTTGTTCTTGAGAAGAGCGGCCCGGTGCCCAGCAGGCGCCGGGCCGCATGCTGTGTTCGGCACCCGGTGCTGCTACCGAGCCGCAACTCCGGAAAAGTTACAGCGCCCTGCGGCGCCGCCGATGCTCGATCCCGACCGCGAAAACGGGAGGGACTCCGAGGATGAAGGTTCGACTGCGCCGCTATGCCGCTGGTGCCGTAGCCGCCGGCGCGCTCGCTGCCGCCGGCGTCTTCGTGATGCCCAGCGGCACGGCGGGCTGGGAGCCGGTCACCTACGGTCTCACGCAGAGCCCGGAGCAGTTGCTGCCCGAGACGGTCACCGAGACGAAGCCCGCCCGGATCGTCACCACCACTGTCGACCGGAAAGGCCGCCCCGTGGTCACCGTCAAGGAGGCCACCAACCGGAAGGCCGCGACCAGGCTGGTCAAGGAGGCGCAGAAGACCGAGGACGCGGTGAGCGTCGAGCTCGACTTCCCGGTGCACGCTCTGGGTGTCCCGACCGGCTCGGACACGTACCGTAGCCAGCAGTGGGACTTCGCCAAGCTGAAGATCGCCGAGGCGTGGAAGAGGTCGACGGGCGCGGGTGTCACGGTCGCCGTCATCGACACCGGTGTCGACGCGAGGCACCCCGACCTCGCCAAGAACGTCCTCAGTGGTTACGACGCGCTCACGAATAAGGCGGGTGTCAGCACCGACGGCAACGGCCACGGCACGCACGTGGCGGGCACGATCGCCGCGGTGACCGGCAACAACATCGGTGTCTCGGCGGTCGCGCCGGACGTCAAGATCCTGCCGGTCAAGGTGCTGAGCGCCAACGGCAGCGGCAACACGTCGGACACCGCCGAGGGCATCATCTGGGCCGCCGACAACGGCGCCAAGGTGATCAACATGTCGCTGGGTGGGAGCGGTAAGGCCGCCGCGGTGAGCAATGCGATCCGGTACGCCCGGAGCAAGGGCGTGACAGTGGTCGCCGCGGCCGGCAACAGTCGCGGCGAGGGCAGCCCGATCAACTATCCCGGCGCCGACGAGGGTGTCATCGCCGTGGCCGCGACCGACGCCGCCGACAGGTTCGCCACCTACTCCAACGCCGGTAGCTACGTCGACGTCGCCGCCCCCGGCAGCGCGATCATGAGCACGTACCCGAACAGCTCGTACATGTCGTTCAACGGCACCTCGATGGCGACCCCGCACGTCGCGGCGGTGGCGGCGCTGCTCAAGTCCTACTCGCCGGCCCTGACGCCGGACCAGATCGAGTCGGCGCTGGAGAAGACCTCGGTCGACCTGGGGGCTTCCGGGTTCGACAAGGACTACGGATACGGGCGCATCGACCCGGTCGCGGCGCTGGCTTCGGTCGCGCCGAGAACCACCCCGCCGACGACTGCACCGACCAGTAGCGCCGCCAGGGCCAACCCCCTGCTTACTACGACAGTGATCAGCCGCGAGGTCGCGTACGGAACAAGCACCGCAACCACCTTCACGGTCCGCGTCGCCGGCAAGGTCTGGGCCCGCAAGCCCGTTTCCCTCTGCGTCAGCGAGGCCGAAGGCGAGTTCTTCTGCACCGACACGACGACCACGGTGAGCGGAACGGTCGTCCTGTCTCGTCCCGCCACCTCGTCCTACAAGGCCAACCTGAAGGTCGCCGAGACCGAGACGACAAACGCCGCGACCTCCCCGACCGCGACCTACCGAGTGCGGGCCAAGGTCACCGTCACCCGCACCTCGCGCGGAGTGATGACCGTACGCCTCACCGGTGCCGCCGGTCAGACCGTGCAGGTTCAGCAGTACATGGCCGGCCGCTGGGTGGAGATCGGCGACTTCCCGGCAGCGGCGACAACGACGGTGAGCGGGATGACGATCGGGCAGCGATACCGGGTGGTCGTGCCGGACACCGCGGCGATCCTCGGCGTCACGAGCGCGGGAGTCATGATTTGAGCTGACTACCGATGTGCAACACCCTGACACCACGGCTCACAACCTCACCCTCCGATTCTCTTCTCGTAGCACAAACACGGGGGAGAGAGACGTTGATGAAGGTTCAGATCCGTAGGTTCGCCATGGGTGCCGTTGCCGCCAGTGCTTTCGCCGCTGTCGGTGTCTTCGCCCTTCCGACCGGCTCGGTGAGCTGGGAGCCCGTCACCTACGGCTTGACCACCAGCCCCGAGCAGATGCTCCCGGCCACCGTCTCCGCCGAGAAGCCCGCCCGGGTCGTCACCACCACGGTCGGCAAGGACGGCCGTCCGGTGGTCACGGTCAAGGAGGCCACCGACAAGCAGTCCGCGACCGAGCTGGTCAAGGACGCGCAGGGCGCGAAGAACGCGGTGAGCGTCGAGCTCGACGCCACGGCGTACGCGCTCGACATCCCGACCGGCTCGGACCCGTCACGCAGCAAGCAGTGGGACTTCGCCAAGCTGAACATCGCCGAGGCCTGGAAGAAGTCGACTGGCGCCGGCGTCGTCGTCGCTGTGGTCGACACCGGCGTTGACTCGAAGCACCCGGACCTGGCGGCCAACGTGCTGAGCGGATACGACGCGATCACGAACAAGGCCGGAGCCACCACCGACGGCAACGGCCACGGCACCCACGTCGCCGGCACGATCGCCGCGGTCACCGGCAACGGGGTCGGCGTCTCCGGCATCGCGCCGGACACCAAGATCCTGCCGATCAAGGCGCTCGGCACCAACGGCAGCGGCAACATGTCGGACACCGCCGAGGGCATCATCTGGGCCGCGGACCACGGCGCCGACGTCATCAACATGTCGCTCGGCTCGACCTCGAAGGTCACCGCGGTCACCAACGCGATCAACTACGCCCGCAACAAGGGCGTCACGATCGTCGCCGCCGCCGGCAACAGCCGTGCCGAGGGCAGCCCGACCAACTACCCGGGCGCCGACCAGGGTGTCATCGCGGTCGCCGCGACCGACTCCAGCGACAAGATCGCCAACTACTCGAACGCCGGCAGCTACGTCGACGTCGCCGCCCCCGGCAGCAGCATCATGAGCACCTCACCGACCGCGCTCGGCAACGGCTACAAGACGATGAGCGGCACCTCGATGGCCTCACCGCACATCGCGGGTGTGGTCGCGCTGCTGAAGGGCGCCAACCGGGCGCTGACCCCGGACCAGATCGAGCAGACCCTCAAGGACACCGCGATCGACCTGGGCAAGGCCGGTTTCGACAACGACTACGGCTACGGCCGGGTCAACGTGGTCGCCGCGCTGAACTCACTCGCTCCGGCCACCACCCCGCCGACGAAGGCGCCGACCACGGCTCCGACCACCGCGCCCACCACGGCGCCGACAAAGGCTCCGACCACGGCGCCCACCACCAGCGCGCCTGTGGTTTCTCCTCCTCCCGCCGCGGGCAAGGTCACCCCGGTGATCACGGTGAGCGCCGGCACGCCGGAGGTCGCGTACGGGACCAGCACTGTCACCACGTTCACGGTGACGGCGGACGGCAAGGCGTGGGCCGCGCAGGGCGTCTCGGTCTGTGTCTCCGAGGGCACCAGCCCGGTGAAGTGCACCGACACCAAGACCACCGACGCCGGCACCGTCGCGGTCACCCGGGTGGCCAAGGCGGCCTACAAGGTCCAAGTCAAGGTGGCGGAGTCGGCCACGAACACGGCAGTGACCTCGCCGGCGGTCGCCTACCAGGTGCGCGCCACGGTCAGCGTCGTCCGCAACAGCGGCGGCCAGATGACGGTCACCATCGGCGGCACCGCCGGTCAGACCGCCCAGGTGCAGCAGAACGTCTCCGGCACCTGGAAGTCCGTCCTGACCTTCAAGGCCCAGTCCGGCATCCGGATCGGCGGCCTGCGCGGCGGTCAGCAGTACCGGGTCATGGTTCCGGACACCACCGCGATCCTCGGCGCGACGAGCAACACGATCAAGGCCTGATCCTTTACCGACAGCCTTCTTCAGCCGCGGCAGGGCCTTTCGAGGCCCTGCCGCGGTCGTTTTGTCCCTCAGCCCAATTTCGCCCACTCGCGGCCGATCACCGCGATGCTCGAGGCCGTCGGCAGCTCACCCCGGGGAACCACGGCCATCGTGATCACGCTGCGCGCCTGAGACGTACGCCAGCACAGCAACAGCCCCGGCCGCCGGCTCGCCGGCACCTCCGTCTCCATCCGGACGTCGCTGGTGCATCGGATGCCGTTTCCGACCGCCTGCCCCTCGTCGCCCGCGAGCAGCAACTCCCGATGCCCGGTCAGATCCCGCTGCGCGCTCAGAATCCGGATCGTGCCGTTCTCCAGCACCTCGGTCCGCTCGGCGACGCTGACCTGCTCGGCCACGTCACCTCCGGCTGCGGGGGACACCGACACCCGGGGGCCGGGCTCATCGCTGCGGGTCGCCGTGGGTGCCGGGCTTTGCTGGACCGGCTTCGCCGGTTTGAAGCCCTCGGGTGTACGGGCTACCGAGTGCGACGCATTCGCTGCCTCAGGTGTCGTGTTCTTCCCCGGCGTCGTGTCCTTTCCCGGCGTCGTGCTCGATGTTCCGGTGGTCATCGGTGCCAGGGCCGCCGGTTCCGGAAGGCTCGGCTGTTCGCCGCCGGTCAGCAGCAGTTGGGTGACCAGGAAGCCCGCACCCGCCAGCACCACCGCCGCACCGGTCAGCCCCACGATCAGCTGCTTGCGGCGGCGCTCCCGCGCTGCGGCCGTCGAGGCGTACAGGCCGCTCGGCGGTTCGAATTCCTGCTGTTCGTCGTAGTCGGCCATCTCACCGTCCTCGCCTAGCCCCTTCTCATGCTCCCAAAGAGCTGGACATATCGGGCGAGGTTGCGAGAGCTGCTCACCATTGCGGACTCTCCGGTCCTAAACGGGCGCGCACCGGAACGGCACTGTCGGATGGTCGTCACGCCGTCCCGCCGGTGCTACCTGTGCAGCCTGCCGCCCGGATAGGCCGGTGCGAGCGGCGAAGTACGGCATCACCCGGTCCAGGGAGCTGCGGCTTCTGCTGTTGACCCGGCATCCGGGCGCGCGCAGTGTGTGAAACATACGGGTGCGATGGCGGCGGACCCGGAGCCCTTCCGTCGTGCCCGTTCCTTCAGGGAAGGGGCCGTGCGGTGCCGGATGAGCACGTCCCTTCCCGCCCGTCGTGGAATTGCGCCGCCTGCGGCCGTCCCTGGCCCTGCGAACCCGCCCGAACCCGGCTGGCCGCCGAACTCGGCCGCATCGACCTCGCCGTCCTGATGTGGGACCACTTCGAGGAGGCGGCCCGCGACATGCCTCATACTCCGGCCGGCGACCTCTTCACCCGCTTCCTCCGCTGGACCGACTGACCCTCGCAATGTGTGCGGCTACCCACGCTCTAGCGGAGGGCGGCTACCGCGGCGTCCGTGCCACCGCGCCAGATCACGCCTGCCTCGCTGTAACCGGCGGCGCGCAGAGCCTCAACATGCCAGGCCGCCGGCGGAAGCCACTCCTGACTGTGATCCGCAGCCGGGTAGATCCGCGCCCGCTCCACAGCCTTGGCCGCGAGCTGCTCGTCAGCGGCAACACGCGCCCACCAGTCCGGCCAGGAGGTGGAGGCACCACTCGCGTACCTCGCCTCCCGCTTGATCCGCCCATGCTCATGCAGCTTGCTGGAGAGAATCGGCAGCCCCTCCTCCGGCATGTGATCAGCGTTGGCGAAGATCCCGCCAGGCCGCAGCACCTCCCGGATCTCCGCGTAGAGCGCACTGACCCGCTCAGCCGGCAGCCAGTGCAGCGCGGTAGCCGTCAGCACCGCGTCGAATCCGCCGTCCTCGGCGCTGCCCTGGTCGCCGACCTGGTCGCCGCCCTGCGGCAGCTTCGCCCGCCACCCCTCATCACCCAGGTCCGCGTCGACGATGGTGGCGCGTCCCCGCAGCGAGGACTCGGCGATGGTCAGCAGCACCGGATCCTGATCAAGGACGGTCACCTGCGCGCCGGGGAAGCGGCCCAGCGTACGCAGCGAGATCGCCCCGGTCCCCCCGGCGAGGTCGAGCAGGCGCGGCGGCCTGCCCTCGGTGACCGCGGCAACGGCGTCGAGCATCGCGGCGAACCGGTGCTCGCGATCCGGCATGAACGCTTCCTGCTGCCGGTCCCAACTCTCCTGCCAGATCTCAGGGTCGTTCAAGTAAGCAGTCATACCCCTTACGGTAGTTACTTCAACGGATCCACAACACCCCGTCCCACGGACTTCCCACTACGCCTCGCACATCGCCGGAGGCTCGCGCGATGCTCGGGTCAGTGCGCCTGCTGGTCGGCGAGGCGTTCGGCGAAGGCCAACAGATCCCGCCGTTCGATCGCCGCGGCCATCAGGTCCGGGAACGCGTCCGGCGTACAGGCGAAGGCCGGAACACCCAACGCCGCCAGCGCCGCCGCGTTCTCGTGGTCGTACGCCGGCGCCCCCTCGTCCGACAGCGCGAGCAGCACCACGACCTGCACACCCGCAGCCGTCATCTCGGCCACCCGGCGCAGCATCTCGTCGCGGACCCCACCCTCGTACAGATCACTGATCAGCACGAAGATGCTGTCCCGTGGCCTCGTGATCAGCTGCTGGCTGTACGCGATGGCCCGGTTGATGTCCGTCCCACCGCCGAGCTGAGTTCCGAACAGCACCTCCACCGGATCGCTGAGCTGCTCCGTCAGATCAACCACGGCGGTGTCGAAGACGACGAGCGAGGTCCGCAGCGACCGCATCGACGCGAGCACCGCCGCGAAGACCCCGGAGAACACCACCGAGGCGGCCATCGACCCGGACTGGTCCACGCAGAGCACGACGTCCCGCTGCACCGAGGTGGTACGCCGCCCGTACCCGACCAGCCGCTCCGGGATCACAGTGCGATGCTCGGCCTGGTAGTGCTTGAGGTTCGCGAGGATCGTCCGGTCCCAGTCGATGTCGGCGTGCTTCGGACGGCTGATCCGGGCGGCCCGGTTCAGCGCGCCGGTCACAGCCGCCCGGGTCTTCTTCTCGATGCGGCGTTCCAACTGCTCGACCACGGTGCGGACCACCTGCCGGGCGGTTTCCTTGGCGGCTGCCGGCATCACCCGGTTCAGCGAGAGCAGCGTCCCGACCAGGTGCACGTCCGGTTCCACGGCGGCGAGCATCTCGGGCTCGAGCAGGAGCCGGGTCAGGTCCAGTCGGTCGATGGCGTCGGCCTGCATGACCTGCACCACGGTGCTCGGAAAGTACTCCCGGATGTCACCGAGCCACCGAGCCACCTTCGGCGCCGAACTACCCAGCCCGGCCGACCGCCGGTCAGCGGTTCCCTCGCCGCCGTCCCCTCCGTCGTAGAGCGCCGCCAGCGCCCCGTCCATCGCCCCGTCCCGCCCGGCCGCCTTACCGAGCGACTCCTCGGCCGCCCCGCCGAGCACCATCCGCCACCGCCGCGCCCGCTCCCGCCCGGCCGTGCTCTCCTCACTCACCGACCCCTCCAAGCCGCACCGAGTGCAGCCACACCGGGCGAAGCCGCGCCGAGCGAAACGTTCACCGCGCTTCCCGGGGCGGGCTGGTGAAGACGATGTGGATGCCGGCCGAGTGGGGAGCCTCCTTCAGCGCCTCCTCGTCAGGCGGGCTGCTGAACCACACATCCGGCACCTCCGGCGAAATCTGCACCTGCGACGGATGCTGCGGTTCGATCATGGAGTCGGTCATCTTTCCTCCGATGAGGGAAGGGTGGCTTGTATCAGTGGAACCGGCCGCAATTCGCGGCCGAGCAGAGCGCTGAGAACAGGCAGCACCGTTGCTGCCCGCTCCCTGTCGACGGTCGCGCTCTCGTGCCCGCCTTCGGTACGCCCGCGGGCAACCCGCTCGCCGATGGCCCGGCGTTCCCCCGGGTCGAAGCCGCCGAAGGTCCGCCGCAACAGCGGCAGTACGTCGTCGAACGCCCCGGCCGGGATGTCCGCCAGCCAGTCGTCGACAAGTGCGAGCAGAGTGTCGTCGTGGATCAGGAGCAGGCCGCCGCCGGACAGGAACCCCTCCACCCAGGCGGCCGCGTGCGCGGGGGGAGTGCCCACCGTCAACGGCAGCCGTAACCGCCGCCGGACCTCGGCCGCGTCCAGGCGCCCGGCGTCGAGCAGCAGCCGGGTCAGCCGGCCGGCGGGCAAGCCGTGCAGGTCGGCCCGCCCGGCCAGGGACTCGATCGTCGCCAGCCACAGCTCCCGGAGCCGTTCGTCGGCGAGCAGGCTCACCGCCTGGTGCACACCGTCCATGCCGTCGCGCAGCTGTTTGGCCGCCTCGTCCGAGAGCGAACCGGCCGCCGCGGGCAGACCACCGCAGATCCGGGCCAGCAGGCCGGTCGTCACGGTTTCGAGCCCGGCCACATCGGTACGGCGGACGTCCCCGTACCGCAGGGTGCGTGCCAGCGCCGGAACCGCCGCCATCAAGTGGTGCACGTCGGCGTCGAGTGCCGCCCGGGTGTCCAGGGCCGCGAGCACCGGCGGGTACGCCTCGGTCAGATCCGCCAGCAGGCAGACCTCCACCAGCCCGGTGACCTCAGCGAGAGTGGTCGCCTCATGTGCACGGCGGGTGATCCGGGCGGTCGCCGCCGCGGCCACAGTGGTGCCCCACATGCTGCCCTCGACCAGCCGCACCGCGAACTCCGGCTGCCATTGAAGCCGCCATTCCTCACGGAAGGTCCCGGTGCCGCGCCGCCCGGTCGTGCGCTCGCCCCACGGCAGATCCAGGGTTCGCAGCCGGTGCAGGAGGCGGCTGCGTCGCAGGTCGATGTCGCGGCGAAGGTCCAGATCGAGGGTGCGCTCGCTCGGTTCGGGCTTGAGCCGCACGGAACGTTGCTGTGCCGTGAGATCGCGGGCCAGGGGAACGGCCGGCATCGCCTCCGGTACGGCACCGAGACGCTCCCCGACGACCAGACGGCGCGCGATCAACTCGGCGCGGAGCGGCTCCCCGTCGCACATCACCGCCTCGGCGGCCTCGGTGACCTCGGCGAGCCCGGCCAGCGGCCGCCCGCGCAAGACAGCCAGCGCCTCGGCGAGCCGGGTCGCCTCGATGACATGCGCCGACGACGTCGGCACGCCCTCGGCCCTCAACACCCCTGCCGCATCCACCAGCCACCGCGGCACCACCTCGTCGGCGGAGGTGAACAAATGGTGGTACCACCCGGGGGACCGCACCCCCGCGCCGTAACCGGACCACGAGGCCAGCCGCCCGTAGGTCCACGGCACCCAGGTGAACGCGACCTTCCCCTTGCGCCGGCCCTTGAGCAGAGCGGTGTCGTCCTTCACGGGCACCTTGCGGGTGAGCGCCGGCACGTGCCAGGCGCCGCAGACCACCGCGATCTCCTCGTGCCGGCGGCGCTCCTCCCGCAACACCCCTCTCATGTACGCCTCGCGCAGCAGATCGTCCGGATCCTCCACCGAACTCTCCCGGATCGCCGTCATCGCTTCCGCGATCGCCTCGAAGACCGGCACGCCTCGGTGCTCGACGACGTCCTCCCACCACCGCTCCGGATCGTCGTAACCAGCCGCCGCCGCCAACTCCCCGATCGGATCCACCGGCCGCTGCGCTCCAGGCGCCGTTTCGGCACTCACCGCAGCCGCCGAGTTGACGGCGTCGGACGGGGCAAAGACGGCTGCCGGATCGGAGGCGACGGTGCCGGGTGCCGGGTCGGCGGAGGTGGTGCTGCCGGGTGCCGGGTCGGCGGAGGTGGTGCTGCCGGGTGCCGGGTCGGCGGCGACGCGAAACCCGTACGGAAGGTCGAAGAACCTCACCGGGATGCCGCGCCCGACCGCCCACCTGATGGCCTGCCACTCCGGGGAGAAAACGGCGAACGGCCAGAAAGCGGCCCGCGCCGGATCATCAACCGCGTAGCCGAGCAGGGCGACCGGCGGTTCCAGGCCCTCGTCGGCGACCCAGCGCACCAGGTCGTCCGCCTCGGGCGGGCCCTCGATCAGCAGCACGCCGGGTGGATGGCGCTCCAGCTCACGCACCACCGCCCTGGCCGAGCCGGGCCCGTGATGTCGCACGCCGTAGAAGCGCTCAGGCATCTCGGGCGGCCCGGTAGAAGTCGCGCCAGCCGTCCCGCTCACGGACCACGGTCTCCAGGTATTCGCGCCAGACCGCGCTGTCGGAGACCGGGTCCTTGACGACGGCGCCGAGGATGCCGGAGGCCACGTCGCCAGGGTGCAGCGTGCCGTCGCCGAAGTGGGCGGCGAGTGCCATCCCGTTGGTGATCACCGAGATGGCCTCGGCGGTGGACAGCGTGCCGGTGGGTGACTTGAGCTTGGTCCGGCCGTCCTCGGTGATCCCGGAGCGCAGCTCGCGGAAGACCGTGACGACCCGGCGGATCTCCTCCAGCGCGGCCGGCACCTCGGGCAGCTCGAGGGAACGGCCGAGCTGGGCGACCCGCCGCGCGACGATCTCCACCTCCTCGTCGGCGCTGGCCGGCATCGGCAGCACCACGGTGTTGAACCGCCGGCGCAGAGCGCTGGAGAGCTCGTTGACCCCGCGGTCGCGATCGTTGGCGGTGGCGATCAGGTTGAAGCCGCGCTGCGCCTGGACCTCGGTGTTCAGCTCGGGAACCGGCAGCGATTTCTCGGAGAGGATGGTGATCAGAGCATCCTGCACATCGGACGGAACCCGGGTCAGCTCCTCGAGCCGGGCGATCGAACCGGTCCGCATGGCCCGCATGACCGGGCTCGGCACCAGCGCCGCGTCGGTCGGCCCCTCGGCGAGCAGACGGGCATAGTTCCACCCATATCGAATGGCCTCCTCGGCGGTGCCCGCGGTGCCCTGGATCAGCAGCGTCGAGTCGCCGGAGATGGCGGCGGCGAGATGCTCGGAGACCCAGGTCTTCGCGGTGCCGGGAACGCCGAGCAGCAGCAACGCCCGGTCGGTGGCGAGGGTGGCGACGGCGACCTCCATGAGGCGGCGGGGCCCCACGTATTTCGGGGTGATCTTCGCACCGTCGCCGAGCAGGTAGGTGACCACGGCCTGCGGCGACAGCCGCCAGCCCGGGGGCCGCGGCCGGTCATCGGCGGCGGCGAGCAGGGTCAGCTCCTCGGCATACTCATCCTCGGCATGCGGTCGCAGTGCGGTCACGGAAGCTCCTGACTGGTTCCCGGATCTCTCGCCGTCGCGTCGAACCGCGAGGGTGTCGAACGGGCGATGGCCTCGAGAAGCAGGTTACGGCGGGGGTATGACAAAACTGGGCGGGCTTACCGGGCGAATCGGACGCTCGCCAACTCCTGGAACATTTCCTCCCGGAAGATGAGTGTGCGGGCGAGATCGGTCACCGGTCGCACCCGGGTCGGGTCGACGACCTGGTCCAGTTGGGCGGCGAGGCGTCCGGCCAGATCCGCGTACGCCGGGGGCATGGCGAGCCCGGCGGTCCGGCACAGCTCGCCGAGCTGCCAGGTGTGCCGGTCGTTGCGCGCCCGGGTCGCGATCGTCTCCAGGACAGCGGCCGCCAGGTGATCGGGCCACGGCCCCGGATGCAGAACGAGCAGCCGGTGAGCGGAGCCGTCCTCGGCGCGCAGCGCGTCGGCGGCGAGCCGGGCGAGCAGGTCGGGTGGCAGCACCAGGTGAAGGTCCCAGCGGACCGCCTCGCGCAGCGCACCGGAGTCCTTCTCGAGCAACGCGGCCGCCCACCGCGCGTCATGTTGCGTGATCGCGGCCTTGGCCCAGCCGTGCAGCAGCGGCGTCGCCCAGTCGTGCCCGCGCGCCAGAGCGAGCCATCCGGCCGGATCGAGACCGGTCCAGCTGGCCAGGGGAGTGCCGGCCACCACCTCTTCCAGCAACCAGGCCCCCGCTCCGATCCCCCGCGCCGGAGCCGCACCGACACCGTCCCGGCGCAACGACGAATCAAGCTCCTCCGGCGGCTCAACAACCAGCCGCACCGGCTCACCCCGCGCACCCACATCGAGCGGCGCCGGCTCACCGTGCGCGCCGGGATCCAGCCGCACCGGCTCACCGTGCGCGCCGGGATCCAGCCGCACCGGCTCACTCCACTCGTCCGGAACCAGCCGAACCGCCGCATGCGCCCGCTCAGCCATCCGCTGCCCGAGCCGCGCCCCCGGCAAATGACGAAGCAACTCGAGCGCCGCCTCCCGGACCTCCTTGCGCCGATCGTCGAGCGCGGCCTCCAGCAACGGCTCGTCCGCCGGCGACAACCCGGTGGCGAACACACTCAGGAACCGGGCGCGATTCTCCGAGGACTCCGTCTTCCACGCCTCCTCGACGAGCGCCCGCGCCCGCTCCGGATCGGTCTGCCGGAGCGCCGCCACATGGCTGAGGCGTTCGCTGCTGCCGGCGGTGTGCCAGTCGGCGACATCCACCTCGACGACCTCGTCGAGCAGCCAGCGCCAGTCGCCCCGCTGACCGGCCAGCCAGGCGCCGCGCCGTCCTGCCACGCGAGCCAGTTCGGCGCGGATCGTGGTGTTGCGCCGCCCGGCCTCGAGCAGCACCGGCAACATCGCCGGTGGCACCAGTCCGCCCCGATCGTTGGCCGCGGCCAGCCACTGAGCGAGAAGTTCCTGCTCGAGGTGCCCGCCACCGGGTGCACCACCACCGAGAATGCGGGCCAGCCGAGCGGTGGCAGCGGCCGGCAACAACGCCTCCGTCTCGGGCGGTGCGGCGGGAACGGGATCTCGGCCGGTCGCCGGCACTATCCCGGCGCGGCGGCAGGTCAGGGCCACAGCCGCAGCCTCCAGCAGCGCACCAGGCGACGACGGCGAATCCCCGACCTCGACGTCAAGGCCCGCGACCGAGATCGATTCAGCCGCCCACGGCCGTCGAGCCGTCCCCACCAGGGCCGCCGCCAGCAACTCGGCAGGCAACTCCGGCTCCCGGCGCACCCCCGGGTCGGGAACCGGCGCCCCGGCCGGCACGAACTCCCCGCCGGCCCACGCGGCCAGCGGCCGCAATCCAGCCGGGGACCACTCCGCGGCCACTGTGGCCGGCGCCGCCCCCGCCGCCGCGAGCAGCCACCACGGCTCCCGGTGCCCCGGCGCCAGGGGCAGGGCGGACCCCTCCTCGTCGACCAGGTAACCGCCGCTCGCCGGGCGCACGTCGGCGAGCAGCATCGGAGCGTCGTACCGCCAAGGTTCTGTGGCCAGCAGCGACGCCCAGCTGGAGAGGCCCGCCGAGATGGTGCCGGGGCCGTCGGGTGAGCCGAACGGCTCGGCCGCGGAGATGTGCTCAGCGACGAGCGCGCGCAGCGGCGCGGAGCCCGGGTAGAAGCAGAGGTCCCCGCGGAACTCGGTGCCCGGCACCAGGTCGGCGGGAAGCGACTGGCCAGGCGCGGCGAACGACAGGACCAGGGCGAACCGGCTGGTCGCGGCGCCGCGCAGCCAGGTGCGCCGGGTGGTGATCGTGCCGTCGTCGGTCTCGGTGCGGCCCAGGATCTGCCAGCGGTCGGTGACCCGCGGGCCGGCCAGGACGTCGTCGGCCGAGGTGGGGAAGCCGATCCGGGAGCGCACGGTGGCGGCCAGCGCGGGATCGAGCGAGTCGAGCCGGGAGTGTGCGGTGACCAGCAGACGCAGCATTGCCAGCTCGCCGAGAACACGGTCGGCCCAGTGCGGGCCCAGGCCCGCGGCACCGCCGAGCCGCCGGACCGCACCCGCAGCGGCTCCCGCCTGGGCGTCGATGAGACGGGCGGCCATCGGCTCGAACGCCTGCCGGCCGGCCCGGGCGAACCCGGCCAGACCCTGCTCGACCTGGTCGTCGAGCCAGCGGCGCAGCTCGGTCATTCCACCGGCGACCCGGTCGGCCCGCTCCTGCGACCGTTTCGCGGCCGCCACCGGATCTCGGGGGGCATCCGGGTCACGTTTCGCCCGGGCGACCCGGGTGGCCTGCCAGGCGGTGGCGAACTCGGGCGCCGGACCGTCGGTGACCCCCGACTCGGCCCAGCGCAGCAACAGGCCCAGCACATGCTTGCAGGGGATCTTGCGGCTCGGGCAGGAACACTTGAAAGCCGGGCCGTCCAGGTCGGCAGCCACCTGATAACCCCGGCAGAGTCCCCAGAGGATCTCGTCGAATCGGCCGGTCGCGGAGAACTGACCGGTGACGCCCCGAGCGTTCCGCAGCGAATTCGCGTCGGGTGCGAGAGCCTCGACCTGAGCGGTTGACCATCGTTCGATTCCCACGATGAGACCCTAGGCGCGGGGTACGACGTTTTTCGGCGGAGGAGCGGGCATGCGCGTGATCGTCTTCGGGGCGACCGGGATGGTGGGGCAAGGGGTGCTGCGGGAGTCCCTGCTCGCGCCGGACGTGACCGAGGTGCTGGCGGTGACCCGCACGCCCACCGGCGTGAACCACCCCAAACTTCGCGAGGTGCCGCTGCCCGACTTCACCGACCTGTCACCGATCGAGGGCGATCTGGCTGGTTACGACGCCTGCTTCTACTGCCTGGGCGTGTCGTCGGTCGGCCTGGACGAACCCGCCTACACCCGGATCTCCTACGATTTTCCGATCGCCGCCGCCCACACGCTGGCGAGGCTGAGCCCGGACTGCACCTTCATCTATGTCTCGGGCGCCGGCACCGACCCGAACAGCCGGATCATGTGGTCCCGCGTCAAGGGTCGCACCGAGAACGAGGTCCTGGAGCTCTTCCCGAACGGCTACGCTTTCCGCCCCGGCTTCATCCAGCCCACGCACGGCGCCCGTTCGAAGACCGGCTGGTACAACACTGCTTACGCGCTCACTGCCCCGCTCGTGCCGTTCTTCCGCCGCGTCGCCCCCAACTACGTGACCACCACCGACGCCCTCGGCCGCGCCATGCTGCGCGCCGTCCGCACCGGCTTCCCGCGCCGGGTGGTGACCAGCGCGGACATGCGCTGACTGTCCCCACACGACAGCACCGAAGGCGATCACCATGCCGGCCAGCTGGACCGGCGTCAGCGTCTGGTTCAGCAGGGCCCACCCGACGACGGTCGCCGTCACCGGCGACAACAGGCTGAGCAGCGAGACCTGAGACGCCTGCATGCGCTCCAGACCGCGGAACCAGATCGTGTACGCCAGTGCTGTCCCGACCAGCGACAGGTAGGCGTACCCCGAGATGTTCTTGACCGTCAGTGACGTCGGCAGACCCTCGGCGATGAGCGTGACCGGGACGAGCAGCAGGCCACCCGCGGTGAGCTGCCACCCGGTCGCGGTGAGTGACGATACGCCGGGTCGCCCCCATCGCTTGGTGAGGACCAGGCCGAGTGCCATCGAGGCGGTACCGGCCAGGCCGGCGAGGACACCGATCGGGTCGAGCCGGGCGGACGCGGTGAGCACCGCGAGAGCAACGCCTACGGCGCCGAAAAAGCCGGCCATCACGGTACGCAAAGCCACGCGCTCCGACAGCAGGAGCACACTGAGTCCCGCTACCAGCAGGGGTTGAGCCGCCCCGAGGACCGCCGCCATGCCACCGGGCAGCCGGTATGCCGTGACGAAGAGCAGCGCGAAGAAGATCCCGATGTTCAGCGCCCCGAGCACCGCGGACTTCCACCACCACGCGCCGCGCGGGAGTCGCCGGGTGAGCGCGAGCAGCAGAAGTCCGGCCGGCAGGGCGCGCAGCAGCCCGCTGAGCAGGGGGCGCCCCGGCGGCAGGAGCTCGGTCGTCACCGCATACGTCGTTCCCCAGACGGCCGGGGTGATCGCCGTGACCCACAGGATCCGCATGACAACTCCCTTGATGACACTCGCTCGCCGATCGATCCCTCGACGACGGCTGGTGCTCCACGCGGGGCGCCGACGGCGACCCGAATCCCTCGACGAAAAGTATCTCGATGTAAAGATAACTCTTGTCGAGAAGTTCGTCATCAAGACAATGGTGTGATGAACGACGGCGTGGATCGCATCCTCGAACAGTGGGCCGGCGAACGGCCCGACATGGACACCGAGGCGATGGGGGTGTTCGGCCGCATCTACCGGCTCGCCCGGCTGGCCGGCGACGCCACGGAGCGCGCCTACGCCGCCTACGGCATCGGCCGCCCCGAGTTCGACGTCCTCGCCACCCTCCGCCGGGCCGGCAAGCCCTACCAGTTGTCCCCCGGCGCACTCGCCGCCTCGATGATGCTCAGCACCGGCGGCACCACTGCCCGCCTCGACCGCCTGGAGAAGGCAGGGCTGGTAGCCCGCTCTCCCGACCCCGACGACCGCCGCGGCGTCCTGGTCCGCCTCACCGACAAGGGTCACGACATCGCCGACGCCGCAGTCGCAGCGGGACTAGCCGAACAGCAGCGCCTCCTGGCCCATCTGCCCCCTCCTGAGCGACAGCAGCTCAACGCCCTGCTCCGCGATCTCCTCAACGGCCGCTGACGCCAACCTCACCAGGCTGACGCCGGCCTACCCGGCTGACGCCAACCTCACCAGGCTGACGCCGGCGCTCAACGTCGGCTGGTGGCGCCATCCACGGCGGCCGCGTCGCCCGCGGCAGCCCGATGAGCTGCGAGGTGGCGCCGCGCGGTCCTCTTAGCTCGCTCCGTGGCCGGCCGGCACCGTCTCGGTGGGGGAGGGCGGCGGCGGGGGAGTCCCGTCGCCGAACGGCCTGCCGCCGAGTTCCTCGCGCCCGTGCGGCGTCTCCCAGCCACTCAGGTCCGGCCCCACCGGCACGATCCCGGTCGGATTGACGTCGCGATGCACCTCGTAGTAATGCTGTTTGATGTGCACGAAATCAATCGTGTCCCCGAACCCCGGCGTCTGGAACAGATCCCGGGCGTAGGCCCACAGCACCGGCATCTCACTGAGCTTCGAACGGTTGCATTTGAAATGCCCGTGGTACACCGGATCGAAGCGCACGAGCGTGGTGAACAGCCGCACGTCGGCCTCGGTGATCGTGTCCCCGACCAGGTAACGCTGCCCTTCGAGCCGTGACGACAGCCAGTCGAGCCGCTCGAACAACCGGGCGTAAGCCGTCTCGTAGGCTTCCTGCGATCCCGCGAACCCGGCCCGGTAAACGCCGTTGTTCACATCCTTGAAGACCACATCGTTCACCGAGTCGATCTCGTCCCGCAGCTCTTGTGGATACAACTGTGGCGCGCCCGTCCGGTGGTACTTCGACCATTCCAGCGACAGATCGATCGTGATCTGCGCGAAGTCGTTCGTCACCACCTTTTTGCTCGGCACGTCCACGATCGCCGGCACGGTGATGCCCTTGTCGTAGTCGGGGAACCGATTCAGGAACGCCTCCTGCAACCGCTCCATCCCCAGCACCGGATCGCGCCCGTCCGGGTCCAGGTCGAAGGTCCAGCTCCGCTCGTCGTGAGTAGGCCCGGCGATCCCCATCGACAGCACGTCCTCGAGGCCGAGCAGCCGCCGCACGATGATCGCCCGGTTCGCCCACGGGCACGCCCGGCTCACCACCAGCCGATACCGCCCGGGCTCCACCGGATAACCGTCGCGCCCATCCGTGGTGATCCGGGTGGCGATGTAGCGCTGGTCGCGGGAGAACTCCCCCGCCGGATTCACGTAGGCCATGACCCCATCCTTACCCCCGAAAATCCCGAATGATCCGAGGTGGATGTGGTGGGCGGGCGAGGCATCCCCCCGTGTGCGACGCCTCGCCCGGCTCAGGGTGGCGGTCCGACCGGCTTGCGAGCGTTCACAAGCGGGCGCCGCGGTTGCTGCCATCGAAGCCGGGATCGGCCGCGTTCGCAGGACAGGTGTCCGGCAGCGGGCGCAGTACCACGCACGACCGTCTTTATAGCACGGGAGGGAGAGCGCTTTCCGGGAGATTGGGAGCGTTCCCGGCGGAAACCTCCAGGTCGGGGGCATGCACCGGAGGCGAGGTTCTCGATCGGGCGACACTTCCTGACCGGCCGATCCGAGCGAAATCTCCCCACGCGTCGAGCCGAAGCACAGCGCGCACTCGAGCCGGGACGCGGGGCACGGTCTGCGCCGGCTCGAGCCGGGACATGGGGCATGGTCCGCGTCGACTCAAGCCGGGGCTGGGGAACAGTGCCGCACGGTGGCCTTACGTTCCTCGAACGTTCCGGCGTGCTGACCGGCGGCATGATGAGTGCCGTGACGGACGCGTCGAAGGGACTGGTCCTCGTGGTCGAGGACGAACGGCCGATCGCCGATCTGGTCCGGCTCTACCTCAGCCGGGAGGGTTTCGGTGTGCAGGTCGAGCATGACGGCGCGGCCGGGCTGGCCGCTGCGCGGCGGCTGCGGCCGGTTGCCTGCATTCTGGACATCGCGCTGCCCGGGATGGACGGCACCGAGATCTGCAGGCGGATGCGGACGGACGGTGACTGGACGCCGGTGATCTTCCTGACCGCGCGGGACGATGAGGTGGACCGGATTCTGGGGCTGGAGCTGGGCGGGGACGACTACGTGACCAAGCCGTTCAGCCCGCGCGAGCTGGTCACCCGGGTCAAGGCGCTGCTGCGCCGGGCGGCGGGGCCCGCGCCCGATCGGGTGCGCGTGCTCGGGCCGCTCGCGCTTGATCCGGAGCGGCGGGCGGTCAGCGTGGACGGCGCCCCGCTGATGTTGACGGCGACGGAGTTCGACCTGCTCGCGCACCTGCTCGGGCGGCCTGGACGGGTGTTCACCCGGGAGGAGTTGCTGGCCGCCGTCTGGGGGTACGCGTCGCACGCCGGTACGCGTACGGTCGACGTGCACGTGGCGCAGGTCCGGGCCAAGCTGGGCGACTCCGCCTCGCTCATCCGTACCGTCCGGGGAGTCGGGTACTGCGTCGATGCTTGACTTCTTCCGTACGCTGACCGGCCGCACCGTGCTCGTCACCGCTGCCACCGCGGTGGTCGCCGTGATCGTGACCGCGCTCGTCGCCGTTCCGGTCGCGGTCCGTTCGGTGAACACGCAGATCCGCACCGAGATGGTGGAGAAGACCGCGCTCGCCGTCGAGCTGCTCGCCGACGAGCGGCCGGTCGCCCGAGAGCGCATCGCCCGTCGTCTCCGCCAGAACAACATCGAGATCTATCTGGTACGACGTGGTGTCGCCGATCACGGGGGACTGCCCGACCGAGTGGTGCGGCAGCTCGCCGCCGGCAGCCTTGTCGACACGCGCGACCAGGTGAACGGGCGGTACTCGTTCATCGCCGGGCGACCGCTGTCCGGCCGGAACAGCGGGGTCATCCTCACTCGCGAGGTCGCCTCCGGTCTGGCGGCGCGGGTCCTCGGCAGCGTCTGGCTGGCGCTGCTCGCGGGCCTGGCCGGCGGTGTCCTCGCCGGTGCGCTGCTGGCCCGCTTCCTCACCCGCCCGCTCACCCTCGCGGCGGCCGCCGCCGGACGCCTTTCGGCCGGTGACCGCTCGGTGCGGATCTCGCGGCAGGGTCCGGCCGAGGCGGTCCGGCTCGCCGACGCGATCAACCATCTCGCGTCGGCGTTGCAGACCAGTGAGGGGCGTGAGCGTGACTTCCTTCTTTCGGTCTCGCACGAGTTGCGTACGCCGCTGGCCACGATCCGCGGTTACGCCGAGGCGCTGTCGGACGGGGTGATCGGGGCGGAGGGCGCGGCCGAGGCCGGGTCGACGATGCTCAACGAGGCTCAACGGCTGGATCGGTTGATCTCCGATCTGCTGGTCCTCGCTCGGCTGGAGGCCGCTGACCTGCCGATTTCCGTCATAGTGATTGATCTGGTGGAGCTGGTGCGCGAGGCCGGCCGGGCGTGGATGTCCCGGTGCGGCTCCGGCGGTCCGGCTCTGACGGTGGAACTGCCGGGAGAACCGGTGCGGGTGGAGACCGATCCCGGCCGCATCAGGCAGGTGCTCGACGGGCTCTGCGAGAACGCTCTTCGCATCGTGCCGTCCGGCGCCCCGCTGGTGCTGGCGGTCCGGGCCGGTTCCGGCGGCGGCATCATCGAGGTCCGCGACGGCGGTCCGGGGTTCACCGACGACGACCTGGCAGTGGCTTTCGATCGTGGTGAGCTGAACCGGCGTTATCGAGGCAGCCGCGAGGTCGGCAGCGGTCTCGGGCTCGCGCTGGCCGCTCGTCTGGTCGGGCGGCTCGGCGGGCGGATCAGCGCGGGGCATGCCCCGGAGGGTGGTGCCATGTTCAGCGTCGAGCTTCCTTACGTGACCCGAACAATGTCCTGACGCTTGCCGAGTGAAGGGAGCCGAGTATCGCTTGCATGAGGCGTACACAAATCGGTTTGTCCCTGATGGTCTCCACCGCCCTGGTCCTCGCCGGATGTGGGGTCGCGAGAAACGGCGCCGCGGAAAATGGCGCTGCGGCGCCTGCCTCGGCCCAGGCGGGGGGCGACGTCGGCCTCGAAGCCGTCGCGCTCGAAGCAGTCGGCTTCGCCGAAGCCTTGGAGGAAGGCGGAGCCTTGGAGGAAGGCGGAGCCTTGCAAGAGGGCGCCAAGTCGTCACCCTCCGCCGACGACAAGCAGCGAATCCGCCCGCGAGTCGTTCGCAAGTTCTTGCGCAAGAACACCTTGCACGGCGAGGTGGCGGTGCAGGGCCGCGACGAGGTCCGCACCGTGGTCGTGCAACGCGGCAAGATCACCGAGGTCACCGACGCCGGCCTGACCGTCGAATCCACCGACGGCTTCAAGCTGACCTGGACCTATGGCGATCCACTGCGGATCGTGCAGGAGCGTAAGGAGATCGAGCGGACCGCGCTCCGCACCGGCATGGAGATCGGTGTCGGTGGCCTGCGCAACGGCTCAGCCACCGCAGCCCGTCTGATCATCGTGCGGTAGTTACTGCAAGAAATCGGCAAACGGCGAAAGCAACAGTTTCCCCAGGCCGGTAGCGGTCTTGTCGAGCCGGCGGCGTTCCTTGTCCAGCGCGATCAGGTCGTGGCGGATCGCCCAGACCTTCTGGGCGTTACGCCACGCGACATTGCGGGTGTACTCCACCATTTCGCCCTGCCACCAGTCGTCCAGATCCCCGTTCATCGTGTCGATGAGCAGCTGCCACCGGTCCAGATAGCCGCGGCGCAGGCCCGGGATCTCCTCCGCGAAGATGTCGTTGACCTGGAGGTAGTCGTGGTGCTGGTCGCTGCCGTCGATCGGATCACTGCCCAGGTGATCAAATGTGGTCACCAGCGCGAACGGCAAATCGAAGTTGATGTGTGCGTTGACGCCCGCGACGGCGGACGGCAGGGGCCGGGCGTCGGGGCCCGGAACGCGGCCGAACAGGCCGGCCCAGACACCGGGACACGCCGGGCTCGCCTCGGTCCAGTACCGCAGTGCGTCGAAATAGCGGCCCGCGAATTCCACGTCCAGCCGGGACAGGAATGCCGGGTCCTTGAACCTGCCGGCGTAGAGACGCTCGAGCACGTTCTCGGTGATGGTGAGGTAGAGCTTGTTGAAATCGGCCAGCGGATTGCTGTTCAACAGCGGCGGAACTCGGCACAGCACCTCTTGCAGCTGTGCGAGCTGGTCGACCACTCCGGGTACGTCGTCGGGGTGCCGTTGCAGGATGTCGGACATCTCCTGCTGCACCGGGCCCCAGATGGGCAGGGTCATCGGATCCTCCACAAGTGATGCAGAAATGCGGAGGGCCCCCAGCACCGCCCGGCGGCTGTGGCCACCGGGCGGTGCTCCCCCGTGGCACCCACCCTTCCACCGGGGGAGCGCCGGGGGATCGGTAGAACTACGTATTCCACATACGTATGTCTCGGCGAGATAACGAGTGCCTGGTCAGGCGGCTGTCAAATAGACGCGGCTCGCCTGAACCCGGGTGCGCACCTGGAGCTTGTCGAAGATGTGTCCCAGATGGACGCCGACAGTCCGCTCGCTGATGAAGAGCTTCTCACCGATCTCGCGATTGGTCAGCCCCTCCGCGACAGCTTCCAGGACCTCTCGCTCCCGCCCGGTCAGCACGGCCAGCTCGTCGACGATCCGCTCCGGCGCCGCCATCTCCACCGTCGGAGTGTCGTCGGCGAGCGACACACGGAAGCGCTGGGCGACACCACGGATCTCGTTCGCGAACGGCCGGGCTCCCATCGCGGTCGCTGTCGCGTACGCCTGACGCAACCCGGCGATCGCAGCCGCCCGCCGGACCCTGCGCTGCAGGGAGGCCTCGGCGTGGCGCAGCCGCGCATAAGCCGCGGGGTACGGCTGCTGCCGCCGGTCCCAGATCGTGACTGCTCTGGCCCACGGCTCAGGGTCCTGCCGGTCCTCGATCCGGCTGACCTCAGCCGCGCAGAGATCGAGATAGCCCTCCACCACCGCACGGGCGGCGCCCGCGTTGTTCACGCCCTCGGACAGCCGGCCCAGCACGGTCTTCAGCCGGCGGACAGCGCCCGGATCCACAGGCGTACCGGCGACATGGGCCTCCGCCTCGGCGCGCAGCCCGTGCCAGGCCAGTACGCCGAGAAGCACCAGGTCGTCGGAGCGTGTCTCGGTGAGTCCACGCTGCACAGCGGCCCGCGCCTCGGCGTGCTCGCCCTGCCACATGGCCAGGCCGGCCCGCAGCGTGAGCATCGGCAGCACGTGCCGCGCACCGCCGCCGGCCAGCAGTGTCGCGGCCGCGTCAAGATCGCGGCGGGCGTTGTCGACCTCGCCGAAACCGACCCAGAGCCGGCACCGGGAGAGCAGGAGCTCCACCGCGTCGGCACCCGACGGGCGGTGCCGCATCGCGATGTCCAGCATCGCGTCGGCCTCGGCCCATTGACCGATGCGGAACAGGCCGTTGCCGGCGATGGCGAGCAGCCGGGTCTGATAGGTGCGGCCCACGCCGAGCTGGGCCAGCCGGTCAGCACCGCGGCGGGCGACCAGGACACCCTCCTCGATGCTGTTCAGCGGGCCGGTGAGCAGCTCGGCGAGGTGCAGATAGGCGACGCCGAGGTCGTCCGGGTGGCCGGAGCGCTCGGCGATCTCGACGGCGTGCCGGATCACGGCGAGACCGGCGTCCGGGTCTTCCCGGAACGCGGCGCTGAAGCCGAGAGCGGCACTCGCCCGGACCAGGTCGGCGGTCGAGCCGTCCACCGCGGCGAGCTCGAGGGCCTCGCGGGCGCGGTGGTTGGCGTCCGCGTACCGCCCGAGGTGAAGGAGGAGCTCGGCGAGGTAGGCGGCGGCCGAGGCCCGCTGCTGCGGGGAGCAGTCGGGGGCTTCGAGGGCCAGCTCATATTCGGTCTCGGCGGTGGCGGAGCGGCCGGCGGCGGCCAGGTAGCGGGCCCGGCGCAGGTGCAGGTCACACTGGCCGGGGCCGTCGGGCCGGCCGGCCAGCTCGCCGAGCCGGGACAGGGCAAGCAGGTGCTCACCGCACTGGTGCGCCGACTCGGCGGCGTGGCCGAGCAGCTCGGTGCGCTCCTGGCCCTCCTCGGCGGTCAGTTGCAGGGCGATCGTCCAATAGCGGTGGGCCTCGGCGAAGCCGTAGAGCTGCTCCGCGGACCGGGCCGCGGCGATCACCGGCGGCAGCGCCCGCGACGGTACGCCCGCCCGTTGCCAGTGGAACGCGAGCCGGGCATGGTCGGGCTCGACTCCGGTGCTCTCGACCGCCTCCGCGTACCGCCGGTGGAGAGAAGCGGCCTCGGCCGGCAGGACCTCCTGTTCCAGCACCTCGGCGACCAGCCGGTGCCGTAGGCGGTAGCCGTCGGAGTCGCTGGACACGAAACGCTGGGCGATGGCGGCCCGGATCGCCTCGATGAGCTGGTCTTCCGGCAGCGGCACCACCCGGGACAGCACGGCGTGGTCCACCGGCTCCACACCGGCGGCCAGCGCGTGCACCACGGCGTGCGCGTTCGCCGGCAGCTCGTCCACCCGGGACAGGAAGATCTCGCGCAGCGTGTCGGAGAGCTCGACCCGGCCGTCGCGCAGGTCACGGGCGAGTTCCTCGGCCACGAACGGGTTGCCGCCGCTGCGCTTGTAGACCCGGTCGGCGTCCTCGAGGGCCACGCTGCCGCCGACGATCCCGGCAACCAGCTCCCGGGTGTGCTCCTGGTTGAGCGGTTGCAGGTCGACGACGCGGACCGACCTGAGACGCCGCAGTTCGGCGAGGACCCGGCGCAGCGGGTGGGTGCCGTGCAACGCCTCGGCGCGGATCGCGGCGAGCACCGAGATGCGCAGGTCACCGAGGCCGGCGAGCAGGTAGAGCAGGAGCTGGCGGGTGCTGCGGTCGGCCCACTGGAGATCGTCGAGCACCAGCAGCAGGCGCTTGTCACCGGCGATGGCGCGCAGCTCGCGCGAGACCCGGTCGAGCAGCGCGCCCGCGTCGTCGGCGGGGCCCGTGGCGCCCGGGCTCGAGGCGGGCCCGCCGGTGTCGCCGTGCCGGCGCAGGGCCTGGAGCACCGGGTGAAGCGGTGAGGCGTCGCCGATGTCCAAACAGGTGCCGGAGAGTACGGCGAAGCCGGAACCGCGCATGGCCTCGGCGGTTTCGCGCAGCAGACGGCTCTTGCCGACGCCGCTCTCCCCGGTGACGAACACCGCGGCTGTCCCGCCGGGACCGGCGTCGTGCAGGTAGGACTGGACATCGGTCAGCGTGCCGGTGCGTCCGACAAGCAGCCCGTCGTCCTCCTGCTGGCTGGCCATGACCGGCAGCCTAATGGGAAAGGGCGTACCACGTTGTCGTCGTTTCGGACTGTTCTGCGTCACAAAAACGACGGGTGCCGATGCTGTCAGAGATACGTCGTTCTGCGGATCCGCGCCGTGTCCTGGGCTGGCACCGTTCTCCCGGTCAACGCAGGGCTCTGGGGGGAGCGTGAGACATGACCACCATCACCATGGCCGATCAGGAGCGGCGCCAGGACGTCACCGTGCTGTTCATCGACATCGTCGGCTTCACCGCAATGGTGGACCGGCTGGACTGCGCGGAGGTCCGTGCGCTGCAGAGGGATTACTTCTCGGTGGTCTCCGAGGTGGTCCGCGGATGCGGCGGCATCGTGGAGAAGTACGTCGGAGACGCGGTGATGGCGGTGTTCGGCGCCGGCGAGGACGGCTTCGGCCCGGAGGCGGCCGCTTCGGCGGTCAAGGCGGGCCTGTCGGTCCAGGAGGCGTTGAGGGGGCGTCTCCTGGCCGGCAGGTTCCCCGTCCGGACCCGGGTGGGCCTGGCGACCGGCGAGGTGATCATCGAAGCGGCGGCCGCCTTCGACGGCGGCCAGGCGATGATCAGTGGCAGTGTGGTGAACACGGCGGCACGCCTTCAGGCGTACGCTCCGCACGACACCGTCGTGGTCTGCTCGGCCACCCGTGAGGTCACCGACGTGCTGATCGCCTATCAGGAACTGCCGCCGGTCTCGGTGCCGGGCAAGGCGCACCCGCTGGACCTCTATCGGGCGCTGCAGCCCCAGATGATGCCGCGGACGATGCCGGTGCAGGTGGCACGTTCGGTGCAGCAGAGCATGCCGCGAACGGTACTGGCTGGCGTGTTTTAGGCCACTTTTCGCCCGCATCATCCCTATTTCGGCCACGGTGTGGTCTAGACCTGGCTCGCCTGAGGCAGAAGTGTCGGAGGCTCCGGGTAGGCTCGCGCCGACTTGACCACCCATGGCCGATCGGGAGTATCGCCTCGTGACCGCACAGCCAGAGACCTTGTACGGGGCTGACGACCTCACGCACCTGGAAGGGCTGGACGCTGTCCGGAAACGCCCTGGGATGTACATCGGGTCCACCGACAGCCGGGGCATCAACCACCTCGCCAACGAGATCATCGACAACTCGACCGACGAGGGTGTCGCTGGTCACGCGACAAGGGTTGCGGTCACCCTGCACGCCGACGGCTCGCTCCAGGTCGACGACGACGGCCGCGGCATCCCGACCGACGTGCACGCCAAGTCCGGCCTCAGCGGCGTCGAGCTGGTGCTGACCCGCCTGCACGCCGGTGGCAAGTTCGGCGGCTCGGGCTACAAGACCTCAGGTGGCCTGCACGGCGTCGGCGCCTCCGCGGTCAACGCGCTCTCCCTCCGCTTCGACGTCACGGTCAAGCGTGACGGCAAGGTCCACGAGATCTCGTTCCAGCGAGGCGTGCCCGGCGTCTTCGACGGTCCCGGCCCGGACGCGCCGTTCCGCCCCGAGGCGGGCCTGCGCATCGCCCGGCGGATGAAACGTGGCGAGCCCACCGGCACCTCCATTCGGTACTGGTACGACGCCCGTTACTTCGACGCCACCGCCCGTCTCGACGTCGAGACGGTCCGCGCCAAGCTGCGCAACACCGCGTTCCTGGTCCCCGGCGTTCAGTACACGTTGTTCGACGCGGGCGCCGAGGAGCCGGCCACCGAGGCCTTCCACTACCCGCACGGGCTCACCGACATGGTCGAGTTCCTCACCCCATCCGGTGACAAGCCGGTCTCCGGTGTGCTCGTGGTGACGGGCGAGGGGACGTACAAGGAGAACGCCGCGGACGCCAACGGCGTCATGCAGTCGAACGTCGTCCGTCACGCGCAGGTCGAGGTCGCCTTCCGCTGGGGTACGGGCTATGAGCGCACCGTCGAGTCTTTCACCAACACGATCCGCAACACCCACGGCGGCACCCACCGCAAGGGGTTCGAGCGAGCCCTGGTCCGGGCGCTGACCGAGGCCATCCGCAACGCCCGCGGCCTGCTCAAGCCCAAGGAGGAGCCGCCGGTTCTCGACGACCTGCTCGAGGGCATGACCGCGGTCATCCACGTGCGGGTGCCGGAGCCGCAGTTCACCTCGCAGACCAAGGACGAACTGTCCACCGCGGGCGTCACCCGGGTGATGCAGACGCTCGTCGAGGCGTACCTCAAGGAGTGGATCGAAGGCCGGCGCACGAAGGCCGAGGCCCGCACCGTCCTGCAGAAGGTGGTGGACGCGGCACGCGTCCGCCTCACCCAGAAGCAGCAGAAGGACGCGGCCCGCCGCAAGACCGCCCTGGAGGGTGCGTCGATGCCGGCCAAGCTGGTCGACTGCCGGGCGATCGGCATCGACCGCTCCGAGCTGTTCATCGTGGAGGGTGACTCGGCGCTGGGCACCGCCCGGATGGCCCGCAGCTCGGAATATCAGGCGCTGCTGCCGATCCGCGGCAAGATCCTCAATGTGCAGAAGGCCAGCCTGCAGCAGGTGCTCGACAACGCCGAGTGCTCGGCGATCGTGCAGGTGCTCGGCGCCGGCTCCGGCCGGACCTTCGAGATCGGCAACATGCGGTACGGCCGAGTCATGATCATGGCGGACGCCGACGTCGACGGCTCACACATCCGGACGCTGCTGATCACGCTCTTCGCCAAGTACATGCGGCCGGTCATCGAGCACGGCCGGCTCTTCGCCGCCATGCCGCCGCTGCACAAGGTGGTCACCAAGGGCCGCAACTCGGAGACCATCTTCACCTACACCCAGCAGGAGATGGAGAACACGGTCACCCGGATCGAGCGGGGCGGCCGGCAGGTCCAGCGACCGGTGCCGCGGTTCAAGGGCCTCGGTGAGATGGACGCCGACGAGCTGTGGGAGACCACGATGAACCCGGCCGCGCGCACCGTCCGGCGGATCACCATCGACGACGCCGAGCGTGCCGAGGCCACCCTCGAACTGCTGATGGGCGAGCGGGTCGAACCCCGGAAGAACTGGTTGATCGAGGCCGCCGGCCGGATCGACCAAGAGACGATCGACGCCTGAGAGGTCCGCTACCAATGGCACGCCGCAAATCCGAGAACCGCGTCGACCTGTCCGCGTTCGACCAGGCAGGCGCCCGGGTCATCGACAATCCCCTCACCACCGAGGTCGAGGACTCCTACTTGGAGTACGCGTACTCGGTCATCCACTCACGAGCCCTCCCGGACGCCCGTGACGGCCTGAAGCCGGTGCACCGGCGGATCCTCTGGTCCATGTCGGAGCAGGGACACCGGCCCGACCGGGCGTATGTGAAGTCCGCGCGCGTGGTCGGTGACGTGATGGGTAAGTACCACCCGCACGGCGACGTGGCGATCTACGACGCGCTGGTCCGGCTCGCACAGGACTTCTCGCTGAACACGCCGCTCATCGACGGGCACGGCAACTTCGGATCACCCGACGACGGCCCCGCCGCCGCGCGGTACACCGAGGCGCGCATGTCCCGCGAGGCGATGCTGCTGGTCGGCGAGCTCGGCGAGGGCACCGTCGACTTCAAGCCGACCTACGACGGCTCCGAGCTCGAGCCCAAGGTGCTGCCGGCGGCCTTCCCGAACCTGCTGGTCAACGGCACATCCGGAATCGCGGTCGGTATGGCCACCAACATGATCCCGCACAACCTCGGCGAGGTGGTCGCGGCCGCCCGGCACCTGATCACCAACCCGGAGGCGGATCTCGACACGCTGATGCGCTTCGTGCCCGGCCCCGACCTGCCCACCGGCGGTCAGCTGCTCGGGCTCGACGAGGTGCGCCGGGCGTACGAGACGGGTCGCGGTGTGGTCCGGATCCGGGCCCGCGCCCAGACCGGCCTCCTGGAGGGCGGCCGTGGCCGGCAGGCGATCACCATCACCGAGCTGCCGTACGGCGTCGGCGCCGAGAAGATCATCGAGGCGATCACCGACGAGGTGAAGGGCAAGCTGATCACTTCCGGTCCGCGGCGGGGTCAGCGGCAGGCGGCCCGGCTCCAGGGCATCGCCGATGTCAAGGACCTGACCGACCGCGAGCACGGCACCCGCCTGGTGATCGAGTGCAAGGTCGGTGTCAACCCGCAGGCGCTGCTGGCCGACCTCTACCGGCTGACCCCGCTGGAGAGCTCGTTCGGCATCAACAACCTGGTGCTCGTCGACGGGCAGCCGCGGACCCTCGGGCTCAAGGCGCTGCTGGAGGTCTTCGTCCAGCACCGCTACGAGGTGGTCACCCGGCGCACCACGTTCCGCAGGACCAAGCGCGAGGACCGGCTGCACCTGGTCGACGGCCTGCTCATCGCCCTGATCGACATCGACCGGGTGGTCGCGCTGATCCGGGCCAGCGACGACGCGGCCGCGGCCAAGGCCGGGCTGATGAGCGAGTTCGGGCTCTCCGAGATCCAGGCGACGTACATTCTGGACACCCCGCTGCGGCGGCTCACCCGGTTCGACCGGATCGAGCTGGAGACCGAGCAGGAGCGGCTGCGCAACGAGATCGCCGAGCTGAACCTGATCCTCGACAACGAGGACGTGCTCAAGCAGGTGGTCTCCGACGAGCTGGCCGAGGTCGTCACCGAGTTCGGCCGCCCGCGCCACACCACGCTCATCGACGGTGACCTCAAAGAGGTGCTCGCCGCCTCGGTGCCGGCCGGCCCGCTCGAGGTGGCCGACGACCCGTGCCAGGTGATCCTCTCGGCCACCGGCCTGATCGCCCGGACCGCGGCGGAGAGCGAGGAGTCCGCCGAGGCGCGCAAACGCAGCGGCCGAGTCAAGCACGACGCCGTCCGCGCGGTGATCCACTCCACGGCCCGCGGCCGGATCCTGCTGATCACCAACCGGGGCCGGGCGTTCAAGACTGACGTCCTGCCGCTCCCGGTGCTGCCCGAGCAGTCCGGCACGGTCTCGCTGCGCGGCGGCATGTCCGCCTCCGAGCTGGTCCCGCTGGAGAAGGGCGAGAGGGTCGTCGGCCTCGCACCGCTGACCGGCGGCGAGTCGCCGGGCATCGCCATGGGCACCAAGTTCGGCATCGTGAAGGTGTGCGCGCCGGAGTGGCCGGTCCGCTCCGACGAGTTCGAGGTGATCACGTTGAAGGAGGGCGACGAGGTCCTCCAGGCGACCTGGCTCACCGACGGCGCCGAGTCGCTGGTCTTCGTCACGTCCGATGCGTCGCTGCTGCGGTTCCCGGCCAAGCTGGTCCGCCCGCAAGGCCTCAAGGGCGGTGGCATGGCAGGCGTCAACGTCTCCGCCGACGCGGAAGTGATCTCGTTCAACGCGGTTTCGACCTCCGACCCCGCGCACGGCGAGCCGATGGTGGTCACCTCCACCGACACGCAGGTCAAGGTGTCGCCGTTCTCGTCCTACCCGGCGAAGGGCCGGGCCACCGGCGGCGTGCGGGTGCAGCGCTTCCTCAGGGGCGAGACGCGGCTGACGGTCGCCTGGGTCGGCCCTCGTCCGGTCGGCGCGAGCAGCACCGGCGAGCCCGTCGAACTCCCGGAACCGGACGCTCGCCGCGACGGTTCCGGCAACGCGGTCATCATGGGCCCGCAGCTCATCGGCCATTTGATCGAGCGCGACTGACGAAGGCGCGACTGACGAAGGCGCGACTGACGAAGGCGCGACTGACGAAGCGCGACTGACGAAGCGCGATCGATAGAGCGCGGCTGACAGGGCCTCCCGGCCGGTGATTTTTGGCGCCGGCCGGGAGATTCCTTTACGGGTACGCGTTCTCGCACGGTTCTTGCCGGTCCAGGCGCGAGGTAGTGCCCGCTCCGGGCGTCAGCGCGACCGCCGGTCGATCACCGCGCCGGGTGGGGGCGGCGCGGGCGGTCACCGCGCCGGGTGGGGGCGGCGCGGGCGGTCACCGCGCCGGGTGGGGGCGGCGCGGGCGGTCACCGCGACGTGGCTGGTGGCCTATCCGGTGCGGCTGATCACCAGATGGGGCGGATGCGGCCGGGAGTGGCGAGGCGGGCGAGGGCCGAGCGGAGGCCGGCCAGCTGCTCAGGGCCGACGCCTTCCGCCCACGGACGTAGCGTCTCCTCGGCGGCATCGTCGGCGGCGCGGGTGCAGGCGATCCCTTTGCTGGTCAGGACGAGCAAGCGGGCACGGGCGTCGGACGGGTGGGGGAGCCGCTCGACGTAGCCCTTCCGTACCAGCTCGTCGGCCATCTGACTGGCCGCCTGTTTGGTGATCTCCAGGTGCTCGGCGAGCTCGTTCACGGTGGCGCCGGTACCGGAGAGCCGCACGAAGGCGAACCCGTGTGAGGGTCGGAGATCGGTGAAGCCGCGTGCGCGTACCCCCGCATCTATGCCGTCCACCAGCGCACGCGCCGCACTCAGCAAGAGCACCGGAAGGTCTTGAAGATCGTCTCGCACGGAAACAGTTTGACATGGCGGTCAAGCTGCTTGACTATTTAGTCAAGCAGCTTGACCAATGGAGGTTTCATGTCGATCTATCGCAGTGCCGACGCGGTGCAGCACCAGTTGCACGGGACGACCTTTCACGCGTACGCCTCGCCGTCCACCGGCAGCCGCGAACTCTGCACCTGGCGGGTCGAGATCGCCGGCGGTACGACCGGGATGCCGCACCGGGTCGGCCGTGACGAAGTGTTCGTTCTGGTCGCGGGCCAGTTGTCGATCAGCCTGGACGGTGTCGCCGGGCAGATCGGGCCGGGGGATGTGCTGGTGGTTCCGGCCGGGGCGGAGTTCCGGGCGGACAACAGGGGAGAGACGCCCGCCGAAGCCTGGGTCACCACGAGTGCGGGCTTCGAGGCGACGCTCCCCGACGGCACCACGCTCACCCCGCCCTGGGTGAGCTGACCCCGGCTGACCCCGGCTGACCTCTGCTGAAATCGGCTGACCCCGGCTGACCCCGGCTGAAACCGACTGGCTCCGGGTGCTGCCTTGCGGCGCCCGGCACAGCACTCACCACCAGCCGGACCTGGGCCGGCCCGCATGTGAACCGCCACAGCCCATCCACCCTGACGGATGCCTGGGTCAGCAGACGCGCACGGTGAGGTTGTGTGGGAGCTGGTTGTTGCTCTGGCGTGGGTAGAAGCGCACGGTCGGGTATGCGGTCACCGCTGGCGGAGGGCGGTTATGGCCTGGAGCTCCTCGGAGGTGAGGGGACCCCGCGACTCGGCTGCCAGGCACTCGGCCAGCTCGGCGCGGTTCTTCACGCCGAGAACGACTGTCGCGACCCCGGGCACGGAGAGCGCATACCGATGCGCGAGTGCCGCAGGTGTCTCACCGAACTCCGCCGCCAGCTTCCGGAACGGCTCGGCCCGCGCGAAATCCACGGCCGCCGGATGCCGCGGATCCAGCTCCCGGTCGAGCGCCCCGGTGAGCGAACCCGCCGCCACCGCCCGGATCCCGATCACCGAGACGTCATTGGCATTCGCCGCCCGGATGATCTCGTCGTTGCCCGACCGGACGGAGGGCCCGTAAACCCACAGGTCACCGTTCATGTCGAGCGGGTTCACCACCACCTGGGCCGCGTCCGGCCGGGGCACCGCACCGAGCGCGTCCACCACGCTCCCCGGATGCGCCACAGCAGTGATCCCCCACGCCCGGATCAGCCCTTCCTCCCGGAGCCGCGCGAACTCCGCTGCCACCACCTCGTAGTCGGGCCAGTCCAGATCGTCCGGCACCGCGTCCGACGGAAATCGCGGCCGCAACTGCGTATGCAGCAGGAACAGGTCAAGGTGATCACGCCCGAGCCGCAACAGACTGTCCCGCAGGCTGTCCCGGATCCGCTGACCCCAATCAGGCGCCCCTGGCAGCTTTGTCAGCTGCACCTTGCTGGTGATCATGACGTCCGGCGCAGGCCGCGCCCGCAGTGCCTCGCCCACCGCCCGCTCCGACTCGAAATCCGAGCCGTAACTGGGTGCCAGATCCAGCATCGTGACACCGGCGTCGATCGCGGCGTGGACCGTACCGATCGCCTCCGACCGATCGGTGCCGCCCCACACCCCCGCGATGCCGCCACCACCGAGCGTCAATGCGCTGATCCGGCCGAGGCGCCCGAAATTCCTGGTTTCCATCTTGGTCCTCCCACTTGCCGGGCTCTTCGGAATCGACCGTAGGACCTGGAGCGCGCTCCAGGTCAAGCTCTGGAATCGATGCGGCGTGCCGCGCGGCGCGGAGGTGTCCAGCAGGTGAATAATCCGTGCTTCCGCGGGGCGTACCAGGGAAGATTGCGCCTGCGGGGAGGGGGAGCCGTGGACGTCGTGGCGCAGTGGGTGAGCACCGAGTGGACCAAGCTCTCCCGAGGTGGGAAAGCTGCCGCGCGCCGCAACGCCGCTCCGGTGGGATTTCGCCTGCCGCCTTTGAGGACCGGTGTCGTGCACGAGGTCGTGATGGCGGAGCGTAACGATTTCGAGCCCGTGGAGTCGCTGGGCGCGGAGCCGGCGGAGCGCGAGCCGAGTCTCGCGCGGTGCGGCTTGCGGTTGGTGAGAGCAGATCAGAGGGTACGGGTGGAGCTGCTTCCCGCCCGGAGCGGTGGCCCGTCGTCGAGCCACCGGCCGCCCGGGGTGTGGCTGGCACCGGGCGAGTGGCTCCGGTGGCAGGTCAACTATCGCGTGTCCTGGCCGCTGATCCAGGGTGGACGGTGGAGTTACCGCCAGGACACGCTCAACATCGCACTCGGCCCGGTGCATCCCGAGCTTTTCTTCGGTACGCCCACCCGTCACGTCGACGAGCGGGCATTCCTGAGGTGAAAGGGGTGAAAGGGGTGAAGAGAATTACTTGCTGGGCTCCGGAACGTCACAGGTGATCTTCGGGTTGACGCCCAGCCAGTTCAGCGGCCCGGCGATCGTGGTGACGATGACCGTGCCGGCTTCCGCGCAGCTCGCGTCGCCGTCGTCCTTGAAGTAACCGCGCTCGAAAGCGGCGACAACACCGAGTACCAGCCAGATGACAATAAGAACAGCACCGATACGCATCGGGGACCTCCTCCTGCCGGGGATGCGCGGCAGGTACCCCGCTTCGGCTGATCTTTAAACGGCGCCGGGTTTGCGGGCCTGAAGCGTGTACGTGTGTGGCAGCCGTTCGGGTCGCTCGATGAGCTGCCACTCGCCGCCGTCGATCAGCCGCATCCGGCCGGGCAGCGCCTCCCACGGCACCGACTGGTGCTCCTCCAGCCCTGTCACGACGAGCCCCGCTTCGAGTACCGCGGTGACGATCTCGCCGATCCCGTGGTTCCACTCGTGGGTGACGGTGTGCTTGAACTCGCTGTCGGTCGCGACGTAGGTGCCGCCCTCGTCGTACACCTGCGGCTCGGCGTGCTCGAAGTACGGCTCGGACAGGGCGATCACGCCGTCGGTGCGGTCGTAGTCGAGCGACCACAGGACCGGGTGGCCCTCCCGGATGAACAGCCGGCCGCCCGGCGCCAGCAGGGACGCCACCGTCCGCGCCCACCGTTTGATGTCGGGCAGCCAGCCGAGCGCGCCGATCCCGGTGAAGACCAGGTCGAAGTCACCCTCCAGGACGTCGCGTGCCGCGTACACGTCGCTCTGCACAAAGGGGATCTTCGCGCCGGCCCGGTCCGCGATGACGCGGGCCTGTTCCAGCGAGGCGCCGGAGAAGTCGAGGCCGGTCATCCGGGCGCCGAGCCGGGACAGCGAGATCGTGTCGGTGCCGATGTGGCACTGCAGGTGGATCCCGCGCAGCCCGGCGACGTCGCCGAGCCGCGGCAGGTCGAAACGGACGACCTCACTGAGGTACGCGGGGTCGGTGGCGAAGTCCTCGACGTGATAGTCGGGGGAGGCGGCGTGGGCGGGTGCCCGCTCGTCCCAGTTGGCCCGGTTCACGTCGAGGTAGTCGTTCATGGGCGGGAGCGTACGCGATCCCGGAACCACAGCGCGCTCTGTTTCGGCGTCCGCGCCTGGGTCTCGTAGTCGACGTGCACGAGGCCGAACCGCTTCTCGAAACCCTCGGCCCATTCGAAGTTGTCCATGAGCGACCAGGCGAAGTACCCGCGCACGTCGGCGCCCTGCTCGCGGGCGGCGAAGACCGCGTCGATGTGCGCCTTGAGGTACGACGTCCGCTTCTCGTCCGCGACGAAGCCGTTCGCGTCCGGATGGTCGTGGAAGACCGCCCCGTTCTCGGTGACCGCGAGCGGGAAGCCGTAGTCGTTGTGCAGCCGCAGCAGCAGCGTGGTGAACCGGTCCGGCGTGATCGGCCAGCCCAGGTCGGTACGCGGGACGTCGGGCAGGATCTCCCGGATCACCGGGCGGCCGAGCGCGTCGGTGGTGTTCCCCTCGAGGTCGGTGCCGGCGAAGTCCTGTCCGAAGTAGAAGTTCACCCCGAGCAGGTCGATCGGCGCTGAGATGATCTCCAGATCGCCGTCGCGGATCGGCAGCGAGTGGCCGCGCGCCGCGAGGTCCTCGACCACGTCCGCCGGGTAGCGGCCGTGCCGGATCGGGTCGAGGAAGATCCGCGCCACGTTGCCGTCGGCCCGCCAGGCGGCCGCCACGTCGATCGGGTCGTCCGAGGCGGGGGTGGCCGTGCCGATGTTGAGCGCGATGCTCACGGTGTTCTCGGGGCTGCGGATCTGGCTCGCGACCAGGCCGTGGCCGAGCAGCAGGTGGTGGGTGGCGGCGAGGGCGGCGCCGAAGTCGCGCCGGCCGGGGGCGTGCACCCCGTGCTCGTACCCGAGGTAGGCGACGCACCAAGGTTCGTTGACCGTGCCCCAGTTACGGACCCGGTCCTTGAGCCGGTCGTGGACGAGCATCGAGAAGTCGGCGAACCGGTACGCGGTGTCGCGGTGCGGCCAGCCGCCGGCGTCCTCGAGCTCCTGCGGCAGGTCCCAGTGGTAGAGCGTGAGCCACGGGTCGATCCCGGCGGCCAGCAGTTCGTCGACGAGCCGGTCGTAGAAGGCCAGTCCGGCCGGGTTCGCCGGGCCGCGCCCGCCGGGTTGCACCCGGGGCCAGGAGACCGAGAAACGGTACGCGTCCACGCCCAGGCTCTTGATCAGCTGAACGTCGTCGGGCATCCGGTGGTAGTGGTCGCAGGCCACGTCACCGGTCTCGCCGACGACCGTACGGCTGAAGGTGTCCCAGATGGACGTCGTGCGCCCGTCTTCCGCGGCCGCGCCCTCGATCTGATAGGCCGAAGTGGCCACGCCCCACGTGAATGTCAACGATCTCTCCAAAAGAGGCATAGTTGAGGGCCGGTCCCGACGGCAGGGGACCGGCCCTCTGTCACTACGTCAGCCGACCGGCTGCGAGATGGGATGCAGCCAGCAGGCGACCGACCGTGCGGTGCCGTCCGGCGTGCCGGGGTGGCCGAGCACCGGGATGTTGCCGGCGCACGGTTCGAACGCCTTCGGGCATCGCGGGTGGAACGAGCAGCCGCTCGGCATGCCCTTGAGGTCCGGCGGCGACCCGGGGATGCCGGTCAGTTCCCGCCGGGGCCCGCGCAGCGCCGGGAAGGAGCCGAGCAGACCGGCGGAGTACGGGTGCAGCGCGTCCCGGTAGATCGACGCGGCCGGTGCCTCCTCGACGATCCGCCCGCCGTACATGATGGCGATCTTGTCGGAGAACTCGACGAGCAGCGACAGGTCGTGGGTGATGAAGATGACCGAGAAGCCGAGCCGTTCCCGCAGCTCGATGAGCTGGCCGAGGATCTGCCGCTGCATCACCACGTCGAGGGCCGTGGTCGGCTCGTCCATGATGACCACCTGCGGCTGCAGGATCAGCGCCATGCCGATCATCACGCGCTGCCGCATGCCGCCGGAGAGCTGGTGCGGGTACGCGTCCATCCGGTCCGAGGCGATGCCGACCAGCTTCAGCATCTCCCGGGCCCGGGCGTTGCGGCTGTGCTCGCTCATCTTCGGGTCGTGCGCCCGGAGCACGTCGGTGAGCTGGGTGGAGATCTTGTGTACCGGGTTGAGCGAGTTCATCGCGCCCTGGAACACCAGCGCCGTCTCGGCCCAGCGGAAATCGCGCAGCTGGGCGTCGGAGAGGGCGAGGACGTCGTACGGGTCGCCCTTGTCGGGGTGGTAGATGACCTGTCCGCCGGTGATCACGCCGGGCGGGGGGAGAAGACGGGTCATCCCGTACGCGAGGGTGGATTTGCCGGATCCGCTCTCGCCGGCCAGACCCAGCACCTCACCGCGATGCAGCGTGAGGTTGACGTCGCGGACCGCGCGGACACCCTGGTCGCCCAGCCCGTACCCGACGTTGAGATTGCGGATCTCGATGACCGGCTGGCTCATGACGTCACTTCCTCTCGCAGGACCGGCGTCGGCTTGGCGTGCGTGTGCGGTTCGGCCGAGTTGTTCAGCACCGGCGTGAAGCCGATGCGCATCCGGACGGTACGCCCGTCGACGGTCTTCACCTTGGTCTTGCCGGCACTGCGCAGCCGCGGGCTGACGAACTCGTCGATACCGAAGTTGATCAGCGAGAGCGCGGTGCCGAGGATCGCGATGGCGAGACCCGCCGGTACGAACCACCACCACGCCTCCTGGGCGAGCGCCTGCTGGCCCTGCGCCCAGAACAGGATCGTGCCCCAGTTCCAGGTGGTGGCCGAGGTGACGCCGATGAAGGCCAGCGTGATACCGGAGAGCACCGCGAAGATCACCGTGCCGACGAAGCCGGAGGCGATCACCGCGGTCAGGTTGGGCAGCAGCTCGAAGACGATCACCCGCCAGGTGCGCTCGCCGCTGGCCCGGGCCGCCTCGACGAAGTCGCGCCGGCGCAGCGACAGGGTCTGCGCCCGCAGCACCCGGGCGTTCCACGACCAGGAGGTGAGGCCGATGACCATGGCGATCAGCCAGTCCTCGGCGCTCTCCAGGGTGGACGTGATGATGATGATCAGCGGCAGCGCGGGGATCACCAGGAAGACGTTGGAGAGCGCGGAGAGGCCCTCGTCGGCCTTGCCGCCGATGTAGCCGGCGGACACCCCGATGATGACCGAGAGAACCGTCGCCACGATGCCGGCGAAGAAGCCGACGAACATGACGCTGCGGGTGCCTTCCAGCAGCTGGCTGAAGACGTCCTGCCCCAGGTGGGTGGTGCCCATCCAGTGGTCGGCTGACGGGGGCTGGACCAGGTCGCTGCCACGCGCTCCAGGGTCGTACGGTGCGATCCAGGGTCCGATGATCGCCAGCAGGACGTAGATCGCCAGAATGACCAGGCCGGTCGCGGCCTTGCGGTTGGCCACGAAGCGGAACCGCTGTCGTTTGGCCTTGACGGGCTTGCCGGACTCCGGCTGGGCCATCGACCCCTGACCGGGGATGACCTGCTCGATGCTCGAGGTGGGGATCGTCATCGGTCAGCCCTCCTTACGGGTGCGCGGGTCGAGGAGCAGATAGGCGATGTCCGCCAGCAGGTTCGCCACCAGCACCGAGATCGTGATGATCAGGAAGATGCCCTGCATGAGCGGGTAGTCCGAGGCGCCGAGCGCCTGGAAGAGCTGGAACCCGACACCCGGGTAGGAGAACACGATCTCCACCAGCAGCGTGCCGCCGACGATGAAGCCGAGCGACAGCGCGAAGCCGGAGACGTTGGGCAGCAGCGCGTTGCGCGCCGCGTAGCTCATCGCCACCCGCCGGTCGGTGAGGCCCTTGGCGTGCGCGACGGTGATGTAGTCCTCGGAGGAGACGGTCACCATCATGTTGCGCATGCTCAGGATCCAGCCGCTGACCGAGGAGATCAGGATCGTCAGGGCCGGCAGCAGGCTGTGCTGGATGGCGCTCGGGATGAAGTACTGGTCCCAGGCCGGCACCAGGCCGTTGTCGAAGCCGCCCGAGGACGGGAAGAAGCTGTCCGGCCCGGTGAGCAGGTAGATCGCGATGATGCCGAGCCAGAAGTACGGCACCGAGGAGAGGAACGTGGTCACCGGCAGCAGGCCGTCGGTCCAGGAACCGCGCCGCCAGCCGGCCAGGATGCCCAGCCCGGTGCCGAGGAAGAAGCTGATCACCGTGGTGATGCCGACCAGCAGCAGCGTCCAGGGGAGGCTGTTGCTGATGATCTCGGAGACCGGTGTCGGGAAGAACGTGAACGACAGGCCCAGGTCGCCGGAGAGCAGCTGCTTCCAGTAGCTGACGTACTCCTCGGCGATGTTCGCGTCCTTGTCCAGGCCGAACAGGACGTAGAGGGAGTCGATCGCCTTGCTGCTCAGCTGGCCCTGGTACTTGGTCACCAGCGCCTGCACCGGGTCACCGGGGATCATCCGGGGGATGAAGAAGTTGAGCGTGATAGCTGCCCACGCCGTGAAGAGATAGAAGGCGAGGCGCTGCAGGAAGTACTTCACCGGGACACCTCCACGGCGGAGCCGGGCGTCTGTGTGGCGACCGTCGCCTCGTCGTAGAGCCAGCAGGCGGCCCAGTGGCCGGGCACGTCACCGATCTCCAGGCGGACCGGCAGGTCGGTCGAGCAGCGCGGCATCGCCATCGGGCAGCGCGGGTGGAAGCGGCACCCGGTGGGCGGGTGGATCAGGCTGGGCGGTTCACCGTTGCCACGGTCCTCGTCTGCGACATCGGCCTCGCCGGTGAGACGGTCCGGGTCGGGGGCCGAGTCGATCAAAAGCCTGGTGTACGGGTGAGCCGGCGATTGGGTGACCGTCTCGCTGTCACCACCCTCGACCATGCGTCCCGCGTACATGACCATCGTCTCGTCGGCGAAGTACCGGGCCGACGCGATGTCGTGGGTGATGTAGAGGATCGCCAGGTTCAGGCGCTCCTTGAGGTCGCGCAGCAGGTTCAGCACGCCGAGCCGGATGGAGACGTCCAGCATGGACACCGGCTCGTCGGCGAGCAGTGCCTCGGGCTCGGCGCCGAGGGCGCGGGCGATCGCCACGCGCTGGCGCTGGCCACCGGAGAGCTCGTGCGGGAACTTGTCGAGGTACCGCTCCGGCGGTGTCAGGGAGACCCGCTCGAGCAGCTCGTACAGGGCCACCTCGAGCTCGGCGTCGCTCTTGCCGGCATTGTCGTGGATCTTCAGAGCCCGGGTCAGGTGATACCTGATGGTGTGCACCGGGTTCAGGGACGCGAACGGGTCCTGGAAGATCATCTGGACCCGGGAGCAGTAGTTCCGGAACGCGGAGCCCGACTTGACCTTCGTCGACTCGCCGTGCAGCCGGATGTCGCCGCCGGTGCGGGGATAGAGCTGGGCGAGGAGCCGGGCCACTGTGGACTTGCCGGAGCCGGACTCGCCGACCAGGGCGACCACCTGGCCGCGGCGGAGGGTGAGGTTCACATCATCGACGGCGTGAACCGCGTCGTGCCGGTTGGAGAAGAGGTCGCGCAGCTTCCGGCGGACGGGGAAGTGCTTGGTCAGGCCGATCGCCTCGAGCACCACCTCGTCGGCCGGCGCCTTGGCGTCCGGGATCGACGTCATGCCGGGTGTCCTTCTTGCGGAAGAGGCGGGCGCCCCGGCTGACCGGGGCGCCCGCGAGGCGATCAGGAGTTGGCGGGCTGCAGCTTCAGGACGACCAGCAGAGCGGCGGCCTGAGTGGGCTGGGCGGGCGCGTACGAGTCCGCGTCCGAGGGCCACCCGACCCAGTTCTTCGTGCTGTACGCGGCACCGACGTTGTCCGAGCCGACCGGCAGCATCGGAGCCTGCTCCACGAAGATCTTCTGGATCGTCGCGAGCGCGGCGGTACGAGCGGCGTCGTCGGTGGCGTTCGAGTACGCCTTCAGCGCCGCGGTGGCCTCCGGGCTCTGGAAGCGGCCGAAGTTACCCTGCTGAGCGGCGGTGCCGATCGGCTTGTAGAGGTCGCCGTCCATGACCGTCTGGTAGATGTCGAACGGGGTCGAGCCACCGTTGGTCCAGCGCATGCTGGCCTCGAAGTCGCCCTTCTGGACGTTCGCGTCCCAGACGTTCTGGTTCGGCTTCTCCACCGTCGCCGCGATGCCGATCTCGGCCAGGTTGCTCTTGATGATCTCGAGCGAGGTCTGGTAGTCGGACCACGGCGCCGGGTCGCTCAGCTTGATGGTGACGGCCTTGCCGGTCTTGTCCTTCAGCGTGGTGCCCTCGAGCTTGTAACCGGAATCGGTCAGCAGCTTCTTGGCGCCGTCGACGTCGACCGAGAAGGTCTTGCCCTTGTACTCCTCGGCGATGTACGCGTCACCCGCACCCTCGGGCAGACCGGTGATGCTCTTGATCTCCGGGTGGAAGTAGCCGGCCTCGGCCTGCACGAAGATGTCGTTGCGGTTGATGACCATGTTCATGGCCTGGCGCAGCTTCGGGTCGTCGAACGGCTTCTTGGTGGTGTTGATGTAGAGGCCGTGGATGCCCAGCACGCCCGGCGCCCAGACCTTGTAGTTCTCCGGGTCCTTGGCGACGAAGGTCTGCTGGTAGTTCGGGATGAAGACGAAGCTCCACTCCGCCTGACCGCTCGCCAGGGCGGTGGCCTGCGCGTTGTTGTCGGCGTAGGAGGTGTAGCGCAGCTCCTTCACCTTCGGCTGGGTGCCCCAGTAACCGCTCTCCCGAGCGGTGAGGATCGCCGCCTGCTGGCTGAACGACTTCAGGGTGTACGGGCCACTGCCCACCGGCTCCTTGATCGGGTCGGTGGCCGGGTCCGAGATCTTCTCCCAGAGGTGCTTCGGCACGATCGGGGTCTGGCCGATGACCTTGTGGTGGGTGGTGAACTGCGACGTCTTGAACGTCATCTTCACCTTGTTGCCGTCAGCCGTGATCGTGTCGTACGGGATCGCGAAGAGGTTGAGCGCCTCGTTGCTCTTGATCAGGTTGTGGGTGTACACCACGTCCTCGGCGGTCAGCGGCTTGCCGTCCGACCAGGTCGCGCCGTCCCGGATGACCAGGTCCACGGTCTTGTAGTCGGCGGACCACTTGATCTCGCTGGCCAGCCACGGCGTCAGCGGGTCGGCCGGCTTGGTGTTGTTCCACTGGCCGAGGGGCTCGTAGATCATCCAGCGGTAGCCGAGCGCGCCGGCGGCCGAGGTCTGGATGAAGGGGTTGTTGATCTCGGCGACGGTGCCGTTCGGCATGCCGATCGACAGGAAGTCGACCTGCTTGCCCTTGTCCGCGTTGGCGTTGTCGTTCGGCGACTCACCACATGCGGCGAGGCCGCCCGTGGCGAGGACGCCCGCCAGTGCCGCCGCGAACAGCTTCCTTCTCTGCATCGCAAAACTCCTCGGATCAATTGCGGGGTGAGAGGGGTGAGAGGGGTGCCCGAAGGGCGTGCGGTACCGAGCGGACGACCCAGGGCCGTTCGCGAGGTCTCGCGGGGTTCCGGCCGTGATCGCGGCCGGTCGATGCTTTTTGGGTAGGTCGGGTCAGGAGGCGGTCGAGGCCCGGACCGTGAAGGTGGCCGGGATGACCGTCGGGCGGTTCGGCAGAGGGGTGCCTTCGAAATGGGCGAGCAGCGTACGGGCTGCGGCCTCGCCCATCTCCCGCATGGGTTGGTGGACCGTGGTCAGCGGCGGCGAACTGTGCGCCGCCTGCGGTATGTCGTCGAACCCGACGACCGCGACGTCGTCGGGGATCCGGCGGCCAGAGTCCTGGATCGCCTGCATGGCGCCGGTCGCTGAGATGTCGTTGTGGCAGAAGACCGCGTCGAACTCGATGCCGGCCGCGATCGCGTGCCGGACGTTGTCGACCCCGGCGGCGAAGGTGAAGTCGCCGAGCAGGACGCGCTCGTCGTCGATGGGGTGGCCGGCGTCGGCGTAGACCGAGGAGAAACCGTCCAGGCGCTGCTGGGTGCAACCGAACCGGGACGGGCCGGTGATCACGAGCGGCTTGTGGCGCCCGATCTCCAGCAGGTGCCGGGCCGCCGAGGCGGCGCCGGTGTGGTTGGTCGTGCCGACGCTCGGGATCTGGCCGGACACCTGGTCGCGGTCGTCGATGAGCACCATCGGGAGGCCACGCGAGTGCAGCGTGGCGATGTAGTCGAAGGTGCCCTCCGGCTCGATGACCAGGAGCCCGTCGAAGGACTTCGCGGCAACCTGGGCGTTGAACTGGCGCATCGAGTCGTCGCCGCGGTTGCAGGTGAACAGGAGCAGGCCGTAGTGCTCGGCCTCGAGCACGTCGACCGCCCCCTGCACGACCTCGCCCATCCAGGGCCAGGTGAGCGAGGGGACCAGCATGCCGATCACCCGGGTGCGCCCGCGGGCCAGATTGACCGCCCGGGCACTCGGAACGTAGCCGAGCTCATCGATGACCGCCCGCACCCGGGCGGCGGTGGACTCGTCGAGCTCGCCCTTGCCGTTCAGCACCCGGGACACCGTCGTTTTACTGACCTTGGCCCGGGCCGCCACATCGGCGATGGTGATCGGCACAGCTCCTCCGGGATGTGACTTCGCGGTTGCGTCGGGGTTTCGGAACCGGTTTCGGGACCGGTTTCGGCAGTCAACCGCAGTGAGGGCGGTCACGTCAATGTGCCAAGAGATCTATTTAGATTTCGAGACGGTAACCGTCGTCCTCACCCAGCGATGAATCGGTACTTATCGGTATCCGCGGCGAGGTTCGGCAGCACCACACCCAGAGGGGCGTCGATGACCAGATCGGCGTACGGCTCGCCGCGTGTGACGCCCCGGTTGACGATCGCCACCCGGATGCCCTCCTTGACCGCCCGCAGCACGAACCGCCGCCCCGACATCACGGTCAGCGAGGAGCCGAGGATGAGCAGGGTGCGCGCCGCCTCCACCTGGGCAAAAGCGGTCGTCACCCGGTCGGCGGGCACGGTCTCGCCGAAGTAGACGACATCCGGCTTGAGCACACCGTCGCAGGACCGGCAGGGCACCACGGTGAACCCGTCCAGCTCGGCGTCGTCCAGCTCGGCGTCGCCGTCCGGGTTGATCGACGAGGCGACCGCGGTGAACTCCGGATTCGCCGCGGTCAGCCGGGCCACCAGCTCGTCGCGGGCGGTCAGCTCACCGCAGTCGAGGCAGACGATCCGGGCCAGGTTGCCGTGCAGCTCGACCACCTCGCGGGCGCCCGCCGCCTGGTGCAGCCCGTCCACGTTCTGTGTGATCACGCCGGAGAGCAGGCCCAGCCGCTGCCAGCGGGCCACCGAGAGGTGCCCGTCGTTGGGCCGTGCGCCGCCGATGGTCCGCCACCCCAGGTGGCTGCGCGCCCAGTACCGGCGGCGGGCGATCGGGTCCGAGGTGAAGGTCTGATACGTCATCGGCGTGCCGCGGCGGGCCGAGCCGGACGGGCCCCGGTAGTCCGGGATCCCGGAGTCGGTCGAGAGCCCCGCACCGCTGAGGATCACCACGCCGCCCTCGGCGAGCCACCCGTCCAGCCGTGCCGCCTGCTCCACCACCTGAAGGTCCATGCCCCCATGGTCCCTCGTACGGGTGACCGTGGCGCTCATCCAAAGAGTGGCCGTGACTTCAAGGGGCCATGTGCGTTCTTGTGTCCACTAGTAGGTTGATAGGCGTGAACACGGTGGCGCACGCGACGCCCCGTCCCTGGGACGGGCGCCGGCTTGTGCGCTTCCTCACCAGCCTGGCGATGCTCGCACTCGCCGTCACCCTCCAGCTGCCCGCGCCGGCGATCACCGCCGACGCTCCCTCGGCCGCTGTCGAGACGGTGCCGGCCTCGGTGCCTGTCTCAGTGCCGGCCTCGGTGTCTGCCGAGACGCCGGCCGCCGTGAGCCCCGAGGCCGACGAAGCGGATGCCGGGCGGCCGGGCCGCCAGGCACCCCGGGTGACGCTGAACCCGCCACTTCCGGCAGCGGCTTCCGCCGAGATCATCACCACGCCGCGGCACCCGATCGCCGGCGAGACCCCGCGCAGCGCCGGCCCCCGCGCGCCCCCGGCCGTCTGACACCGCCGGGCCGTCCGGCCCGTGCGGATCCGTCGATGCCGGCCGTTGTTCCGTTTTCTGGGGGTGCTCCATGAATTCCGCTGTGCAGAGCTTCGTTAGCGCGGTGCCGCAGGCTGCCGCGATCTGGTTGATCATCCTGCTCGTTCTCGCTGTGGCAGTCGCCACAGCCAAGGTGCCCCGGGCGCTCACGCCGCCCGAGCCGGACGACGGCGAAAACCGCTACGCCACCGAACTGGAGACCGCCGCCCGTGCGGCCGCCGCCACCGCCGGCCGCCGCCGCGCCGAGTGGATGGCCGCGCAGGAGGACGTCGAGGCGGCCTGGACGGCGTACGAGGAGGCCGACGAACTGGCCCGGCGGATCTCCGCGGCGACCGCCTTCCCGCTGATGAGCCGCCGCCGCAAGCCGGGCGACAACGTGGACCGGCAGCGCTACCTGCACCGGGCCGCCTCCGAGCTGTGCCGCACCCACGACCTGTCGATCGCCCAGCTCAACGACGTGTTCGCGCACCGCGGCTGGAACCCCCGGCTGCACCCCGTCCAGCAGGAACCGGTGCTGCGCAACGCGGTCCGCGAGTTCCGGCTGGAGGCGTACCGCAAGGCGGTCGAGCGCGAGCAGGCGGCCTGGCGCGGTGCCGAGGCGGCCGCGGAGACGGTGCGGGACCTTCGCGCCGAGGCGGCCGCGGCGCGGCTTCGTGACCCGGCCACCGAGCCGGTCGACCAGCACTGGTGGGCCGAGCAGTGGACGCCCGCCGAACTCACGGCGGCTGCCTGATGTCCTCCCTGGACCCGAGGACCGTTCTCGTTCGACTGTGATATCGGCCCGGTAACGTGGCGGGACGGTAGGGCGGGTATGCAGACGGGTAAGGAGGCGATGGTGACGGTTACTCCCGCAGGTGCGAGCCCGGTCGAGGTTCAGATGCACCGGGCCGCCCTTGTCGAGGACGCGGTGCACCAGTTCATCGAGCGCCGGTTGCGCGGGCGGGGCTGGAAGCCGTACATCACGGCCTACACCGGCTACGGCGCGCCCGGCTGGGCCCGGGTGATGGGCCGGGTGCTGCTGGCCCGCCCCGGCATGGTCCGCAAACGCCGCGAGAAGGTCCGCGGCTGGCGCAGTTTCACCACCACCCCGGCCAGCAACGCGGTGATCCGCGTCGAGGTGGGTGGCAGCGTGACCGAGGCGCGCACCGACCGCAGCGGCTACCTCGACTGCCGGGTCAAGGGTGACCTGGACCCCGGGTGGGGCTGCGCGAAACTGACCACCGAGGGCGGCGGCGCCGCTGTGGAGGCGCCGATCCGGGTGCTCGACCCGGCCGTCAAGTTCGGCGTCGTCTCCGACATCGACGACACGGTCATGGTCACCGCGCTGCCGCGCCCGCTGCTCGCCGCGTGGAACACGTTCGTCCTCGACGAGCACGCCCGGACAGCGGTGCCCGGGATGGCGGTCCTCTACGAGCGCCTGGTGAACGCCAACCCCGGTGCCCCGGTCATCTACCTGTCCACCGGCGCGTGGAACGTGGCACCGGCGCTGAGCCGGTTCCTCAGCCGCCACCTGTACCCGGCCGGCCCGATCCTGCTCACCGACTGGGGACCCACCACCGACCGCTGGTTCCGCAGTGGCCAGGAGCACAAGCGCAAGTCACTGCGCCGGCTCGCCGAGGAGTTCCCCGACGTCCGGTGGCTGCTGATCGGCGACGACGGCCAGCACGACCAGGAGATCTACTCGGAGTTCGCGCGGACCCATCCGGAGAGCGTGGCCGCCGTGGCGATCCGCCGCCTCTCGCCCACCCAGGCGGTGCTCGCGGGTGCCATCCCCGGCCCGTCGGAGACGGCCGAGGTGGTGCCGTCCGGCGGCAAGACGTGGTTCTCCGCACCGGACGGCGCCGGACTCTGGACCGTGCTGCGCGACACCGACCTGGTGTGAGCGGTCACTCCTTCTTCTCGGTAACCTCAGCGACACGCTCGTGCAACCTGCTCCGGATCTCGTCCGGTGTGTACGCCCGGCGCCGCCGCTCCGATCGGGCGATCACCGCGCCCGTCGCCGCGACTCCCGCCAGCCCCGCCAGTCCCGCTACCTTCCACCACCGCATCAGCTGAGGATAGTCACGTGGTTGCCGAACTCAGCCTCGACGAGGCGATTGACCTGACGAGAACCGGGGACATCTGGATCTTCCGGGGCCGGTCCGGCCCGGATCGCGCCATCCAGACGCTCACCAACAGCCCGGTGAACCACGTCGGGATGTCCCTGGTGATCGAGGACATGCCACCACTGATGTGGCACGCCGAACTGGGCAAGTCGTTGCCGGACATGTGGTCCGGGACCTTCCAGCGCGGTGTCCAGCTGCACGACCTGCGCGACGCGGTGACCGTCTGGGCCCGCCGTTACGGCCAGCGCGGCTGGCTGCGCCAGCTCGACCCCGGCGTGACCCGGGCGATGGAGGACAAGGCGCTCAAGACGGTGGCCCGCCTCGACGGTACGCCGTTCCCGTCCACCTCCCACCTGGCCTGGCGCTGGGTCCGCGGCCGCGTGCCGCAGATCCGCCTGCCGTGGAAGGAGGGCGAGGTCAGCGACGCCACGCTGGAGAAGGCGTACTGCGCCGAGGTGGTCGCGATCACCTATGAGGACATGGGACTGCTGCCCCGCAACCGCAAGGCCAACTGGTACGACCCGGGCCGGTTCTGGAGCGGCGACGAGCTGGAGCTGTGCGCCGGGTTCGCGCTGGGCAAGGAGATCTCGGTGTCGGTACCGGAAGCCTGACGCGACATGGCCGCGCGGCTGGTCGGCAGGGTGGCCGAAGTGGTCGCCCTGGACCGGCTGCGCGCCGACGCCACCGCCGGTACGGGCTCGGTGACACTACTGACCGGTCGGCCGCCGTTTCGCCACGCTGAGCCCGTCCGCCCATGACCTGCTCGGGACGGCGAGCGCGCTGGGCGCGGACGTCGACGTGACCGTTCTCGGACGCATCACCGCCGAGCCGGTGGAACCATTGCTGGCCGAGGCGATCGGCGCGGGGGTGCTGATCGAGGATCCGTGGGCACCGGCGCGGCTCCGCTTCGCCCACGAGCTGGTCCGCGAGTCCCGCTATGCGGAACTGGCACGCGCGGACCGGATCGCCGCGCACTCCCGGATCGCCACGGCACTCACCGGGATCGGTGCCCGGGCCGACGAGATCGCCCGGCACCGCGTCCGTGCCGCTGTGGACGACGAGTCGCGGCACACCGCCCGGAACGCCTGCGAGGCGGCGGCGCGGGCAGCCACCCGCAGCCTGGACCACAGCGCGGCTGCGAGCTGGCTGGGCCAGGCCCTCGATCTCTTCCCGGCCGACCCGTGGCTGCGCCTGGCGCGCGCCGAGGCCGTCTGCCGCGACGGCCGGCTCGGCGTCGCGGTCGCCGACTGCACCGCGATCATGGACGTGGCCGAGGCCGGGAGGCGGCCCGATCTGGCCGCGGCGGCGGCCCTGGTGGTACGCGGGTTCGGCGGTCAGGTCGCGCACACCCTGGTCCGCCTCTGCGAACGCGCCCTGGCCCTCGACGCCGCCGCACACCGGTCACTTTCGGACACCTACCCGACCGGCTCGACAGGCGTGGGCCCTCTTTCCACAGGCGTGGGCCCTCTTTCGGCAGGTGTGGGCCCTTTTTCGGCAGGTGTGGACCGGACCGGGAAACTGCCTGACGGGGTAAGGGCACAGCTGCTCGCACATCTCGCGTACCTCCTCGTGGAGATCGGGGAACACGCCCGCGCCGAACCGATCAGCCGGCAGGCGATGGCGCTCGCCGAAGGCAGCGGCGAGCCGGACGCGATCGCCGCCGCGGTGCACGCGCGGCACGAGGTGCTGGATCCGGTGCTCTCGGCCGAGGAGGTCCTCGATCTGGCGCGGCGCAGCTGCGATCTGGCCGCCGCCGGCAGCCGGGGCCAGCACACCGGAGCGCTCGAGCGTGGCGCCACCGGGACGCCGCCGAGCGGCATCACACCACCGCGATCGAGATGGAGGAGCGGATCGGTGCCGCGCCCTACGCCGCCTGCGCTCTTCTGGCGTACGCCCGGACGCTGCGCGAATCCGACCCGCGCCGGTCCCGTGATCTGGCCGGCCGGGCTCTCGCCACCGCCCGCCGGCTCGGTCTCACCGCGATCGCCGCGGCAGCCGCCGAACTCACCCGCGACGAGCTCACCGCCCGCGAACGGGAGATCGTCACGCTCGCCGCGGACGGGCTGCCCAACCGGGCGATTGCCGACCGCCTGCACATCTCCGAGCGGACCGTGGAGACCCATGTCCGCAACGCCCTGGCGAAACTCGGTGTGGCCAACCGCACCCAGCTCGCCGCGCGTCTGCGTGCCGGGTCGCCGCCGGAGTCACCGCGGGCCGGGCCATCATCGGCCGCCTGGTCCACATCAACCTGGACCTCCACGCCGTGCCGCTACCGTCACCTGTCCACCACACCACCGAAGCCTGGCCGGCCGCCGCCCAGTGACCCGGCAGGCAGGCACGCACCTCACGAACGCTTGATCACATGCGTGAGCGCCGGCCGAACTTGCCCGGCCGGCGCTCACCCACGTTATGAGTGCTTGGTCACATGCGTCAGTGCCAGCCGGCGCTTCCGCCCGGCTGAGCGAGGTCAGCGGCCGGAGCGGCGTCCGGCTCCGCGGGCGGAGAAGGCAGCCGCCCCACCGGCACCAGCGGCGGCGGGCCGCTGCTGCGGCGTGCCCGTGCGGTGTCCTGGACCGGAACCCCGCGTCGCCGCCGCAGCCGAGTCGCGGCCACCGGTGCCGCGCGCCTGACCCGAGGTCCGCCCCGAGCCCGAAGCCTGCCCGGCAGCCGCCGGCGCACCCGCACCGGAAGCAGCCCGTCCACGCCCGCGCCGCGCCGAACGCGAACGCCCGGCGCCACCGTCACCCTCCGAGCCCATCCCGGACGACCCGCCACGCGATCCCGCCGAGCCGGCACGGGAGCCCGAAGACCCGGCACGCGAGCCCGCGGAGGCCGTCCGCGAACCGGGCGAGCCGGACCGGCCACCAGCCGGCCGGGTGCCGGCGGAGGCGCTCACCGGGGCCGGAGCCACGAACGTCCGCTCGCCCGGCGCCAGCTGTGCGAGCAGCGCGTCGCCCGGACGGACCCGCTTGGTGGCCGGCCGGATGCCCGCCTTGCGCGCGAGGTCCCGTACATCTGCCTGCTGGTCGTCGGTCATGAGGGTGATCACAGTGCCGCGCGCGCCGGCCCGAGCGGTGCGGCCGGACCGGTGCAGGTAGGCCTTGTGCTCGACCGGCGGGTCCGCGTGCACCACGAGCGCCACGTCGTCGACGTGAATGCCACGGGCCGCGATGTCCGTCGCCACGAGTGTCGGGGCCGACCCGTCGGAGAACGCCGACAGGTTGCGGTTACGGGCGTTCTGCGCGAGGTTGCCGTGCAGCTCGACCGCCGGAACACCGGCCGCGATCAGCTGGCGGGTCAGCACCTTGGCGCGGCGCTTGGTACGCGTGAAGACCACCGACCGGCCCGGCGCCGCGAGCAGGTCGACGAGGACGCCGAAGCGGTCGTCGTGCTGCACGTGCAGGACGTGGTGGTCCATCTCGACCGGTGCCTGGGCGGCCGAGTCGACGTGGTGGGTGATCGGTTTGCGCATGAACCGCTGGACCAGCACGTCCACCCCGTTGTCCAGGGTGGCCGAGAAGAGCATGCGCTGCCCGTTGGCCGGGGTCTGGCCCATCAGCCGCCGCACCACCGGCAGGAAGCCGAGGTCGGCCATGTGGTCGGCCTCGTCCAGCACGGTGATCTCCACCGCGTCCAGGGCGGCGTGCCCGTTGCGGATGTGGTCGTCGAGCCGGCCGGGGCAGGCCACCAGCACGTCGACGCCCGCCTTCAGCGCCTTGATCTGCGGGTTGGCCCCGACGCCGCCGAAGACGACGAGGGTGCTCAGCCGGGCCGCCTCGGCGAGCGGGCGCAGCGTCGCCTCGATCTGGGTGGCGAGCTCGCGGGTGGGCGCCAGGATCAGCGCGCGCGGCTTGCCGGACCGGGCCGGTGTCCGGGACGCGGCCAGGCGGGCCACCAGCGGGATCACGAATGCGTAGGTCTTGCCGGACCCGGTACGGCCCCGGCCCAGGACGTCACGGCCGGACAGGGTGTCCGGCAGCGTGGCCTCCTGGATCGGGAACGGGTCGGTGATGCCGAGCCGGGTGAGTGCCGTGGTGAGGACGGCGGGCACGCCGAGCTCGGTGAAGGTCGTCATAAAGGTGGGAACTCCCAAAGGTCTAGGTCGTCCAGCCCGGCGCTGACCAGGGTTCCGGCCGCGGCGCGTGGTGGTCGATCCGAGGGCGACTCGGGAAGCCGCTCTTCGATCATTGTACCGGGCACACTCTGCAACCGCTTCGCACCCGAAGGCGAACCGTTCAGCACTCAGCGGGCCTCATCTTTTTCCTCAGTGCCGGGGACCCCCCAACCCGGCCGGGCGCTGAGGAGACCCGATGACCGGTGAAGTACCTGGAACGGACCGTCGTCGCGAGGACATCGTACGAGCGAACATGCCGCTCGTGGGCCACCTGGTACGGGAGATGCTGGCCCGGGTCCCCGCCCACGTGAACCGCGACGACCTGCTCTCCGCCGGGTACGCCGCGCTGGTGGCGGCGGCCCGCGGCTTCGACCCCGACCGTGGTGTCCCGTTCCCCCGTTTCGCCGCCGCCCGGGTGCGCGGCGCGCTGCTGGACGAGCTGCGCGGCCTCGACTGGGCCAGCCGCTCGGTACGCCAGCGGGCGCGCCGTACCGACTCGGCCCGCGAGGAGCTGACCGCCGAGCTGGGCCGGACACCCACGATCCAGGAGGTGGCGGCACGTCTCGGCTGCACGGTCGAGGACTTGGAGCACGCCGAGGACGACGTGCACCGCGCGACAGTCTTCAGCCTCCAGGGGTTCGCGACGGCGACCGCCGATGACATCGTCACCGAGCCGGGTGCCGGCCCGGAGGAGATGCTGCTGCGCCGGGAGCGGCTGGGCTACCTGCGGCACGCCGTCGACTCGCTGCCGGAGCGCCTGCGGGTGGTGGTGGAGAACTACTTCTTCGACGAGCGGCCGATGGCCCAGATCGCCGCCGAGCTGGGTGTCAGCGAGTCCCGGGTGTCGCAGCTGCGTGCCGAGGCGCTGGTCCTGCTCCGGGACGGTCTGAACACGCACCTCGATCCGGCCATGGCGGCACAGACCCCGCCGAAGGAGGGCTGCGTGGCACGGCGCCGGACCGCGTACTACGACAAGATCGCCAGCCGCGGGACCTTGCGTACCCGGCTCGCCATGACCGGCCCGGACGGCCTGCCGGTCGCCGCCTGAGGAGACCACCGGGGTGAGATGGGGCCCGCCGCGGTTCGCGGCGGGCCCCAAAACCCGGCTCCGTCAGGCGTTCGCGCAGGTCCCGGCCTTCTTCTGGGCAGCGATCGCCTTGTCCGCGCCCAGCTTGTAGAGGGCCAGGCCCTCCTTGGCGGGCTCCAGCTTCCAGGCGTCGGCCTCATAGATCATCGTGTACGACTGTGCCGCGACGAGCTGCTTCGCGATCACGATGGCCTTGTCGGTGCCCTCCATCCGGGCACTGGTGAGCTGGATCGCCAGGCCCTTCCGGGAGCAGGCCTGGTTGAGCTTGACGTAGTCGTCCTTGCTGATCGCCTGCTTGCCGGCTGTGGTGTACATCTCCCACGCCCCGGCGAAGTCCCCACCGCTGAACCGGTCGAACACCGTCTGCGCGGCGGCCTTGGCACCCTCGAGGGTCTTCTGCTCCGGTCCGCCCGCGGCAGCGGCGGCGGCGTTGCCGGCCGGCTCCTCGGCGTCGTCCGAGCAGGCAGCGGCGAAGGTGATCGTGGCGGCTCCGGCGAGGGCCAGAGAGAACAGACGTCGGTAGAGGTGGTTGGTGTCCATGTCTCGGTTAATCGGGTGTGGCGGTCCCGCGTAACGGGCCCGGCGTGTCGAGACGGATTCCAGACAGTCGCTCCGGCGGCCGTAACTCGCCGCGCCTCGGCTATTCTGGTCGTTTGCGAATCCTTCACCGCAAACACAAAAAGGCAACCATGAAATGGTTGCCAGCGCCGGAATGATAGCACGAAAAGGGGCGACTTTGTCAAGCTCGAACGCCGATGTCGATTCCGAGCAGGCGTACTTGACCGCGCTCTACCAGCGACTGGATCAATTGCGTGAGCAGGCTGACAGCCGCCTGCGCGCGATCCTCCTGGAGGCCGGCGGAACACCGCAGGGGCGGGCCCAGCGGGAGGCCACCCGCGGCCACTACGCGGAACAACTGGCGCAGTTCAACTCGGTCGAGAACGGACTCTGCTTCGGCCGCCTGGACTTCAGCGCGGCCGATGAGGTTCCCCGTTACGTCGGCCGGCTCGGCCTCTTCGCCGAGGACCGTGACCTCGACCCGCTCCTGGTGGACTGGCGCGCCCCGGCCGCCCGTCCGTTCTACCTGGCCACCGCGGTCAACCCGCACGGGGTGACCCGGCGGCGGCACCTGCGCACCCGGGGCCGGGTGCTCACCGGCGTCGACGACGAGGTCCTCGACCTGGAGGCCGGCGACGGCACCGGGCGTGAGGACGTCACCGGCGAGGCGGCGCTGCTCTCCGCGCTGACCGCCAACCGGACCGGCCGGATGCGCGACATCGTCGAGACCATCCAGACCGAGCAGGACGAGGTGATCCGTTCCGGGCTCCCCGGCGTGCTCGTCGTGCAGGGCGGTCCCGGCACCGGCAAGACCGCCGTGGCACTGCACCGCGCCGCGTACCTGCTCTACACCTACCGGGAGCAGCTGACCCGGTCGGGCGTGCTGATCCTCGGGCCGAACACCACCTTCCTGCGCTACATCTCCCAGGTCCTGCCGTCGCTCGCCGAGACCGGCGTGCTGCTCGCCACCCTGGGCGACATGTTCCCCGGCGTCCGCGCCCGGGCCGTGGAGTCGCAGGCGGCGGCCGCTCTCAAGGGCCGCCTGCACATGCTCGACGTGCTGGAGAACGCCGTCGCCGACCGGCAGACCGTGCCCGCCGACTTCGTCGAGGTCGACCACGACGGCTACCCGCTGCGCATCGAACGCTCCGTGCTGGAGGAGGCCCGGTCGGCCGCCCGCCGCTCCGGCCGTCCGCACAACGTGGCCCGGCAGATCTTCGTGACCGAGGCGATCCACGCGCTGTCGCTGCAGATCGCCGAGCGGATCGGCGCCGACCCGCTCGGCGGCGACAACCTGCTCTCCGCCGCGGACCTCGCCGAGACCCGGCGGGAGCTGCGCGAGGACATCGACGTGCAGCAGGTGCTCTTCGAGTTCTGGCCGGTGCTCACCCCGCGCCAGGTTTTGCGCGACCTGCTCAGCGACGAGGACCGTCTGGAGTCGGCGGGCCTGACCGCCCCCGAGCGGGCCCTGCTGCTGCGCGACCGCTCGGCCGGCTGGGCGCCCGCCGACGTGCCACTGCTCGACGAACTCGCCGAACTGCTGGGTGTCGACGACACCCTCAAGGTGCGTGAGCAGGCGCGGCAGCGCAAGGCCGCCATCGAGTACGCGGAAGGCGTCCTGGAGATCGTCGAGGGCTCCCGGTCGCTGGACTTCGAGGACGAGGGTGAGGGCGAGATCCTGTCGGCGACCGACGTCGTCGACGCGGGTGCCTTTGTGGAACGTCACGAGGTGATCGACACGCGTACCGCAGCCGAGCGCGCCGCCGCCGACCGCAGCTGGGTCTTCGGTCACGTGATCGTCGACGAGGCGCAGGAACTGTCCCCGATGGCCTGGCGGCTCCTCATGCGCCGCTGCCCGAGCCGGTCGATGACAGCCGTCGGCGACGTGGCCCAGACGTCCGAACTGGCCGGTACCACCACCTGGGACCAGGTCTTCGAGCCCTATGTGGCCCAGCGCTGGCGGCTGGTCGAGCTGAGCGTCAACTACCGCACACCCGCCGAGGTGATGGCGGTCGCGGCCGACGTCCTGGCCGCCGTCGACCCCGCGCTGCGCCCGCCGCGGTCGGTCCGCTCGTCCGGCGTGACGCCGTGGGCGCGCCGGGTGCGGCCGGGCGCTCTTTCCGAAGAGCTGATCGCAGACGTACGCAGGGAAGCAGCCCTGATCAACGAGGGCCGGCTCGGTGTGATCGTCCCGGAGTGCCTGGAGGAGTCGCTCGGCGCCGACCTGGTCGCGGCCGTGCCCGGCGCTGCCGTGGGTGAACAGCCCGACCTGCTCAACCACGTGGTCCTGATGACCGTGCGCCAGGCCAAGGGCCTCGAGTTCGACTCCGTCCTGGTGGTGGCCCCCGACGAGATCCTCACCGAGAGCCCCCGCGGCCTCTCCGACCTCTACGTCGCCATCACCCGGGCCACCCGCCGCCTCGGGATCCTCCACACCGCCGACCTCCCCAAGGTCCTCTCCTCCCTGGCCTGACCCCCGCCCCCTCGCCCCCGCCCGGCAACCAGCCGGCTCCCAGTGCTCCCTCACGGCGCCCGAGACGGCACTCACGCCCAGCTGGATCGCCGTGGCTGACTCCCAGTGCTCCCTCCCGGTGGTTGAGGCAGCACTGGGAGCCGGCCCGGGGAGGGGAACCGGGGCAGGGTGGGGCGTTTGAGGCTAATCGGGTGTAGCGGTCTATAAGGTTGGGCCGTGGGGAAATTTACGGTCTCGTCGGCGAGCGCTGACGACATGCGGCTGATCGCGGACTGGGCGGCGGACGAGGGCTGGCACCCCGGTGACGGTGACGAGAACGTCTTCTTCGCCACCGACCCGGCCGGCTTCCTGATCGGGAGGCTCGACGAGCATCCGATCAGCTCGATCGCGGCGATCCGGTACGGAACCGGGCACGGCTTCATCGGCCTCTACCTGACGGCGCCGGAGTACCGGGGACAGGGTTACGGATTCCAGACCTGGCAGGCTGGCATGCAACGGCTGGCCGGCCGCAACATCGGCCTTGACGGCGTGGTCGCGCAGCAGGACAACTATCGCCGGTCGGGCTTCCGGGACGCCTGGACGACAACCCGCTACAGCGGGGTGCTGGCCGGCGCGAAGACCGCTGCGGGCCTGGAGATCGTGGAGGCGGGGGAGGTCCCGTTCGGCGAGCTCGCGGCGTACGACAGGCGGTTCTTCCCGGCCGAGCGCGACGCCTTCCTCGCACTCTGGAGCGCCGGTCCGGGACGGCACGGTGTGGCGGCGATCCGTGACGATCGGGTGGCCGGCTTCGCGGTGCGGCGGCCGGCCGGTGACACCGACCGGGTCGGCCCGCTCTTCGCCGATGACGTCGGCGTGGCGGAGTCGCTGCTCGCGGCGCTCAGCACCGACTACGAGATGCCGGTGCTGATCGACGTGCCGGGGAGCAACCCGGAGGCGGCGAAGCTCGTCGAGCGGCTCGGTCTGGAGCCGTCGTTCGAGACGGCCCGGATGTACACCGGTGGGACACCGGAGGTCGATGTGTCCGGCATCTACGGGATCACCAGCCTCGAGCTCGGCTGATACCGCGTCGGTCGTACCCAAAGCTTGAAAAAGGGCTCGGCGTCAACGGACGCCGAGCCCTCTCTCGCAGGTCTTGTTACGCGGCCGGGGCCGGCTGACGCGGACCGCGGCCGAGCGGGGTGTGGCCGTGCGCGTTCGTCATGGCCAGGCGGCTGCGCATGCTGGTGTTGTTCGCGATGTTGGCGTAGTAGGTGGCGCGACGGCGCGCGGTGATGCTCTCCGGGTTCTCCGGCACCGGGGCCATGTCCGGGTTGAGGTGGGTGTTCAGGCCGTCCTTGAGCAGCGACAGCGCCTCGGCACGCAGCTGGCTGACGCGGCTCTCGGTGACGCCGAGATCGGCGGCGATGTCCGCCATCGGGCGCTCCTGGAGGAAGTACTCGTTGACGACGGTCTGCAGGCGCTCCGGCAGCGAGCCGATCGCGTGGTGCAGGTAGCCGATCTGCTCACGGCGGAGCAGCATCTCCTCGGGACCGGGGTCGCGCTCGGTGACCAGGTCGTCGGCGCTGCTGGTGGTGAAGCCCTGCAGCGACAGTACGGTGGCGCGCTGCACGTCGGTGTCGGTCTGGTGCAGGTCGGTCGTGGTGGTGCCGAGCGCCTGGGCCAGCTCCTCCGGCGTGGGGGTGCGGCCGAGCGTGGTGGTGAGCTGCTGGCGGGTGACGTCGGTGTTGCGTGCCTTCGACCGCACCGAGCGGGTGGCCCAGTCCAGCGCGCGCAGCTCGTCGAGCAGCGCGCCGCGGATGCGGGTGCCGGCGAAGCGGTGGAACGGGACGCCGCGGGCCGGGTCCCAGCCGCGGACCGCGGTGACCAGGGCGTGCAGGCCGGCGCTGGTCAGGTCGTCGCGGTGGATGTGGTTGGGGATGCGGCTGAGCATGTCCCGCACCAGGTGGCCGACGAGCGGCATGTGGGTGCGGACCATCTCTTCCTGCTCAGCGGCGGAGAGCACCGGAGTGGCGGTAGCGGTGTCGGCGGTGAGGTCGGCAGCGGTCGTCACGGTGCTTGTCATTTGGTTTCCCCCGTTTGTGTCGGCGCCCGGTGGCTGGTGGGCGTCGGCTTGACAGGGAGAACTTTCCGGTGCGCTGGGTGCACGTTCCGGTCACTGACAGTTGCGTCCGGGTTGCATGCGAACCCCGGTCTCGGCGTTGGTGATCCATCGGCGGGCGGCGGGCCCGGTTGAGGGTTCTCCTCCGGTGGTGCAGGGTGACCCGCATGGATCTCAGTGACACCGGTGGACTCGTCGCCCTGCTTGCCGGGCTGCTCATCGCGACCGGGGTGATCGGCGTGATGCTGCCGGTGCTTCCCGGCCTGCTGCTCGCCTGGTCGGGCGTGCTGCTCTGGACGCTTCTCGGCGACGGTTCGGCAGGCGTGCGGTGGGGTGTCCTGGCGGCCGCGACGGTGATCGCCGGTGCCGGTCTGGTGATCAAGTTCCTCTGGCCGGGCAAGCGGCTCAAGAACACCGGGGTTCCGACGTCGGCGCTGATGGCCGGTGGTGTGCTCGGTCTGATCGGCTTCTTCGTGGTGCCGGTGATCGGGCTGGTCCTGGGGTTCCTGCTCGGCGTCTGGCTGGTCGAGCTGAACCGGGTGGGCCAGCAGCGCGCGTGGCCGTCGACCAGGGCGGCGTTCGCCGCTGTCGGCCTGTCACTGCTGGTGGAGTTCGCGGCCGCCCTGGCGATCGCTGTGGTGTGGGTGTTCGGCCTGATCGTGGCGTAAGCGCGCGGCGCAGCGAGGCCCGGCGAGGCCCGGCCCGGGGCGCGAGCGCGAGGCGTTCAGGAGCGGCTCGCCGTGCGGGACAGGCGGCGCCGGCGGCGCTGGGTGAGCAGCAGCAGGAGGGGTGCCGCGGCCAGCACGACCGCCACCGAGAGCGCGGCAGCCACCGACAGGCCGCGCGGCGCGCCCGGCCGGGTGTTGTTGTTCCCCGCCGCCTGCGGAGCCGCGTCGGTGGCAGCGGCGTCCGGTGCTGCCTTCGCCCGCGCCACCTCCTCGGGTGTCACCAGGTTGCCGACCGACGTGCCCTTGGGCAGGGAGAAGCCCCAGTCGAGCAGCTTCGCCCCCTGCTCCCAGCCGCGCAGCGGGCGGGCCTCGGCGCCGAGAAGCGTGGCCACCAGCCGGCGGCCGCCGCGTTCGGCCCCGCCGACATAGCTGTGCCGGGCGATGGTGGTGAACCCGGTCTTGCCGCCCAGCGCACCCGGGTAGTTGTAGATCAGCTTGTTCTCGTTCTGGAACTGGAAGCCGCCGACCTTCTTCGCCTTCAGCTTCTGGGCCGGCATCTGCGCGCTGCGGGTCAGCGCGTACTTGCGGAAGTCGGCGCTGGCGAAGCAGACCTGTGCGATCAGGGCCAGGTCGTACGCGCTGGTGAATTGTCCCCTCCCGTCGAGCCCGGAGGGGGTGACGGCGTGTGTCTGGTTGGCGCCCAGCGAGGCGGCCTTGGCGTTCATCGCGGCGACGGTCTTGGGCAGGCCGTCGGTGCCGCCGCCACCGGCCATCCGGGCCAGCGCGTTCGCCGCGTCGTTGCCGGAGTTGAGAAGCAGGCCGAGCCAGAGGGTGGAGACCGGGTACTTGCCGCCGAGGACCAGGCCGACCGCGGAGCTGCCGGGTTCGATGTCCAGGTCGCCGCGGGTGACGGTCACCTGCTGCCTCGGGTCGAGCTGTTCGATGGCGGTCGCCGCCAGCAGCATCTTCTGCACGCTCGCCGGTGTCTGGTACACGTGCGGGCCGCAGGCGCCGAGCACCTCGCCGGTGTCCAGGTCGGCGACCAGCCAGGTGGTCGCGGTGAGCGCCGGTGGCCGGGGGCTGCCGTCGGGGACGACCAGGCCGTGGGTGGCGAGGGCCTCGCCGCCGACCGCCATCTGCTCCGGGTTGTCGGCGGGTGGCACCGGCCGGGGTGGTCGGCTGGGTGCGGCGACCTTCGGCCGGGGGCAGGGGATCTCCGCGGCGTGTGCCGGGGTGGCGGGCGCGGGGAGAAGGATCAGCGGAGCCAGGAGCAGCGGGGCGAGGAGCTGTGCCGCGAGGGGTCGGCGGTAGGACGTCACGGCCAGCGGGCCCCCGCCTCCAGTCGGCGATCGAGCAGCTGCCCGAGCGGCATCGGTTCACCGTCACCACCGCCCGCGCCCACGATCATCCGGGGCATGCTGGGGGAGAGGTCCGCCCCGGCGAACCGGGCGCGCAGTGATGACGGGACGGTCAGGATGTAGTACTCGCCGTCCTCGCCGACGGCGACGGAACGGTCCGATTTCAGGTACCAGCCGCGGACGGTCGTCTTGTAGGTGGATCGGCCGTCGAGCGTCTTGGCGGTCAGGGTGTGCGGCTCGAGCCCGCGCTCGGCAGCGCGGCGGACGAAGTCGTCGAGAAGCGCGCCGGCCCGGCGCGCCTCCGCGGCCCGATCGGCTTCCAGCGCCGCGCCGCGGCCGGCCGCCGCCCGCTTCTGCTGCTCCCGCCAGGCGACCCGCTCGTCCTGCATGGCGCCGACCCTAACGTGAGGACCACCCCGGCGGCCAACCGGCGTAAGGACCGCCCCGGTGGGGGACCGGTCCGGCGAGAAGACCGACTCGGCGGCCAGCCGGCTTGGTGACCAACCGGCGAGGGGCCGCCCGGCATGCGGATCGGCCCGGCGTGGGGATCGGCTCGGCGGCCAACCGGGCTTTCCCGGATTCCGGTGCTAATACCCGGCGGTCCTATTTGCGATAACGGAGCGGGTTCCCCGCAGAAAGAAATTGCCGGATCGCGTCGGGGAGTTGCGCGATACGCCGTTGGGGAGCGAGACTGGGCGCGGTTGATTAATTTCTCTCGGGAGTCGTTATGGCGCGGCAGGTAATCACCACCCTGATCGACGATCTGGACGGCAAGAAGGCGGATCGGACCGTTGAGTTCAGCCTCGACGGCGTCAGCTACACGATCGACCTTTCCGAGTCGAATGCCGGAAAGCTGCGTAAGGCGCTGGACCCGTACATCAACGCGGGTACGCGTCTGGGCCGTTCCGCTCTGGGGCGTATCCCGTCGCGCGGCGGCGCACCGGCCCGGACCGCGGGTTCTCGCGACGAGAACCGGTTGATCCGGGAGTGGGCGATCCAGAACGGGCACAAAATCTCCGAGCGGGGCCGCATTCCGCAGGAGGTCAGCAACGCCTACCGGTCGGCGCACGGTCGCTGATTCCGCATCCGTTGCGGCTGTGCCGGTGCGGTGTCGCCGGCACAGCGCGGACGGTAGCGCAACCAAGTGATAACTGTGGGTGAAATCCCATAGATCACGAAGTCCGAATTGGACTAATGGGAACCGATAATGGGAAGCCGGGCGGCGACGTCTTCCAGCACCTTCTCATCACCGGCGTACCAACTGGACTCCCGGGGCCAGTGCGTGATGACGTCGGTGAAGCCGAGTTCCGCCGCCCGGCCGACCGCGTCGGTGAAAGCCTCCACGCTGCTCATCGAGTACACCGGTGAACTGTCCAGATTGAGGTAGCGGTCCGCCGAGTCGAGCGGGCGCCCGGCGGCGGTCAGTGCGGCGTCGAATCGTTCCCGTGCGGCGGCCACCGAATTCCACCACTGATCCGCGGTTTCCATGCCCTGGTCGCCGGTGGTGACCCATCCGTCGCCGTACTTCGCGGCGAGCCGCATCGCCCGGGGACCGTTCGCGGCGACCACGAACGGCGGCCGTGGCTGCTGGACCGGTCCGGGGATGCTGCGGGCGTCGACCGCTCGGTACCAGGTACCGGACCACGTGGTGGCCGGCGAGCGCAGGATCGTGTCGAACAGCTCCAGGAACTCGGCGAAGCGGTCCACCCGCTGCCGCGGCGTCAGCTCGGGCTCACCGAGCACGGCCGAGTCGAACCCGGTACCGCCGGCGCCCAGCCCGAGCAGCAACCGGCCGCCGGAGATGTCGTCGAGCGCTGTCGTCTCCCGGGCGAAGCGCACCGGGTGCCGGAAGTTGGGCGAGGCCACGTAGGTCCCGAGGCGGATCCGCTCGGTCACCGCCGCGGCGGCGGTCAGCGTGGGCACGGCGTCGAACCAGGGCCCGTCGACGAGGTCACGCCAGCCGAGATGGTCATATGTCCAGGCGTGGTCGAAGCCGTACTCCTCGGCGAGCCGCCACCGGCGGCTCGCGGAGGACCAGCGCTGATCGGGCAGGATCACGATGCCAGTACGCATCGCCGAAGCCTAACGCCTGTCGCAGAATGGCCGGCCGGCGTGAGCCAGGCTTGAAGAGCGGCGGATCAGGCGGTCCGGAGGTCCCCGAGGCCGGATTCCGGGCTCGCCGCCGCCTCGAACGCCTGCAGCGCCCGGACCAGATCCTGCTGCGCGTCCGCCGGCATCCGCTCGAGCACCTCGCCGAGTGCGGCGGAGCGGCGCTCCCGCAGGTCGGCCAGGAGGCGCCGGGACGCCGAGGTGAGCAGCAGGCGGACCTCGCGGCGGTCCCGCGGATCGGCGACCCGGCGCAGCAGGCCGGTCGCCTCCAGGCGGTCACAGAGCCGGCTGGCCGAGGAGGGCACCACGTCGAGGGCCTCGGCGAGGCGGCTCATGTTGGTGTGCCGGCTGCCCGCCACGATGGTGAGCACCCGCAGCTGGGCAGGGGGGATCGCGGGACTGGCCGCCAGTCGCGCCCGGTCGAGGACGGCGACCAGCGCCTCCACCGACGACTCGATTGTCGCGGCGACCTCGCTGGCGCGCTCCATGCCGTTACCCCGATGTGAGAGTCGCGGACCCGTGAGCCTGTACGCATACCCCCCGCGACGCCGGTTCACTCATACCCAGCCGGACTCAGCGTCGCCAGTCCAGGCAGACGGTGACGGCGTCATCCTCCGGGTCGGCGCCGGCGTGATACTCGCGCAGACTACGCATCACGGTACCGACCGCCTCGGTGGCCGGCTGCAACCGTGTCCGCCGGAGCGCCGTGACCAGGGCAGTTTCCCCGAAGGGTGAACGTTTTCCGGGGACCGCGGCGTGCACTCCGTCGCTGACCACGAGCATCCGGTCGCCCGGATCGAGCTTGAACCGCTGGATCTCGTAGCGGGCCTCGCCGAACATGCCGAGCGGCAACTGCTGCTCGAAGTCGACCGGGGTGATCTCCCCGCCGCGGGCGATCAGGCAGCGCGGTGAGCCGGCGTCGACCGCCGCCACACCGCCACTGACCAGGTCGACCTCCAGGAGCAGGGTGGCGACGTGCTGGGCGCTGCCGTACCTGGTGTGTATCGCGTCGGAGGCGAGTTCGGCCTGTTCGATGATGTCCGCACCGCAGCGGCGGGCGTTGCGCATGGCGTTGACGGCCAGCGACGTGAGCAGGGCGGCTTCCACACCCTCGCCGGAGCCGTTGAGCACGGTGAGGGTCAGCCGGTCGCCGTCGAGGGACCAGTCGAAGTGGTCACCGTGCACGTCGTACGCCGGCTCGAGCTGCCCGGCCACCAGGAAGCGCTCGTCGCCGAGGGACCGGCCGGGCAGCAGGTCCCACTGCAGCTCGGCGGCCATGGTGAGGCGGCCCAGGCGCTGTGCCCTGCGGTACCGGTCGGTGTTGCTGCCGGCCGCGCGCAGGGCGGTGGCCAGCTCGTCGGCGTGCACCAGGAGCTGTTCGGTCAGCTCGGGCTCGGGGCGGTGGGGCAGCTCCAGCCGGAGCACACCGACCCGCTCACCCCAGGCGTTCAGCGGCAGGTGCAGCCGGGTCGCTCCACCGGCGGTGGCCTGGGTGTCCGGCCGCTGGCTGCCGAGGCAGCGCAGGACGGCCGGTTCGGTGGCCACCCCGGCGTCGCCGAGCAGCGGACTGACCGCGGACAGCGTCAGGTCGGGAACGAAGACCTCTACCCGGTCGGCGCCGTAGTGGCGGCGCAGGTGGCCGGCTGCCACCTCCGGGAGCCGGTCGGGTGGAGCGGCTCGCAGCAGGACGCCGAGGGGCACCGGGAGATCGGACACGTCACCACTCCTCTCCGAGGACCGGGGCAGGACCGAGGAAGCTATTTGTTATACGGCAAGCAAATTCGCGCCGGGCAGCCCCATGGGTCTGCCCGGCGCGGGACTCCCTTCAGGCGAAGGACTTCTCGAAGTGGATCAGGCTTCCCATGCGGGGTGCCGACTGCATGCGTACGTTTTCTCCGAGCGCCTTGATCAGGAAGAGCCCACGGCCCCGCTCGCTATCGGCGACCGGTGACGTGCCCTCCTCCACACTCAGGTCGAAGCCCTCGCCCTCGTCGACCACGTCGATCGAGCAGCGATCCTGACCCACGTCGAGGTGGACCTCGAAGCTTTCCGTGCCTCCGGCGTGTTTGACCACGTTGGCGCAGGCCTCGGTGAGTGCGATTTCCAGATCGGCGCCGGCCTGACGATCCACTCGCAGGGTCGCCAGGGCGCAACGCAGCAGTCGGCGCACCGCGGGGACACTGTCCACCTCGCGGGGAAGGTTCAACCGGACCGACATGCGCATGACCATTTCTGTGCCCGATCCGCGCTCTGCCTAACCGTGCCCTGCTGACGACCTCCACGATTCGTGTTATCCATGATCCCCCCGCCCGTCTCCCTTAGCGGCAGACGTGCAGGTACGAGAGGTGGATCATGACGAAGCAACCGGACACCGCGACGGTGCTGGCGGCCCGCGCCGGAGATCCGGCAGCGGTGGATCGCCTGATCGCCGGGTATCTGCCGCTCGTCTACACGATCGTCGGCCGGGCCCTGGAGGGCCACGCGGACGTCGACGACGTGGTCCAGGAGGTCATGATCCGGGTCCTGCGCAGCCTCGGTGAGCTGCGCGACCCCCAGGCGTTCCGCTCCTGGCTGGTGGCGATCACCGTGCGGCAGGTGCGGGAGCGGTTCCGCAGCCGGCACAGCGCGCCGGAGGCCCTTCTCGACGAGGACCTGCGCGATCCGGGCGCCGATTTCACCGATCTGGCGATCACCCGGCTGGAGCTCTCCGGCCAGCGCCGGGAGACCGCCGAGGCGACCCGCTGGCTCGACGAGGAATATCGCGAGCTGCTCTCGCTCTGGTGGCTGGAGGCCTCCGGCGAGCTGACCCGCGACGAGATCGCCGAGGCCACCGATGTCAGCCGTCAGCACGCGGCGGTGCGGGTCCAGCGGATGAAGGCGCAGCTGGAGACGGCCCGGGTGGTGGTCCGGGCGCTGAACCGGGCGCCGCGCTGCCCCGGCCTGATGGTGCTCACCGAGGCCTGGGACGGCCGTCCGGGCGGGCTCTGGCGCAAGCGCATCGCCCGGCACACCCGCGAGTGCCGGCTCTGCGCACCGGCCTGGGACAACCTCGTCGCCGCGGAACGCCTTCTGGCGGGCATGGCCCTGGTGCCGCTCCCTTCCGGCCTCGGCTCCGCCTTCGGGCACATCAACATCAACATCCTTTCCGGTACGGCCGAAGCGTCCACCCACGCGTCGGCCTCCTCAGCGACCGCCGCCGGAAAAGCCACCGCCGCGGGTAAAGCGGCCGCCGGAAAGCTCGCGGTCAAAGCCGGCGCCGGCGTGGCCAACAAGGTCCTCGCCGGTGTGCTCGCCGTCGGCGCGATCGGTGGCGGGACCGCGGCCGTCCTGGCGAACCAGAGCGAGCCGGAGCCCCTCTCCCCGGTGGCCGTCGCGACGCTCGCACCCTCCCCGGCGGCCCCCGCCGTCTCGGCCACGCCCACGCCCGCCCCGCCGTCGGTGTCCCCGTCCGCCGCGGCCGTACCGTCGAAGACCTCCGCCAAGCCGAAGACCGCCGCCCCGGCCGCCGAGATCTCGGCGAAGAAGGGCGGCGCGGTCTGGAAGTTCAGCGGCGCGAAGGGAGCCCTCAAGGACGTCGGCGCCTCCTGGTACTACAGCTGGGCGCCGAACGACAACGAGGTCCCCGGCCCGGCCGGTGTCGAGTTCGTGCCGATGATCTGGGGCGCCGCCAACGTCACCGACGCCACCCTGAAGCAGGTCAAGGCCGAGGGTGACGTGCTGCTCGGCTTCAACGAGCCGGACCTGGCCGAGCAGTCGAACATGACCGTCGAGGCGGCGCTGGACGCGTGGCCGAAGCTCGAATCGACCGGGATGAGGCTTGTCAGCCCCGCGGTCGCCTTCGGCGGTGACACCCCCGGCGGCTGGCTGGACCGTTTCATGGCCGGCGCGAAGGATCGGGGTCTCAAGGTCGACGCGATCGCGATCCACTGGTACGGCTCGGACTTCAGCGCCGCCGCCGTGAACCAGTTCCTCGGCTACGTCGACGCCGTCCACGATCGGTACGGCAAACCGATCTGGGTGACCGAGTTCGGCCTGATCAACTTCGGCGGCTCCCCGAAGTACCCGGACGACGCCGCGAAGGTCCGCTTCATCAAGGGCGCCACCACCGGCCTGGAGAAGCGCTCGTTCGTCCAGCGGTACGCCTGGTTCGGTCTCCCGGCCGTCGGCGACAGCGTGGACTTCGGCCTCTATCGCGATGCGAAGACGCCAACCGAGGCGGGCAAGGCGTATCGCGCTGCCGGCTGAGACCGCGGGCTAAGGTCGATTCATGATTCGGTTCGGGTACAAGGCGTCGGCGGAGCAGTTCGCGCCGGCGGAGCTGCTCAAGTACGGCATTCTGGCTGAGGAACTGGGCTTCGACTCGGTCTTCATCAGCGATCACCTGCAACCGTGGCGGCACGACGGCGGCCACGCTCCGGCGGCACTGCCGTGGCTGGGTGCGCTCGCCGCGCGTACCCAAAAGGTGTTGATCGGCACCAGCGTGCTCACGCCGACGTTCCGCTACCACCCCGCCGTGGTCGCGCAGGCGTTCGCGACGCTCGGCTGCCTCGCGCCGGGCCGCGCCGTCCTCGGTGTCGGCTCCGGCGAGTCCCTCAACGAGGTGCTGCTCGGCCAGCAGTGGCCGGACGGCAAGGAGCGGTTCGCCCGGCTCAAGGAGGCCGTGCTGCTGATCCAGAAGCTGTGGGCCGAGGACCGGGTCAGCCACGAGGGGCAGTTCTACCGGACCGAGAACGCCACCATCTACGACAAGCCGGAGACGCCGGTTCCGATCTACATCGGCGCCTCGGGCCCGGCCGCCACCCGCCTGGCCGGACGGATCGCCGACGGCTTCATCACCACCAGCGGCAAGGGTCACTCGCTCTACACCGACACGCTGCTGCCGGCGGTCAAGGAGGGCGCCGAGAAGGCCGATCGCAAGATCGACGACCTGGACCTGATGATCGAGGTGAAGGTCTCCTTCGACGACGACCTGGACCGGGCGCGCAACGACACCCACTACTGGGGTGCGCTGGCGCTCTCGCCGGAGGAGAAGACCGGCGTCGAGGACCCGATCGAGATGCAGCGCCTCGCCGACGCCCTCACTGTCGAGCGGACCGCCACCCGGTGGATCGTCTCGTCCGACCCGGAGGAGCACGCCGCCAAGGTCACCGAGTACCTGGACATGGGCTTCAAGCACCTGGTGTTCCACGCGCCCGGCCCGGACCAGGAGCGGTTCCTGCGCCTCTACTCGACCGAGATCCTGCCGCGCCTGCGCGGGCGCTGACCGCTTTTCATTCTTTCGGAGCCGGCGGTGACCGCTCAGCTCACGGCTGGCGAGGCCGCGGTACGGATCTCAGATGCCCCCGGGTGCCGTTCGTGCCGCTGCCCTCGCCGTTGATCACCCGCAGGTCGGGGCGACCCTGAACCCGGCGCCGCCCGGTGCCGATCTCGCGGCGGTTGCCGTCCGTCTCAGCGAGGTTGTCCCGCCACCGCCGCCGCAGGAGCGCGTCGCCGTCGATCCGGTGGCCGGCGGGCTGGACCGCGCCGGCGAACCGGGACGTGCCCAGCCGCCGTTCGCCGGTCCGCCGCTCGCTGTTCCGCCGGTCGATCGCACCCGGATCCTGGGTGTCGAGCGGGTAGGCGGCCCGGTCGGACCGCGGGTTCGGCGCCGGCCAGATCCGGGTGCTCGTCCCCGGGTACCGGTCCGGGCCGGCCGGTGCGTTGATCATCGAGTGGGACGGCTCGGGCGTGGCGCCGGTGAGGATGACGATGCTCTCCTCGTCGCGCGCCTCGTCGCCGGTGCGCCGCCGCTCGGCACGCTCGGCGAAGAGGGCGCGCACAGCCGGGACCAGCGGTGCACCGGCCCGGCCCGCCCGGGGGCAGGCGGCGGGCAGCTCGGCGACGTGCAGCCCGGCCAGCGTGGTGCGTACGGTCAACAGCACCTCACCCTCGGAACCGTCCCCGCGCATCGGCTCGGTGCCCGTAACCCGCGGCAGGCCCAGCCGTCCCGTGGTGTCCCGCCAGAACGCCCGGTACCCGAACCCGGGGTCGGTCGGCCGGCACCCGAACAGCACGCTGATCAGCCAGAGCAGGATCACGTCGGCCCAGCGCGCCCGGCCGGTCAGGTACCGGGAGCCGTGCACCACGTCGGCGCCCTCGCGCAGCGCCGCCACGAACCGCGTCACGTCGGCCGGGTCACATGATCCGTCGCTCGCCAGGGTCACCACCACATCGCCGGTGGCGGCCGCCGCACCGCAGGCGACGGCATTGCCGCTACCGGTACGGGTCTGCCGGATCACCCGGGCGGCGCGGGGCAGGGCGGCACCGGTGTCCTCGGCGGGCCCGACGACAACGATCACCTCGTGCACCGGCGGCAGGGTGCCGAGCAGCAGCGGCAGCGCCCCGGTCGTCTCCGCGGGGATCACGACACTCACGGAGGGTGAGGCGGGGCGGCTTCCAGGTGCTGTTCGTCGGTTCGGCGGGACTGGCATCTGGAGCGGCTCCCGGGCTCGGCTTGGGTGCACAGCAGAAGCTACCGGCCTGCAACCGTGCGGCAACCGGCCGGACGGCTGATGGTGATCATCTCAGCGGACCGAACCGGCCACGGGACGTGTGCGTGGTGACTGTGCGTACAAGAGCAGTCTGGTGAGAGTAGGGTGACCGGTGTGAAAATCGGTCTGCACATCTCGAACTTCACCTGGCCCGATGGCGCCCCGCGCATCGGGTCCACGCTCGCCGGGATAGCCGCCGCCGCGGACGACGCGGGCTTCGAGCGGATCAGCGTGATGGATCACGTGTGGCAGATCGGCGTTCACGGGCCGCCCGAGCTCGAGATGCTCGAGGCGTACACGACTCTCGGTTTTCTGGCCGCGCACACCCACCGGGCGAAACTGCTCACGCTCGTCACCGGCGTCACCTACCGCGATCCCGGGCTGCTCGCCAAGGCCGTCACCACGCTCGACGTGCTCTCCGGTGGCCGGGCCATCCTGGGTATCGGCGCCGCGTGGAACGCCGAGGAGTCGGCCGGTCTGGGGCTACGGTTCCCGCCGACCGCCGAGCGTTTCGAGCGTCTCGAGGAGACGCTGCGGATCTGCCGGCAGATGTTCGACGGGGACGAGACGGCCTTCGCCGGCAAGCACTACCGGCTCGACCGGCTGCTCAACTCGCCGCTGCCGCTGAGCCGCCCGGGCCCGCCGATCCTGATCGGCGGCGGAGGGGAGAAGAAGACCCTGCTGCTGGTCGCGAAGTATGCGGACGCCTGCAACCTGTTCCCCACCCCGGAGCTGCAGCACAAGCTGGACGTGCTGAAACGGCACTGCGACACGGTCGGCCGGGACTACGCCGAGATCGAGAAGACGGTGCTCTACCGATTCACCGACGACGTGAGCGAGATGGTCGAGGAGGCCCGGAGGTTCGCCGCCATGGGGATCTCGGTCCTGCACGGCGGTGTGCGCGAGCCGTGGGAGTCCCGGCGCTTCGAGATCTTCCGGGACGAGCTCGTTCCCGCGCTGGAGGCACTGTGACGATCACGGCGGGGACCATCAAGGCTGTCGTCTTCGACCTGGACGGCGTCATCATCGACACCGAGGAGGTCTGGGAGGAGGTCCGGCGCGGCTACGTCGCCGAGTTCGGGCGCGAGTTCCTGCCGGACAGCCAGGACCGGATGATGGGCATGAGCACCGGCGAGTGGTCGGCGCACCTCGCCGAGGAGGTCGGTGTCCCGCGGACCGCCGAGCAGGTGGCCGCCGACGTGCTGGGCCGGATGGCCGCGCGGTACCGGGAATCGCTCCCGCTGATCCCGGGTTCGGTCGAGACGGTCCGCGCGCTCGGCGCCGAGTACCGGCTCGCCCTCGCCAGCTCGTCCGCACGGGTGCTGATCGACCAGGTTCTGGAGACCGCCGGCCTCACCGGCGCGTTCGAGGTGGCCCTCTCCACCGAGGAGGTTCCGCGCGGCAAGCCGGCGCCGGACGTGTACCTCACCGCGGTCGGCAAACTCGGTCTCACCCCGGCCGAGTGCGCGGCGATCGAGGACTCCAGCAACGGTCTGCGCTCGGCCGCCGCGGCCGGGCTCGCGGTGATCGCCGTGCCGCACGGCGTCTACCCCGCGGCGCCCGGCGCGCTCGCCCAGGCCAGGCTCGTGGTGGACAGCATCCGGGAGGTCACCGCGGAGGCGGTCGCCAGCCTGGTGTGAACAATCTTCAATACGGGTATGCGCTGGCCGACTTCTGGGAGGTGGGCCAGTGGAGGGACTCCGGCTCGATGTCGGCCTTGTCGATTACCTGATTCTGGCGATCTATTTCGTCACCGTGCTGGGCGTCGGGTTCGCCGCCCGCCGCGCGATCAAGAGCAGCGCGGACTTCTTCCTCTCCGGGCGCTCGATGCCCGCCTGGGTCACGGGTCTGGCCTTCATCTCGGCCAACCTCGGTGCCCTGGAGATCATCGGGATGTCCGCCAACGGTGCCCAGTACGGCGTGATGACGGTCCACTATTTCTGGATCGGCGCCGTACCGGCCATGGTGTTCCTCGGCATCGTGATGATGCCGTTCTACTACGGTTCCAAGGTTCGCAGCGTGCCGGAGTTCCTGCGGCTGCGGTTCAACCGGCCGACCCACCTGTTCAACGCTGTCAGTTTCGCGGTGGCCCAGGTGCTGATCGCCGGCGTCAACCTCTACGCCCTCGCTCTCATCCTGCAGGCGCTGCTCGGCTGGCCGCTCTGGCTGTCGATCGTGATCGGTGCCGCGATCGTGCTGGTTTACATCGGGCTCGGCGGTCTCTCCTCGGCGATCTACAACGAGGTGCTCCAGTTCTTCGTGATCCTGGCCGGCCTCATCCCGCTCACCATCATCGGCCTGGTCAAGGTCGGCGGTGTCGACGGGCTCTTCGAGAAGGTCCGGCAGTCCCCGCTCGGTGACGCGGGCCTGCACGCCTGGTCGAACACCGGTGGTACCGACAACCCGCTCGGCGCCAGCTGGATCGGCATCGTGTTCGGCCTGGGCTTCGTGCTCTCGTTCGGCTACTGGACGACGAACTTCGCCGAGGTGCAGCGGGCGCTGAGCGCCAAGGACATGAACGCGGCCCGGCGTACCTCGATCATCGGCGCCTTCCCGAAGCTGCTGGTTCCGGCGATCACCGTGCTCCCCGGCCTGATCGCCCTGGTGACCATCCAGGGCCTCGGTGCCGAGGAGGGCGATCTGATCTACAACAACGTGATCCCGCTGCTGATGCGCGATCTGCTGCCGAACGGCGTGCTCGGCGTCGCGGTGACCGGCCTGATCGCGGCCTTCATGGCCGGCATGGCGGCGAACGTCAGCGGGTTCAACACCGTCTTCACCTACGACATCTGGCAGACCTACATCCGCAAGGACCGCAGCGACGGCTATTACCTGCGGGTGGGCCGGATCGCCACGTTCGGCGGCATCGTGGTCGGCATCGGCACGGCGTTCATCGCGGCCGGCTTCGACAACATCATGAACTACATCCAGGCGCTGTTCTCGCTCTTCAACGCGCCGCTGTTCGGCACCTTCATCGTCGGCATGTTCTGGAAGCGGATGTCGCCGTGGGCCGGTTTCTGGTCGCTGCTGCTGGGCTTCCTCGCCTCGCTGACGCTCTACATCATGCACCTGACCGAGGTGGTGAAGTTCAACTCCGACCTCGAGCAGAGCTTCTGGGGCGCGGGCCTCGCCTTCGTCACGGCGGTCGTGGTCGCCATGCTGGTCACACCGTTCACGCCGGGCAAGCGGGACGACGAACTGCGCGGTCTGGTCTACGGGCTGGGCGGTCCGACCACCTCCGGCGAAGTGATCGTCGCCGGCGACAAGGTCTGGTGGCGCAACCCGGTCCTGCTCGGTGCCATCGCCCTCGTGCTGGCCGTCGCCCTGTACATCCCCGTCTGGTGAGGAGGCCTCGATGACTGAGAACGACCAGGAGAAAGTGGCGGCGAAAGCCCGGCTCTTCGACGTGCGCAGCGTGATCGGCGGCCTGTTCATCGTCTACGGCCTGATCGTCACGGTGATCGGCCTGATGGACAGCCAGGCCGAGATCGACAAGGCGCAGGGCGTCCGGATCAACCTGTGGATGGGCCTCGGGATGCTGGCGCTGGGGCTGCTCATGCTGCTCTGGCTCAAGCTCAACCCGCCGCCCCCGCCGCCGGTCGGTAAGCGCGAGGACGACGAGCTGCCGCCCGACGAGCGGGCGGAATGATGGCCGGGACGGTGCTGTCGGGGTGCCGTCCCGTTGCCGGCCCGCGAACCTTCAAGACGGCTGCCCCGGTTACCGATAACCGGGGCATGGAACCCCTCGCATCAATAAGCAGCCTCTCGGCAGGCGGCCGCAGAGCACCTGGATGGCAGGTGCAACTGCGTGTCGACTACGTCGTCAACAAGGTCATGCAGACCCACCGGGGTCAGACCGAGGACGCCGTCAAACAGGCCATCCAGGACCAGCTCCGGGTCTACGGCGTCGTACCGAACAACCGTCAGGTCAGTCAGTACGCCACCGCGATCTCGCAGCTGCCTCAGTTACCGCCCAACTAGAAGATCATCGTCAGCGTGCGGGAAAGCGCAGGATCCGATCGTCGTCGTCGCGCGGGTCGCCGCGGCCGTCCCGGTTCGATGTGGTCAGCCACAGAGAGCCGTCCGGGGCCACGGCGACCGTGCGGAGCCGGCCGTACTCGCCGGTGAACTTCGCCTCGGTCGTTCCGCCGCCGAGCGGCACCGTCCACAGCCGCTCCCCACGCAGAGCGGCGACGTAGAGGGTGTCCCCGGCGACGGCGGCACCGCTGGGGGACGAGTCGTCGGTGCGCCACTGGACGATCGGGTCGACGTACTTCGTGTTCCCCCCGCGTCCCTCCACCTCCGGCCAGCCGTAGTTCTTGCCGGCCTCGATGACGTTCACCTCGTCCCAGGTGTTCTGCCCGAACTCGATGCCGTACATCCGCCCCTGGTCGTCCCAGGCCAGGCCCTGCACGTTGCGGTGGCCCAGGCTCCAGACCGGCGAGCCGTTCCACGGGTTGCCCGGCGCCGGTTTCCCGTCGGGTGTGAGTCGCAGGATCTTCCCGCTCGGATCGTCCCGGTCCTGCGAGCGCGGTTCCTCACCGGCGTCACCGGTGCCGACGTAGAGCATCCTGTCCGGGCCGAACGCGATCCGGCCGCCGTTGTGCCGCCCGCCCTTCTCCAGGCCGTCGAAGATCATTTCCGGCTGCCCGCCGCCCCGGAGCCGGAACCGGACGATCCGGTTGTCGTCGGCGCCGGTGTAGTAGGCGTACACCAGCTCGGTCTTGTCGTAGTCGGCGGCGACCGCGAGACCGAGCAGGCCGCCCTCGCCGCCGGCGTCGACCCCGGTCACCTGATAGACCTCACGCGGCTGCGAACCGGGCGTCACCTGCAGGATCCGGCCGCTGTCGCGCTCGGCGACCAGCGCACTGCCATCGGGCAGGAAGGCGAGGCCCCACGGCACGTCGAGGCCGGAGGCGATCGTCTCCGGCGCTGACAGATCGGGCGTACCGGTTGCGGCGGGGGAGGCCTCAGCCGTCGACGGGCGCACCGAGGCCGAGGGCACCGGCTGGACGGTCGGCGGCGCCGCGGCGCCGTTGTCCGAGCAGGCGGCGAGCACGGCGACGCCGGTCGCGGCGAGGGCCAGGCGGGCGGTCCTGGTCACGATGGTCATCTCTCTAAGGTGCCATGCGCTAGCGCTTCGTCTGCGTTAAAAGTGGCTGTTTGCCTGATTCGCCATGGTGTTCCGGCCCAAGATTGGTGCCGCGTGGCGCGGCGGCCAAGCAGGGCGGAGATGGTTTTGCGAGCTTTGGGACGGCCGGTCACGGCCGCGATCCTCACCCTCACGACCTTTTTCGCGTACGGTCCACAGCCGGCCCGATCCGACCCGGGAGTGGGCGTTCCGCCGCGTGTCCGTTACGACGCGGCCCCCGCCATCACGTGGGAGACCTGCCCCGAGGACGAGCAGGTCCAGTGCGGGACGATGCGCGTGCCGGCCGACTGGGGGGCGCCGTACGGGCCGCAGATCGACGTGTCCCTGGCGCGCAGGCCGGCCGGCGACCCGAAACGGCGCATCGGCGTCCTGATGGTCAACCCCGGCGGGCCGGGCGCCTCGGCGGTGACCATGGCGCTCGAGGCGCAGCCGCTCAGCGCCGAGGTCGGCGAGCGCTTCGACATCGTCGGCATCGACCCGCGCGGCGTGGGGCGCAGCGCCCCGATCCTCTGCGACCAGGCGCTCGTCGACAGCAAGCCGTCACCGCTGCCCGCGAGCGAGTCCGAGTTCGCCCGGATCGCCACGTTCAACCAGCGGCTCGCCGCGGACTGCTCGTCGCGCAGCGGACCCGCGTTCCACCACGCCGACTCGGCGAGCGTGGTCCGCGACATGGAGGCGGTCCGCGTCGCCCTCGGCGAACCGCAGATCAACTTCTACGGCGCCTCGTACGGCACGCTGCTCGGCCAGCTCTACGGCGAGTACTACCCGCAGCGGCTGCGCGGGCTGGTCCTGGACAGCGTCATGGACCACAGCGTCGACGCCGGCGAGTTCCTGACCCAGGCGGCCGAGGCGTCCCAGGACTCGTTCGACGAGTTCGTCGCCTGGTGCGCCCGGGACACCAGGTGTGTCCTGCGTGGCCACGACGTCAAGGCGATCTGGGCGAAGCTGATGGCGCGGGCCGCCGCCGGTACGCTCGTCAACCCGTACGACCCGCCGAGCCGGCTGACCGTCTGGGACCTGATCTCGGCGGCGTTCAGCGCCTTCTACGACCCGCAGTGGTACTCGTTCGCGCACTACCTCCAGGAGGCGTACGCCCCGGCGCCGGCAACCGCCCGGCGGGCCGTGATGCCCGTCGACCAGACCCCGTACAGCTTCCCGGCCGTGGTCTGCCAGGACTGGTGGCTGCCGGTCGCCGGGTTCGCCGGCTATCAGGATCAGTTGCGGGCGCTGGCCGTACGCGCACCGCAGATGCTGACCTCCCCGCTGGCGCTGACCGCTGTCGCCGGGTGCCTGGGCTGGCCGCGGCTGCCGGTCAACCCGCAGCGTGCGATCCAGCGGGCCACCGGACCGGTGCTGCTGGTCAACTCCCGCCACGACCCGGCCACCGCCTACACCTGGGCACGGCAGGTCGCCATGCAGCTCGGGCCGGACGCGCGCCTGCTCACCTACGACGGATGGGGACATGTCGCGTACAGCCACAGCACGTGCGTCAGCCGGGCTGTGGATCGTTATCTGAGTGACCTGACCCTGCCCGCCACCGGTGCGTCGTGCCCCGCCGTCGAGCCGGAACCGTACGGAGTCGGATGACGCTGGGCCTGCCCCGCGGCGGAAAACCGATGCGACCCCGATCGTTTCCGGTTGTGCCGGAGCCCGAACACCGGTAGGCAGGAATTGACAACCGACACTGTCCTGGAGGGCCGATGCGGTTCCTGTCCGCGCTGACAGCGCTGTCACTGACAACTTTGGGGATCGCGGTCGCGTCCTCACCGGCCACCGCCGGCGGGAGCACGGCCCTGGGGCCGACCGCCACCGGTTACGGCGGTGCGGTCGCGACTGTCGACGCCACCGCCACCGCGGTCGGACTCGACGTGCTCCGCCGGGGCGGCAACGCGGTCGACGCCGCGATCGCTGCGGCGGCCACGCTCGGCGTCACCGAACCGTTCTCGGCCGGGATCGGGGGCGGCGGCTTCTTCGTCCACTACGACGCCCGCAGCCGGACCGTGTCAACGATCGACGGGCGCGAGACCGCCCCGGCCACGGCGACCGACAAGCTCTTCATCGACCCGGTGGACGGGTTGCCGTACGACTTCAACGAGGCCCGCGTCAGCGGCCTCTCGGTCGGCGCCCCCGGCACGCTCGCCACCTGGGAGTCGGCGGCCCGCAAGTGGGGCACCAGGTCCCTGTCGAGCCTGCTCCAGCCGGCCGCCGGTGTCGCCGAGCGGGGCTTCCCCGTCGACGCGACGTTCCGGCAGCAGGTCACCGACAACGCCGCCGCCTTCAGCCAGTTCACGTCGACCCGGGCGCTCTACCTGCCCGGTGGCGCGCCGCCCGCGGTCGGCAGCACCCAGCGGAACCCGGACCTCGCGGCCACCTACCGGCTGATCGCCAAGCGCGGGACCGGTGTGTTCTACCGCGGCGCGATCGGTGACGACCTGATCCGGACGGTCCAGCACCCTCCGGTCGCTTCCGATCCGGCGAGCGCGTGGGCGTACCCGATCCGTCCCGGCGCCCTGACCAAGTCCGACCTGGCCGGTTACCGGCTGCGTCACCCCGCGCCCACCCGGTCCGACTATCGCGGCCTGACCGTCTACGGCATGAACACGCCTTCCAGCGGTGGCGTCGCGGTCGGTGAGGCCCTCAACATCATCGAGAAGGGCCTGCCCACCTCCGCCAGCGCGACCGAAAAGCTGCACTACTACCTGGAGGCGTCGGCCCTCGCCTTCGCCGACCGCAACCGCTACGTCGGCGCGAACACCCCCCAGCCGGTCGTGAAGAGGCTGCTCTCCGACCGCTGGGCCGCGCAGCGGGCCTGCACCGTCGACCGCACGCGGGCGCTCACCAAGCCGGTGCAGCCGGGCGACATCACCGCGACCGGCTGCACCCCGGCCGCCGTCGGCGGGCCGGTCGAGCAGGGCCAGAGCACGACCAACCTCACCGTCGCCGACAGGTGGGGCAACATCGTCGAGTACACGTTCACCATCGAGGCGACCGGCGGCAACACCATGGTCGTTCCCGGTCGTGGCTTCGTCCTCAACAACGAGCTGACCGACTTCAACTTCGCGCCCACCCAGGGCACCGCGCCCGACCCCAACCTGCCCGGCCCCGGCAAGCGGCCGCGCAGCTCGATGTCGCCGACGATCGTGCTCAAGGACGGCAAGCCGTTCCTGGCGCTCGGCTCGCCCGGCGGCGCGACGATCATCACGACCGTGCTGCAGACGCTCGTCAACCGGATCGACCTGGGCATGACCCTGCCGCAGGCGATGGCGGCGCCCCGTGGCTCACAGCGCAACACGGCCGGGATCCAGGCGGAGCCCGCGTTCCATGCGCAGTACGGGCCGGCGCTGACCGCTCTCGGTCATACGTTCGGCCCTGACGTGGCCGAACTGGGCGCGGCGACAGCCATCGAGTTCACCCGTGGAGGTGGCTTCATCGCCTCCGCCGAACCGGTCCGCCGTGGTGGGGGAGCGGCAGCGGTGGTGCGCCCGGCACGCTGACAGACTGTTCCGTGGCTGGTTGTGGGTGCTGTCTCGCGAGCTCGGAGGCAGCACCCACGTCCAGCCGGAGCTCCCCGGACGGCGGCGTGTCAGCGGGTGAGGGCGATGGTGATCAGGCCGGCGCCGACCAGCACGCCGGCCCACAACCGGTCGACGTTGAACCAGGCGCGGCGCAGGATGTTGAGCCCGACGAACTCGTAGACGGCCAGTCCGCAGGCCGCCATCACGACGAACATCCCGATCGTGTGGACACCGGCCGCGGCCAGCCCTTCGAGCGCCGCCGACGGCGAGCCGCCCATACCCTCCGCGGCCGGCATCGCGTGCCCGGTGTGCCCCGACAGAGATGTGGTGGCCAGCACCGGCAGCAGCATCAGGCCGGCACCGTGCGCCGACGACATCAGGAACGACCAGCCGGCCAGCTGCGCGGCGTTCAACCGCATCCCGGCCCACCGGAAGTGCCGTTCGGAGAGCAGCCGCCACAGCCCGAACCCGACCAGGACGAGCCCGCCGACAACCCCGATCACGTTGGCTGCCACCACCGACCGGGTTGCCGAGACCACCGCCGCGACGATCGCGACCGACCCGAGGTGGCCGGCCGCGATCGGCGGCAGCGATCCGAGGAACACAGCGCGGCTGCGCTCCTGCATGCCGCGGGCCACCGCGAACAGCCACCCCATCGCGGGGTTGAGGCCGTGGAAGGCGCCGAGCGCGAGGAGCGCGCCGTACTGGGTCCAGGTCACTGCGAGGGGAAGCAGTACGAGTCGGACGACGCGTCCCCGCCCTGGAGCCTTGTCTGGTGCACCCGGCGGCCGCGGAACTGGTCACCGTGCGGGAAGAAGCGGGGGTCCAGCGTGAACGACTCGTCGGTGACGTCCATCTTGGCCAGCCAGGCGCCGACACCGTCCGGGTAGAACTGGTCGTCCCAGGAGCCGTACAGCGAGTTGGTCACGTAGACCCGCTTGCCGTCCCGGGACACCTCGACCATCTGCGGGCCGCCGGCCAGGCGTTCGCCCGGGGAGGACGGGTGCGGCGTACGCCGGACGATGCCACCGAGGTGCACCGAGCCCGCCTCGACCGGGTGGAACGGGTCGCTGACGTCGTAGCGCTTCAGCTCACCGGTGCCCCAGCAGCTCACGTAGAGATATCTGTCGTCGACGCTCAGGTCGATGTCGGTGACCAGCGGCGGCACCGCCGAGAACGGCTGGAGCGCCGGCGGCAGGACGGCCGGGTCGGCGGGCTCGGCCGGGATGTCGATCACCTTTTCGACCTTGAACTCGCCGCCGTCACGGTGCCACAGCCAGACCGAGGCGGACAGGTCCTCGACGCTGACCACCACGCCGAGGAAGCCGTACTGTTTCGACGGGTCGTGGGCGGGGCGCAGCTCGAGCGCCATCTGGTACTGGTCGCCGAGGTCGACGGTCTGCACCAGGGTGCGCTTGGGCAGGTCCCAGAAGTGGATGCGGTGGCCGTACTTGCGACCCAGCAGCAGCTCGGGATCGAGACCGTTCTCGATCATGTTGGGCGTGCCCCACTCCGAGGTGACGAGCACGTCCTGGGTCAGGTGCCACCAGAAGTCGTACGCCAGCTGTTGATCTCCGCGGTCGGCTTCCCACTGCCCGCGTACCTCAAAGGTGGTGTGATCGAGCACCGCGATGCCGCCGGGCCCGTCGCCACCCTGACCCGCGCCCAGCGCGGAGACGTAGATCCCGTCCGGCCCGCAGTGGATGGTGTGCGGCCGCGAGTAGTTCGCCTTGGAGGCCAGCTCCTCCGGAGCGATCTCCTTGACCAGCCGCGGGTTGCGCGGGTCCTCCTTGGTGTCCAGTACGTAGATCCGCGACGATCGCAGACCGGGAACGATCAGGTAGCGGCGTTCCACGTGCGGGTGCGGCGCGGTCGGGCAGAGCGCGCTGCTGCACGCGTTCCAGCCGAAGTGGTGCAGCTCGTCGCCGGTGTGCGGAAGATCGGTCCAGCCCACCACCGTGCCGTACGCGGCGGAGGCGGGGTCGGTGTCGATGACAGCGATCGCGTCCGGCTTCTCAGCGGAGCGGTCGAAGGCCGCGACATACGCCAGCTGCTCGGCGGGTGCGTTCGCGGCGTCACTTGGTGAGGGGTAGAAGCTCGGATCCGGTGTCCATCGCGTCATGACCTCATCCTCACCCCGCGGACCTGAGGTGACCAGGGCCACAAATGTCAACGAGTTGTCAACGAGCGTCGAGCGGTAGCCGGATCAGCACGGTCGTCCCGGCGTCCCCGCCGGTCAGCTCGATGCTGCCGTGATGCCTCTCCACCACCGCGCGGCTCAGTGTCAGGCCCAGCCCGCTCCCCGGCAGCACCCGATCGTGACCGCGCGACGTCCGGTAGAGCCCGGTGAACATCTGTTCCCGCTCGATGTGCGGCACGTCGCCCGCGGCATCGGAGACGGCCAGCTCAGCGGCCCTCCCGGTACTGCGCAGCGAAACCTCGACGTGCCCGCCGTCCGGGCTGTAGCGAACGGCGGTGCCCAGCAGGTTCTCCACGATGTGCCGCAGCCGGTCCCGGTCGCCGGGCACGATCAGCTCACCCGGCAGATCCGCGTCGATCACCACGGGCGCGCCGTCGATCGCCACCCGCGTGCGATCGACCACGTCACGGACAACAGCGGCAAGATCCATTGGGGTACGCCGGACGTCCGCGTGCCCCGCGTCGAGCGCGGAGAGCTCCAGCAGCTCGTTGATGATCTCCCGCAGCTGGTTGGTGTTCCGCTCGATCACCTTGATCAGCCGCGGGCCGTCCCGGACCAGCGTCGGCTCGTCCGCCTCCCGCAGCAGCTCGGTGTACGCGCTGATCGACGTGAGCGGCGTGCGCAGCTCGTGCCCGATCAGCGCCAGGTACTCGTTCTTGCTCCGGGTCAGCTGCCGCTGAAGGTCCTCCACCCGGCGCCCCTCGACGAACTGCCCCAGATGGGCGGCGATCCCCGACATCAGGGCCACCAGCTCGTCCTCCGGATCCTCCACCGAGTCCGCGAAGACGGTGAGCACCCCTATCGGCCCCGAACCGTCGTGGACCGGGATGGCCAGCGCGGTGTGCAGCCGCTCGGCGGCGGTGTCCGGCGAGATCAGGCTCTGCGGGCGGCCCACGTCGCGGATCCACAGCGGCTTGTCCACCTGCCAGGCACGTCCGGCGAGCCCCTGCCCGTACGCCAGTTCCTCCGGCACCGGGATGCTCGTCGGCCAGCCCGGTGCGCTCCACCGCGCCGCCGCCCGGATCGTCTGCCCGTCCACCATCCACAGCTCGGCGTGCACCCAGTCCAGCGTCGCGACCACGGCCTCCAGCACCCGCGGCCCGGCACCCTCGATGCAGGGCGCCTCGGCCAGCGCGGTCGTCACCGCCAGCTCACAACTGCGGAACCGCTCGGCCCGCCGCTGCCGGGTGACATCCTGGATCGCCTGAACGGCACCGACCACCCCGCCGTCCGGGCCGTGGATCGGCTGGGCGTCCATCAGGAAATAGCGGGTGCGGCGGCTCAGGCCCTGCGCGGCGATCGGCTCGTCCCGTACGCGTTCCCCGCGCAGCGCCCGGAACAGTCCCAGGTCGTCGTGGCGCATCGGTGCGCCGGAACCGTCCTCGAGCCCGGTCACCTCGGCGATCGGGGTGTCGCCCCAGAGCCGGCGCATCCGGTCGTTCACGAAGACCACCCGGCCGGTGGCGTCACACGCGGCAACCCCGTCGTGCAGGCTGTCCAGCACGGCGTCGAGGAAGCGATGCTGCTGCTCCAGCTCGTACCGGGCCAGCTGCTCACCGATCAGCAGCGTCGCCACCTCGGCCGCCTCGGCCACCGCGGTGATCTGCTCCGGTGTCCACTTCCGCGGCCGGCGGTCGTAGGCGCAGCACACCCCCAGTACCTGCCCCAGCCGGTCGTGCACCGGATGACCCAGGTAGGCGCCCTCACCCGGCGCCCGCTCGTCGTGCCGGGCGTCATCGATGATCACGGCACTGCCGGTGCGCACGACCAGGCCGCCGACCGAGTCCTGCAGGCTGGTCTCGGCCACGACGTCCCAGTCGGTGGAGACTCCCCAGCTGCCGTAGAGCCGCAGCCGCGACCCCTCGACGAACTGGATGCAGGCGCTGGGTACCTGAGCCGCGCGGGCGACAAGGGCGGCCAGCTGATCGGCGGAGCCGCTGGTGAGGACGCCGCGGTGCAGGGGCGACCCGGCGTCCCGGAAGACGCCGGCCCGGTGCGGGGTCGTAGTCCCGTTCAGATGCGGTTTCGCGGCGGCCGCCGGCGAGACGAAGTGCTCGTCGACGGCCGTCCCCCCGAAAGAGGGCTCGGCCGGGCGCGCGAATGCCGCGGCTTCCGCCGCAGGCGCCCTCTCGGACGGCCCGGCGCCGACGCCGGGGTCATCTCGCCGCATGGCCTTGACCTCCACACCCCAGCGTAGAGGCGCGAATACCCTAAAAGCGGCAAATTGCCAGACAGCTCAGCCCCTGCCCGGCGCGGTCCCGTTCCGCCCAGCGCGACTTGCTTCCCTCGTCGCTGCTCTGCTCTCCCTCAGGTTCGTTCGTATCGCAGATCGCTGATCGGCCGCCCCGCCGCCGTGCCCCGCCGCTCGAACTTGGTCTCCGGCCGCCCGTGCGCCCCGTCCGGAAGCCGCCGCAACCCCGGATCCCCATCCAGCGTCTCCGCCATCGCCACCGCGTAATCCGGCCAATCCGTCGCGCAGTGCAGAACCCCGCCCACACGCAACCGATCCCGCAGCACCGCCACATTCCCCGGCTGAATCAACCGGCGCTTGTGATGCCGAGCCTTCGGCCACGGATCCGGAAAGAACACATGCACCGCGTCCAGCGCCCCCGCCGCGATCCGATGCACCAATTGCATGGCGTCACCCCGCGCCACCCGCACATTGGTCAACCCCAGCTCACCGACCAGAGCCAGCAGATTCCCGATACCCGGCGTGTGCACCTCAACCGCAAGAAAATCCCGCTCGGGGTCCGCCGCAGCCATTTCCGCGGTCGCATCACCCATACCGAAACCGATCTCGAGTACGACCGGAGCCGCTCTCCCGAACAGCCGCCTCACATCAAGCGCGCTCCGGTCCCCGTCGGTGACGGTCAACCCGTACCGCGGCCACAAAGCCTCATGCGCATCGAAGTGGCGAGCACTCATCCGCCCACGCCTCGGATGAAACGTACGAATGGGCCGTTCCTCAGCAGTTCCCATCTCACTCATAGCCGCCCAACCCTACGGCCGCCCCCACCCACCCCGCCCCACCCCACCCCCGCCCCG